>CAZEAA010000150.1:1310-13362 GCA_964510015.1 uncultured Sandaracinaceae bacterium
ACTTCAACCGGCTCGATCTCGCCCGAGAAGCCGAGCGGCCCGTACCTCCCTGGGATTGCAGCGGACACCCGCCGGCCTCGCTCCCCCTGACCCACCGCGGCATCGCGGTCTCGGCGGACGCCTCGTGGCCGTTCGTTGCGCGTGCGGTGGCGCTGCTCGCGCCCGAGATGGAGGTCGATAGATACCCCGCCGCGGACATGATCTGGCTCGATGTCCGCCTCGAAGGCATCCCCGAGCGCGCTGCGTATCGCCGTGCCGTCGCGGGACTCTTGCTCGATGACGACCCGCTCCTGCGCAGCCGCGCTCTCCAGTTCTTTCACACCCTTCCCGCGGTTCCCGAGGCCGAGGCGTTGTTCGCGATCGGCAACGATCGCGTCGGCTACGCGGGCGTGCAGTCGCCAAGCGCGCCTGTCGGCGTGACGCTCGAAGACCGGTGGCTCGAGGCGGTGAACCGCTGGGCAGCGCGGCTGCCCCTCTCCGACCCACGGCGTGAAGACGCGCTGAGCTGGCGGTCGCGCGCGAACTGGGGCGAGCTCGCCGTTACCACGCTCTGGCCGATGCGATTCTCGGCGGCGCTCGCGGCGCTGAGCCAACCGATCGCCGCGCGCTTTGACGTCTTTGACGCACGCGCCGCGAACTGCGTGCCTCGAGCCAACCGACGCATCGCCGCCCAGCGCGTCGTCGGTTTCCTCGGTCGCGGCGATCGCCGTGCGGCGGACCTCCTCGGCGCCTTGGGTGAGCGGTGGGCGGTGCCTGCACTGACCCACGCGCTGAACGACGCCATCGCTTCGCATCGCCCGATTGAAGCGCTCGGTGTCTCGGTCGCGCTGGGGAGCCTCGGGGCGAAGGCTCATTTTGAGCGTGGCCTGCGCGCGCTCCTGGCCGACGAGCAAGTCCCAGTGGAGGTCGCGTTGGAAGCGGCCGAGCATGCGGACCAGCTCGCGGCTGCGGTGCCCTTACTCCAATCGCTGTGGCGGGAACGCTCCTCGGCCGCGTTGCGCGGAACGGCCTTCGCATCGGCATGGCGTGCCCTCACCAACGGCTCGTGGGCGAGAAATTCCCCCGCGTCGGCTGTACACATCCGCCTAATGTCGCCGTTTCGGATCGTGGCGGCTATGGGGAAGGTCGCGGCAGACGAAGCCATTCGCGATGCGCTTGCGGGAGCAGACAAGGCGAGCAAGTGGGCCCTCTCCCCATCCGACCCGGCGTTGGACGGTTGGGTTCGGTCCGTGGAGAAGGGCGTGTTCGATGACGCGGCCTGGGAGAGCCTTCAGCCCACGAGCCAAGACATCGCGCGCGCCGTGCTCTGCATGCGGGCCGCCGTCTTCGAGACGCCAATGCTCCTCGCAGCGCTCCGTGGAAGGGTTGACGAAGCTAGGGTCATCTGGTCGGAGATTGCCCACGACGCCACGCTGCCGACATTCGTGCCCACCGCAGCCCGTGAGTTCGCTCGAACCTTGCTGGAGACGCCATGATCATCGCAGGCCAAACGCTCAACACGTGAATGGATGTCGCAGCCTGGTTCCTCACCGTCACCGCGACGGGCGAAGGCCTCACCCCCGATGAGTACGGGCCCTCCGATCTCCTCCGCCGCTTCCAGGATGGCCTCACCTCGGCGTCGTGGGCGGTGGGCTTCATGGGGCGCCTCGCCGCGGGCTGTTCAGGTGTGGAAGCGGGTGGGACGGTAGGGCTTCGCGCGCCGACGGCCGCGTCACGCGGCGACGCACCCCTCCGACTCGGACTCTGCCGCGAGCTGCTGTGCCGCGCGAATGAGCGCCTCCAGCTGCGTCCGCGTGGGGCGCCCTGCGGCGAGCCGCGCCATGCCGACGGCCAGGCGTCGGGCGCGGCGTGTGACGAGCGGGCTGAGGTCCCAACAAGTCTCGAAGTGGTTCAGCACCCGGCGCTCGCTCGGGTGAACGTGCCCATCTACGGCGGCCACCCACACGGCCAGCGTGTACGCCACCGCGCGAACGAGCGCGGGAGGTACGGCGTCGTCGGACTCGGAGGGACGAACGCGGGTGATGCGCTTCGCGACATCCTCCACTCCCAGGAGCGTGGCGACCTGATCGACCGCGCGCACCTGGGCGTACGACATCCGGCCGTCTGCCCAGAGCACGTCGAGCAGCGGTGAGAGCAGGTCGAAGGGGCGCGTAGGATCGGTCGTGGGCATCTAGGATCTCCTGTTCTGCGGGTACGCGAGCGGTCGCACGTTCTCCTCGGCGCCACCGACCCTCTCAGAAGGTCTCGTCGGTGGCTTCTGTTCCCACGTGGGGTGTCATGCTGGTCGCTGTCGATGACGTGCCCATCCCCCGCGCCTCCTCGGCGCGCTCGGACGACGCGCAGCGCGTCATCCACGGCACGAGCTCTCGCTCTCGCCTATCGGGGTCGTGGAGGAAGGCCGTCGGCCCTACGCGCAGGCGGGGGTACCGCGCTGCGAGGTCGTCCACCGCCCGCTCGACGTCGTCGAGCACTTCGGTGGGGGCGAACACGGGGAGCACGCGCAAGCGGGCCAGCCGCGCGGCCGCCGGAGCGTCTCTCGACGCGACGTCGTGCCCCAGACAGAGGGCGTCCAGCAGGCGCCCGCGGCGCTGCTCGGGCGTGACCGGGTGGCGCAGGATGGTGATGTCGAAGCAGCACAGGTTCCAGACCCCACTCAGGCCGAAGGACTCCCGCACGACGAGGTCGCCTCTCGGTGACACGGGGTCGGTGTGGCCCGACAGCAAGGGACTCGACTCGACGTCGTCGCACTCGATGACCGCGAGCACCTCCTCGCCAGGCGTCAGGCGCCGTCGGCGATAAGAGAGGACCTCGTTCACCTCGCGGATGGCGCGGCCGAGGTGGCCCGAGGTGCGAACGAACAGCAGCGATCCAGTTGTCTGCCGAGCTATCGCGAGGGGTTGCATAGGGACAGACTATGGTCCCTGCGCGTCGGTTGAAAAATAGATAATTTCTAGCGTTTCGTTCTGTTTACGTGATGCATTGGCCTACCCAGTGAGGTTGACCGCCTGAGCCTCGTAGCGGTGCTCCGTCAGCCCACGCATGACGAACGTGGCGACGTCTGGGACGAAGGAAGCACCACGCCGCGAGCGGAGCCCTTCGGTCACAGCCCCAGGTGCGTCTTCCAGTAGTCCGTCAGGAACACGTTGTCCGGGTCCATGCGCTCGCGCGCCGCGCGCCACGCGTCCCACTTGGGGTAGCGCGCCATCAGCGTGGCGGGGGCCAGCTGGTCGGGGCGCGGTAGGAACTTGCCCCAGTGGAGGCGGTACTCGAGGCCCTCGAGCGCCTTCCAGAAGCGCGGGTAGAACTCGTCCACCGGGCTGCCGCCGTTGTAGCCGAACCAGAAGACGTCCACGCGGAAGACGTCCTTGTCGCCATACGCCGGGTCCAGGAAGAACGTCTGTCCGGCCTTGGTGGCGTAGAGCTCGATGCTGAAGGGCCCCGTGGCCGCGTAGCAGCCCTCGGCGGTGCCGTCGGCGTCGAAGAGCTTGCGCAGCGCGGCGATGGCCTGCTGCACCTCGCCGCCGGCCTCCGTGAACGGGATCCAGATCTCGGTGAAGTAGGTGGGCATCAGCAGGTCGTCCATGCCGTTGTCCATGGGCAGCCCCAGGTACCAGCTGTCCTGGAAGTGCTGCGTGGCGGGCGCGCCATCTTTCCCGAGCGCCACGAAGGGCGACAGGATGGTGTCGATGAGGTGCGGCGCGGCCCAGCCCAGCAGCTTCGCCAGCGGCTTGAACAGCTCGCTCGAGAGCGCACCGGCCACCAGCGTGTCCAGCATGTGGGCGAGCACCTCGGCCACGCGCACCCACGCCGAGCCCAGCGTGATGGCGGGGTGTCGGTCGCCCAGCACGGCCTCGGCCAGCGCGGCCAGCCACGGGTGCTCCTCCTGTGGGACCACGGGCAAGCTGGGGTCCGGCGGCGGCGCCGTGCGAATGGCCTCCACCAGCGCACGCGCGGCCGCGCCGAAGTCGTGGCCCAGCTGCTCGAGGCGCTGAACCTGGTCGGCGATGCGCGAGGGGTCGTCGATGTTGCCGAGCACGGTGTACAGCAGCGACGCCGCGGTCTGCTTGATGACCGACCAGCTCCCCACCTCTTCATAAGGCTTCGGCACGAAGTCGGGCGTGGGCGCCACGCGCGCGGCTTGCCAGACCACCAGGCGGTCGAAGTTGCGCTGCGGCCACCACATCAGCCGCGAGTAGTCGGTCTGCTTCAGGAAGCCCGCCAGCGACGGGCGCTGCGCGTCACCCGGCCCGTAGAAGTCGAGGTCCGGCGCGCTCGTGGCCAGGCTGATGGTCTCGCGGCCCACGATGTTGTAGCGCGGCACCGTGCGCAGCGTGACGCTCAGCACCACGCCCAAGAGGCCGAGGCCCGCACCCACGCTCGCGAACGCGTCGGGGTCGGGCCCGTCGGCGCTGAGCGTGCGCACGTTGCCCTGCCCGTCCACCACGCGCAGCGCCACGATGGCATCCAGGAACGACCACTTGCACGTGCCCCCCGCCGACCCCGTGGAGAGGAAGCCACCCACGCCTTGGTGCGTGATGCCACCGAGGTCCGGCAGCGCCAAGCCGCGCTGGTCGAGCGTGTAGTTGAGGCTGTGCTCCCAGTCGGTGTTGCGCGTGACGTTGGGCGTGCGCGGGTCACGCGACGCCGTGGGCGACAGCGGGTTGGCGATGGGGTGACGCGGCGACTCCCCGAGCGCGCAGCCCGCCTCCACCTCCACCAGCGTCACGCTCGGGTCCTTCGGGTCCGGACGGAAGCCCAGCACGCGGTTCATGCGGTCGAGCACCATCAGGCGCTCGTTGGTGTCGGCGTCGGGATCGAAGCCCTCGGGGATGATGGCCTCCCACACCGAGTGACCGCTGCCCACGGCGCGCACCTTGCCACCGAGCGCGTGGGCCTTGCGCACCAGCGACACCACCTCGGCCTCGCTCTGCGGGTGATAGCAGCCGTCCTTGCCCAGCATGGGCACCTGCACGCCCGGGTCGCGCTCGAGCGGCTTGCCGCCGCCCAGGAACAGCGCCACGGCCCACTCGTACGCGGTGTGGAGAGGCGGGTAGATCTGCGAGAGCCCGCCCACCGTGTCCCAGTAGTCGTACTGGTAGTAGACCTTCCCCTCGCGCGCGATGAACAGCGTGGCCGTGGGCGTGGGCATCGGGTTCCCCACCGCGATCTCGATCGTCATCGTGTAGAACAGCGCGAACGACTCGTCGTCGCCGATGCGCTTGAAGTCCGTGAACGTGAAGGCCTTGTAGGTCTTGAAGGCGGCCTCCCAGCTCGACTGGAACGCGTGGATGCCGTCGCGCTCCTCGATGGGGCTCACGAACTGGATGTCGTCGGTGTAGAGCTCGGGCAGCTGCCGGAGCGCGGCCTCGTGGTCGACGTTCAGCTGCTCGTAGAAGGCCTGCATGCGCTCGGGCAAGGACTTGGTGCTCATCGGTGCTCCCTCGGAAGGTGGAGCGGCGACGCTACTCGATGCACTTGCGCCTCGAATAGTTCGCCGATCGGGACCGCAGGGCACCATGTTCCGAGTCGGACAAAGCGCCTATATGGAAGCCGCTGCGCTTCGACTATGGTCCCCCGCCATGGTGAGTGATCCCCCCGTCATCACATACGCAGACGAGGCCTGCATGATGGCCACTTGGCGCTCCGTAGTGTTCCCCGTCATGGGCTATCGTCCCAGCACGGTGGTGGCCACCATGACCCAAGCTCGCGGCATCGAGTCGCACGGGCGTGCAGTGGGCCGTGGCAAGTTGATCGAGATCAGCATCGTGGACCGCGAGGGCGGCATCCCCGACGCCGAGGTGCGCGCGGCGCTCGACAGCATGGCCCCCGTGGTGGCGCCGTACTACGCGGCGGTGGCCTGTCTCTATGAAGGTGAGGGCTTCCGCGCCGCGATGATTCGCGGCGTCATCGCGTCGTTCCAGCTGCTCGGCCGCGCCAAGTATCCACAGAAGGTCTTCTCTAGCCCGGACGAGTGCGCGGCGTGGCTGGCGCAAAAGGCCCCGGAGGCGGGCATGAGGCTCAAAGACAGCGCGGAGCTCGCCGAGGCTATCGCGTTCGTGCGAGGCGAGGGCGTTCGCCGCGGCATCCTAACCGCCTGACCCCAGTAGGCCGTCACTCGATGACCACGGCGTAGCTGCCGATCGCGGCGTACTCTTCGGGCGCGCGCACGCGCAGCGCGTACCGGCCCGCGGGCAGCGCACCCGTGAGCGCGTGCGAGCCACCCTCGGCGTCCACCAGCTCGGCGACAGGCAGCGCCGCCGACACGTCCACCGGGCCCACCGTGATCGTCACGTTGCCGCCGGCCCAGTCGAACGCGAACAGGTCTTCGTCGTCCTGCCGCTCGAGGATTGCCTGGGCCGTGGGGGGCCCAGCGCCGCGCGCGCCCCGCCCCCCCCCCCCCCCCCCGGGCCCCCCGTCGGGGCGGAAGCCGTCCACCGAGCTGCTGATGTCCGCGATGTGCCCCGCGATGAGCGCCAGCTCGTCCTGCAGCGTGTCGGGGTCGCCCTCGTGGTGGCCGTTGGCCCAGCCGTTGCGCATGCCCTCGCCGCCGCCGCCCATGATGGGCCCGTAGACGCGGTCCCACGCCGGCCAGTCCTCCCACTTGTAGAACACGTCGCCCTCCCACACGCCGGAGTGCTGCAGCCGGAAGTTGTGGCCCAGCTCGTGCGCGATGCGGCGGCTGCGGTCGGAGTTCTCGCTGCGCACCGTGCTCCCGCTGGTCCACGAGCGGGCGTACTCGGGCGTGCCGATGGCGGCGGCGCTGAGGGCACCGCTCCCGCCGCTGCCCTCTTCGGTCACCAGGCTCCAGCCCCACGCCTCCGCCGCTTCGCGCACCGCGGCGTCGCTGGTCACGTTCACGTCGAACATCGCGAAGTAGTGCCCCAGGTGCATCAGCGACAGCGTGATGTCGTTCTGCTCGGCCGCGTCGTAGGTGTCTGCGCTGCCGCTGCGGTTGTAGCCGCCGTACGTGGTGACGTTGGACGAGCCCAGGTAGTCGCCGCCGCCGTACGCGATGTAGAGCACCACCGGCGCGCCCGGGTGCGTCTCGATCAACGGCAGCCCCGATTCGGCGTAGCGCACAGCCGGGGCAGGCGCGCACGCCACCGGCGCGCCTACCTCGGCGTCGGGGAAGTCGATCGCCGCGTCGAAGTCGTTCCCGAGGTCACGCGGGCCACCGCTGTCCCCGCGGCCACCATCCTGCGCGCCTCCGTCGCCGTCGCCCCCGCACCCCACCGCCGCGAGCACGAGCACCGCGAGGAGAGACCCCGACACACTCCAGCGGGCCGACCGAGGAGCAGCAAACGCCATGGAAACGGGAGTAACACAAGCCGCTGTCCCCAAGCTAGGGCACATGTCGGTTGGCGTGGGCGCGCGCCTCGCGCCGGCCTGGGCGCCCGCATCGTGAGCTGCCCATAGCTGTGGACCGCCACGGGGCGTTGGGATGGTTCGCGCGAAGAACAGCCAGAGCGCGGTCCCCAAGCCGTTCGAGAGGAGCCAGGCGTCACGTTCGCCGGTGGGCTCCTCCCTCCCTCAGAAGTCCCACCGGGCGCCACAGTACCGCCACAACTCGCTGTGACCCTGGTGCTGTGACCAATCGCATTCCACCAACGCACCCGCTCATCTTGCTCTCGGTCCTCGCCATCATGACCGCCCAGTGCTCCTCCGGGCCGAGCTTCCCGGAAGCGTGGGCACGCAACCACGCTGCCCAGATTGGTGGGTTCCACGGTCTCCGTGTCCAGTACTACGCGGAGACGGAGGGAACGTTCATCGAGGGGCGCCATGTTGCGGTCTTCAGTTACCAGTCCGAGACTCGGCGTGGCTTGTGGACCCGCGACCTCCCGTCCGTTGAACAAGCCGAGGTTCTCCGCTTCGCGGCATCGGACTGCGCCGCGTGTCCTTTCGACAGTTGGTATCGACTTGACGGCGCGCGGCACAGTTCAACGTCAGCTCGCCGCGCTGTGGAGGCGCTGGCGGCGGTGGATGCTCTACGGGTAGTCCCCCGCCTTCCATATGTCATCCTTCGTGGCGTCCGCGGGGGGGCCGAACTCGCGCTGATCGACCGCGAACGTCATGAGATGATCGTCGTGAAGCACGAGCACTAACCAGCCCGAAGACCACCTCGGACCAGCAGCTGCTCCCGTGCGCCGCGCGCTGTTCGAGACGCGGTGACACGTGTACGGGGAGCCATAGCTCTCGATGCCGGTGACCTCGGGTCCTCGCCGCTCCGCCTGTAGCAGGTCCGTTTCGTGTTCTACGCTGCCACGGCGTCGACGAAGGTCTCTCGTTCGCGGGTCCGGCGCAATGCGCTACGCGGTGTTCAGCTCGTAGCTGGTGCTGCGCCCGCCGGCTTCGGACTTTCGCAGAACGCCACGTTCGAGCAGGTCGGTGATGTCGCGCAGCGCCGTGTCCGGTGAGCACTTGGCGATGGTGGCCCACTTGCGTGACGTGAGCTTGCCGTCGAAGCCGTCGAGCAAACGGTTCAGCAGCTTCAGCTGACGCTCGTTCATGGGCGTGGTGGCCCAGGCTTGCCAGAAGCGCGTCTTCCGGAGCACTGCGTCGACCGTGAGCTGTGCCTCGTCCACGGCCTTCTTCAGGCTGCCGAGGAACAACGCGAGCCACTCGGTCACGTCGAGCGAACGCTTCTGTGTCCGTTCCAAGATGTCGTAGTAGGTGCTGCGATCGCGCTCTACCTGTCCGGACAAGCTGTAGAAGCGCTGCGGGCTCCCGTCGGCGCGCGCAAGGAGCAAGTCGCCCACCGCACGACCGACGCGGCCGTTCCCGTCGTCGAAGGGGTGCAGCGTGACGAACCACAGGTGGCCGAGCGCGGCCTTGATCAGAGGAGGTGTGTCGAACGAGCGACCATCGACCCAGTTCAGGAAGCGCATCATCTCGCTGTTCAAGCGCTCCGCGGGCGGCGCCTCGAAGTGCACACGCTGACGACCGAGCGGACCCGATACCACCTGCATCGGTCCACGCGTGTCGTCGCGAAACGTACCCACGCGGATCTTCTCGATGCCCGAGTAGCCGGTGGGAAAGAGCGCGGCGTGCCAGCCGAACAGACGACCCTCCGTGAGCGGTGCATCGCAGTGGAGCGTCGCGTCGAGCACCATCTCGACCACGCCATCCACGTGGCGGTTCACGGGAGCCAGTGCCCCGATGTCGACCCCCAAGCGTCGCGCGATGGACGAGCGGACAGTGTGCGCGTCGAGCATTTCTCCCTCGATGGCGCTCGTCTTGACGACGTCCGTGGTGAGCGCCGCCAGGCTGGCCTCGGCCCGGAGGGGAAGCCCAACGTCAGCCAAGCGCCCCATCAGCAAGCCCTGGGCGAGGCTCGCTTCAGCCAACGCACTCGCCAACGCACCAGCGTCGTAGCGCCAGTTCGGCCAGTCGTCGTCCTGCCAGATGTACGAGTAAAGTCCGCGCGCCATGCGGAGATTATCGGAGTGATTCGCCGCAGGCGCAACCAATCGCTGCAAATGGAGCGGAGATTAATGCGTGCGGCTATGTCCATGCGTTCCGTCTCCCGCCGCACCAGCCAAGTGCTGGCTTGCGCCACCGCTCTCGGGCTTACGGGGCCACCGTCGTGACCGTGACCTGGCGGCACTCGGCGTTCCCCCGGACGATCCCCGGCGGAGTGGTGCTGCTGGTTCGACGGCCCGTGATGCCGGCGACCAGCCAGCCCACCGGGCAGGCCGCTGCGCTGGGCGCCCCGGCCAGTGTGCCGGCCGATAGAGCGGTGATCGCACCGCGCCCCAGGCCATACGCGCCCTGCGAACCCGTGATGGTCAGGCTCGTGCACTCCACGCGCAGGCCTCCCCCGTAGATGCGCGTCACGAACGTGTTGGCCGGACAGACCAGGGCCGTCTGACTCGTGGTCCAGCCGCTGTTGCCCGTGGTCTTCCCCACGATGGTGGCGTCGGTGGTGGTGCCCGTGGTGACCACGTAGGAGAACGGGGCGCCCCCCGCGCTCACGACCTGGGGCGTGGCGCAGATGGCGGCGATGCCGTTGAGGTATCCCGGAGCCAGCTGCCCGTCCAAGCGGACGAGGTGGACCCGAACTCCCACGGCATACTGGCCGGCTGGGCACATGCCGCTGACGTCACCACCCGTCGCGTTGTAGGTGCTGAACTGGATCGAGCTCTGTCCCGTCCCCGCGGCGAGGCCGTTGGCGCAGAGCTCGTCGGTCGTCGTGTCGCAGTCGTCGTTGATGGCGTTGCAGACCTCCGAGGCGCCGGGGTGCGTCGACATCAGCGCGTCGTCGCAGTCGGTCTTGGGGAACCCCATGGAACACGCGGCGTTGCTGGGGGCGAAGCCGTCCTGATCCTGGTCCTCGCTCACTTGCGCCGCGCCGCCCAGCGAACAGTCCGAGTCCACGCGGTCGCACCGCTCGGGCGCACCGGGGTAGGTGGTGCCCAGCGCGTCGTTGCAGTCGTCCTCCGGCAGCCCGCCGCTGCAGCTCCCACCGATGGGCGCGTGGCCGTCCATGTCGCCATCCTCGGCCACGTCCGTGCCACCACCGAGAGAGCAGTCGTCGTCACGCCGGTTGCACACCTCGGTGGCGCCTGGGTACATGATCATGTCCGCGTCGTCGCAGTCGTCGGTGGGAAAGCCCCCGCTGCAGGTGGCACCGATGGGAGCGTGACCGTCCTGGTCACTGTCCTCTGAGGCCACGAGGCCGCCGCCCGACGAGCAGTCGTTGTCCAGGCGGTCGCACAGCTCGGGCGCGCCCGCGAACAAGCTCGCGTTCGTGTCGTCGCAGTCGTCGCGAGGCAGGTCGCCGAGCGAGCAGGCGGCCGCGAGCGCGGCGTGCCCGTCCATGTCGACGTCCTCGAGCGGCTCCACCCCGCCACCCGACGAGCAGTTGTTGTCCACGCGGTCGCACAGCTCGGGGGCGGCGGGAAAGGTGGTCGCGGCGTCGTCGTCGCAGTCGGTCGCGCGGGTGCTTCGGCCGGGCACGATGACGCAGGAGAGGACCGTGGGCAGGCTCGGGTCGCCGTGCGTGTCGCCGTCTGCGTCCACGTACCAGGGGACGTCCACGGTGCCTTCGTCGGTGCGCGTGTCGCAGTCGTTGTCGAGCGTGTCGCAGATCTCGGGCGCGCCGGGGTTGCTGGCCGGGTTGGCGTCGTCGCAGTCGTTGTCGTTGCTCACGAGGTTGCCGCCGGTCACGCAGCCCATCACGGGAGACGCGCTGGCATCTCCCGCGCCGTCTTGGTCCTCGTCGGGGTACAGCTCGGAGATGAGGTCTTCGTCGGTCTCGCCGTCACAGTCGTTGTCGAACGCGTCGCACACCTCGGAGGTGTTGGGGTTCACCGTGGGGTTGTTGTCGTTGCAGTCCGTGCCGCAGTTCATGCTGTCCCCGTCCACGTTGCAGCAGCGAGCGTCCGGCGTGTCGTCCATGTCCTGGTCGCGATAGCCGAACGTCAGCGGGTCGCAGTCTTCGTCATGGTCGCTCGTGTCGCATGCCTCTGCGTTGCCCGGGAAGCGCAGCGCGTCGGAGTCGTCGCAGTCGTCGCCCCCGCAGAGGACGGCCTGGTGCCCGTCGCCGTCGGCGTCTCGCGTGACCGCGCAGTCCGTGGTGCACGTCTGCGTGGCCTCGGAGCAGAGCTGGCCCGCGAGGCATGCGCCGCCCACGGGAGCCACGCAGCCACGGGCGTCCGCCGAGGGCGAGGCCGGCGAGCACACGATGGTGCCCGTGCAGAACAGGCCGTCGTCGCAGTCCTCGGACGTGGTGCAGAGCGCGCCCGCGTCGTCGGTGGGACCCGGGGCGTCCCCTCCGCAGGACGCGAGCGTGACCAAGAGCAGGACTCCAGCGGAGACGCGAAGCAGCGCAGCCATAGGTGCGACGGTACCACGGCTGCAGACAGCGTTGCGGTCCCGCATCCTCGTCGATAGCATCGCGACCATGCCCACATCCCCCGCCTCCCTCGGCGGACTCGTCTTGCTCACGAGCCTGTGGGTGTCGCTCAGCGGACCGTCAGCGCGCATGAAGCCCCTGCTGGCCCAGGAAGGGTGGCACGAGGGGAGGCTTGGCTGCCAATTCTATCGGTGACCG
>CAZEAA010000151.1:0-13358 GCA_964510015.1 uncultured Sandaracinaceae bacterium
GCCTCGGCGCCTCGCCATGGAAGTCTTTCCATCAGAGTTGTGACGAGTCGTCAGACCTGCTCGTGCTCGTGCCCGACTCGTCGTGGACGGCGACAGCGACGGGTCTCGGGCAGTCCCTTCCGAAGGGGGGGACTTGTCCACGAGTCCAAGCCGCGGACTCCTTGCCCCGGCTTTCAAGCCGGGGCGGCCAAATGCCTTGAAACAAGCCCGAACCCGCGATGGGAGAGCCCGCTAGCCCCTCTGGTTCGTCGCCGTCGCCGTCGCCGTCAAGGACCACGACTACGACCACGACCACGAGACCTTACGGCTTCGGTAGGAGCGCTTCCGCCGCCGGCGCCAAGCGCCAACGGCGGCAGCGCTCGGCGTAGATGATGCCGCGCAGCTCGGCTTCGGCCAGGTTGATGTCCTTGTTGACCACGATGTAGTCGAAGAACGGGTAGTGCTCGATCTCGGTCTGCGCTTTGGCGAAGCGGCGGTTGATGGTCTCGGCGTCTTCGGAGCCGCGGCCTTCGAGGCGCGCGCGCAGCTCTTCCATGGAGGGGGGGAGGATGAAGACGCCCACGGCCTCGGCGAATTTGGCCTTGATCTGGCGCGCGCCCTGGTAGTCGATGTCGAAGAGCAGCACGCCGGTGCCCTCGCCCTTGGCGCGCTCGATCTCGGCGACGGAGGTGCCGTAGTAGTTGCCGTGGACGTGCGCCCACTCCGCGAAGAGGCCCTTGCTGGACATGTCCCGAAAGGTGGCTTCGTCGGTGAAGTGGTAGTCCTGCCCGTTCACCTCGTTGGCCCGCGGCTTCCGCGTGGTGTGCGAGACCGAGAAGCGGAAGGAGATGGTCTTGTCGTCCAAGAGCCGGCGCGTGAGCGTGGTCTTGCCGGCTCCGGAGGGCGAGCTGAGGATGAGCAGGAGTACGTCCGCCATGGGCCGTGGCTATCGCACCTGCCCGAGACGCGCAACCGTGCTGGTGGGCCACGGCCACCGCCGCGCCCGTTACAGCGCGTTCTGGACCTGCTCGCGGATGCGCTCGAGGGTGGTCTTCAGCTCCACCACCAGGTGGGTGATGGTCACGTCGGGCGTCTTGGTGCCGAGGGTGTTGGCCTCGCGGAAGAGCTCTTGCGTGAGGAAGTCGAGCTTGCGGCCCACGGCCCCACCGCCGGCCAGCGTGGCGCGGAAGTGAGCCACGTGTGCGCGCAGGCGGGCGAGCTCCTCGGCCACGTCGCTGCGGTCGGCGAAGATCGCCACCTCGGTGGCGAGGCGGGCCGGGTCCAGGGTCAGCCGCTGGTCTTCGATGGCCCGCTCGAGGCGCTCGCGCAGGCGTTGCTCGTGACGGGCCACCAGCGCGGGGCGCTCCGCTTCGATGCTGGTCAGCAGCCCGTCTACCTGCGCGAAGAGCGTGTCGAGATCGCGCGCCAGCTCCGCGCCTTCCACCAGGCGGCTCTGCTCGAGCCCCTGGCAGGCCAGCTCGGTGGCGCTCGCGAGCGCCTCGCGGGCAACCTCGAGGTCCACGTGGTCGTCGTCCGCGAACAGGCCCGGCAGGCCAGCCAGCAGGGCGGTGGGCAGGGCCTCGCCGGGGCACACGCGGTCGCGCAGCGTGACCAACGCGCGCAGCGCCGTCTCGGCTCGCGCGAGGTCCATGCCGGCGTCGGAGCGAGCGGGCGCGTAGCTCACGTAGGCCTCCACGCGGCCACGCTCGCAGCGCTTCTTCAGCAGCTCCTCCACCACGCCCAGCAGCGTGCTGAAGGCGTTGGGCAGACGCACGCGCGTGTCGAGGAAGCGGTGGTTGACCGCGCGCAGCTCCACGTGCAGCTCGCGTCCGGCCACGAGCGCGCTGCCCGCGCCGTAGCCCGTCATGCTGCGCAGGCCCACGGAGGTCAGCTCAGGAGAGCCCCTTCTTGGACTTCATCTGCTCCATGACGCGCTGGTACTCGATCTCGAACGACGCGGTGCCTTCGGCCAGGTTCTTGATCTTGGAGCGCACCTCGCGATCGAGGTCGCTCTCCACGTTGGTGTGCGCGTTGAGGATGGGCACCAGCGCCTTGCGGATGACGGCGTCGTCGGCGAACACCTCTTGCACCTGGTTGCTGTGGAACAGCATGTTCAGCAGCTGGTCCACCAGGTAGGGCAGGGCCTCTTCGGGGACGGGGAAGGACATCTCCTTGGCCACGCGCTGCTTGATCTTGCCGAGCATCGAGTAGCTCAGGCCCTCGCGCTCCATACGGCGCTTGGCCTCGTCCAGCACCTGCCGGTCGCGGCGCGAGAACTCCTTCAGCACGGCCACCATGTCCAGCACGACCTCCTCGGCCGCGTCGGTCTCGATGTACTCCTCCTGCACCAGGGTCCGCACGATCTCGTCGGCGATGAGGGGGATCTTTCCGCTGTAAAGACGCATGCTCGAGTGACTCCGTGCGCGAGGCGGCCGGGGCGGGGGCCTTCGGGCGGAAAACGCTAGCGCTAGCAGGGGTTAGGGTCAACCTGCCACGCCCTTGGTCCGTATAACGAGCTGTCGACCATGGGCGTTGTTGCCGCCCGATGGAGACGCCGTTTGACTGAAATATTCTCTTGTGGTTAGAATGACACTTGGAATGCCCGCCCTATCGCTCACCACGGTCAGCTCTTCCGAGTCCTCCAACCCTCGTCGCGAGCTGCTGCAGCGGTGCGCGGTGTTCAAGGGGCTCTCGGACGGCGTTCTCAGCGAGCTCGCCCTCGCGAGTCAGCCCACGCGCCTCGAGCGCAAGCGCGCTCGCACGGGGATGTTGCGCGGCCTCTTCGTGGTGGGGGCGGGGCGCGCGCGCCTCGTTCGGACCATCGGGTCACGAATCGTGACGCTGCACTACGTCGGGCCCGGCGAGGTCTACGGCGAGGGCTTCCTCAGCGACGAGAACGAAGACGTGGAGCTGCTGGTGCTGGGTGAGCTGGACGCGCTGCGCGTGCCGCTCACGGCCATGCGTCGGCTGCTGGATCAGGAGCCCAGCGTGGCGCTCGCGCTGCTGGACGTGCAGAACGCGCGGCGCCGCCAGGTGGAGGACCGGCTGACGGCGGTGCTCACGCGCACCGTCGAGGCGCGCGTGGCGGACTTCGTGGCCCAGGCCTGCGAGCGCCACGGCATCCCGGACTCGCGCGGCATCCTGATCGGCGAGAAGTTCACGCACATCGAGATCGCGGAGTACGTGGGGGCGACCCGCGAGACGGTCACGCTGGTGCTGGGGGTGCTCAAGCGCGACGGCATCATCGACACCGATCATCGCCGCATCGTGGTCCGCGACGCAGCAGGGCTGCAGCAGCGCGCGACGGCCACCGCAGCCCCGTGAAGGCTACTGTCAGGGTGTAAGCGTCAGAGGCGGTCGCGCATGCGCGTGATGAGGGCGTCCCAGCCCTCCCGCTCGATGATGCGGTTGAACTGCGTGCGGTAGTTGCGGACCAGGCTCACGCCGTCGGTGCTGATGTCGAACACGCGCCACACGTTGCCCACCTTCTTCATCTGATAGTCGATGCTGATGGCCGGCGTGCGCGCGTTGCCGCTGGCGCGCGCCAGGGTGCGCACCGTCACGACCTCGCCGCGCACGTCGGCGCCGTCGTAGGTCACGGTGTAGTTCATGGTGCGCTCGAGGTTGCTCTCGTACTGCGTCTGCACCAGCTGGCGCAGCAGGCTCACGAACTCTTCGCGCTGCGCCGGCGAGCGCGACTCCCAGTGGTCGCGGAGGGCCAAGCGGGACAGCTCTTGGAGGTCCAGCAGCTCGCTGACCAACGTGGACAGCTGCGCGTTGCGGGCGGCGCTCGCGCGCTGAGCGAAGAGCGTGCGCAGCGCGTCGTGACGGCCCGTCAGGAACGCTTGTGCCTCGGCCGGGTTGGCTTGTGCCTCGGCCGTGGCCGGCGCCCCGCCTGCGAGGAGCAGGGCGCTGAAGGCGGCGAGAAGGAAGAAGCGTCGACGTTGCATGATCAGGTTCTCCGAGCGGGGGCTACCCCCAGTGTGGTCTCGTGTTCGACGCCCCGCAGTCCCCGATTATTCGGTGCAGGACTGCTCCCACGCGCCCGGCGGGATGAGCTGGCTGCCGGTGACCCGCTCGAGCGCCGCGGCCGCGGTGTTGAACTCCCGCACGGCCTCGAGATGGTTGAACCGATTGGTGAAGTACGACTTCATGGCGTCCACCAGCTCGCGAGGCTCGATGGTGCCCACCTGGTAGGCCTGGCCGGCCGCCACGAACCAGCTGCGGGTCTGGCGCTCGCCCCGGGCCCAGGCCACCTCGCGACGGTCGGCGTCACGCAGCTGCTCGTAGGTGGCGATGACCTCGAGGCGGATGCCGTCGCGCGCCTGCTCGTCCAGTGCTTCGAGCTGGGCCACCTGCGCTTGGGCGCGACGCGTGCGGAAGAGCGAGCCGGCGAAGTCGAGCTCCCACTGCATGACCAGGGCCGCGCCCAGCGACTGCGTGTTGGCCGCGTCGCGGATGAACGGGTTGCGGATGTCCGTGACCCCCGGGCCCCAGCTGTAGGAGGCCCGCAGCGCGAGCGCCAGATCGGGAAAGAAGCGCGCTCGGTGGATGTTCAGCTCGGCGCGGCGGGCCGCCAGCGCGTCGCTCAGCGCGCCCAGCTCGGGCCGGTGGCCGTGGGCGCCGGCGACGTACTCGCTGACCTCGGCCAGGTCGACCGCCACGCGCGCGATCGGGCAGTCGGGGATGTGGATGGGGCGCACGCCCGTGAGCACCTCGAGCGCCGCGACGGACGACGTGGCCAGCCGCTCGATCTCCGAGTCGCGAGCCTGCACCTCGGCCAGCGCCGCGGCCAGGCGGTAGGCGTCCATGGGGTTCGCGTCCGGCTCGTCGTTGGCCAGCTGCTCGTCCAGGGTCTCGACGGCGTTCTCGAGCCGGCCGAGGCCCTCCGACAGCATCTGCTTGGTGTCGAGCGCGAGCTGGAGGGCGAAGTAGGCCCGGCGGACGTCGTAGTGCGTCTGCGCCAGCGTGCGCTCGCGCTCGTGCCCTGCGGCGCTCACCCCGGCTTGCCCCGCGCGGCGCGCGTTGATGATCTTGCCGAACGTGTAGAGCGGGATGGCGCCCTCCACCTCGACGCTCAGGATGGGGCGCCACGGGTTGCCGAGCGGCAGCTGAGAGTCCGGGCTGTAGGTGGGGGTGCCCTGGGCGCTCGGGGACACCGCGATACCGCCGGTGGCCGTGAACTGGAAGAAGGGCGAGAAGCGAATCTCGTCGAGGCGGGCCTCGGCGGCGTCGATGGCGTGATCGGCCGCGCGGATGCCGGGGTTGTACTGGCTGGCGGCTTGCGTGAGCTGCTCGAGCGTGTGGACCGTGGGGGCCGGCTGCCGTTGCGCGGTGGCCGGCCCAGACAGGGCGTGGAGGCCGAGCCCGGAGGCGAGGCCGAGGGCGATCAAGACCCCCACACGCAAACGCCGCCTATGCGACAGGGGCGCGTTCGGCGGCGAGGGCTCGGTGTGGCGAATCACGGCCACGGTTGTACACCGCCCGGGCGTGACTCGCACGCCCGAGGCTCACTCGGTCACTCCTTCATTCGTCGTCGGGAGCGGGGCCAGCGCCACCACTCGAGTTGTACTCGGTGATCAGACGCTCGGTCAGGCTGAGGCTGGGCTGGGCCCAGATGACGCCACCCTCGTTGGACTCGATGATGATGGTGTAGTTGTCGGCGCGGCCGATGCGCTGGAGGATCTCGCGCATGCGGTCGAGGATGCGCTTGGTGAGCTGCGCCTCCTTGGTGGCCAGCTCCTGCTGGTACTCCATGTACTGCGACTGGAGCTCGATGAGGGCCTTCTGGTACTCCTCCATGCGCGCCTGGAGCGCCTCACGGCTGAGCACGGCCTTCTGCTTCTCGATGTCCTCCGCCATCTGCTTGAGCTTGTTCTGAGCCGCGTCGAGCGCCTTCTGGCGGCGGCGGAACAGCGTCTTGAGGCGGCGCTTGGCCTGGCGACCGTCGTCGGTCTCGTTCAAGGCCTCCTGGAGGTCGACCACGGCGACACGGACCTGCGCTTCGACGTCGGGCGTGACGGCGGACACGAGGAGAGCGGCTGCGAGAGTGATGGCGTGACGCTGAAGGTTCATTCCCAGTCCTTTCGGGCTGTCGCTAGCTAGCCGTGCGGCGCTGCACGGTCAAGCCGGTGGTGGACGAACATCCGCAGCGCGGATTCATTCGTCCCGAGTTTGGGGGTCAGAAGCTGTTGCCGATGTTGAACTGGAAGTCGATCTTCGACTCCCACGGCCGGCGGTTGATGGGCACACCCCACTCGAAGCGGAGCGGACCGAGGGGCGAGAACCAGCGGAAGCCGAAGCCCCACGATGTGCGGATGGCGGGGTTGAAGCCGCAGTGGTCGAGGGTGATGTCGTTGCTGACCGAGGGGCCACCGCACAGGCGCGACTCGAGGTTCCAGGCGTTTCCGCCGTCGGTGAAGAGCACGCCGCGGATGCCCACGGACTCCACGATGGGGAACTCCAGCTCCAGCTGGTAGAACGCCTGCATGTTGCCGCCGATGACGCGGCCGTCGGCGCCGCGACGGGAGCTGGGCGACGAGTTCGGGTTGTCGAGGATGCCGGCGCGGGGCCCGAGGCTGAAGAGCCGGTAGCCACGGACGTTGAAGATGCCGCCCAGGTAGAAGCGCTCGAAGAGCGGGACGCCGCCCTCGGTCCGCGACGTGATGAGGCCCCACTCGAGGTTCAGCTTCAGGACGAAGGGCCCGAAGATGTTCTTGTAGAAGCGGGCGAACGCCGTGTGTCGGACGAAGGTGTTGTCCGAGCCGAGGTACCTGTCGGCCACCTCGGTGGACCAGTTCCAGTAGACACCGTTGGAGGCGAACTGGCGGTTGTCGCGCGAGTCCCAGGTGAGCGAGAGCCGAACGGAGCTGGTGAAGCCGGCGCGGAACTGGCCGAAGAGCCCGAGGTCCTGGAACTGGTTGAAGCCGGTGGCGTTGGTGTTGCCGAAGAAGCCACCGGTGCGCGCCGAGATGGTCACGTGCTCGAGGCCGTAGTTCACGAAGAAGCGCAGGCGCGGGTCGAGGACCGGGTGACCGAGCGTGACGCCGCCGCCGGCGGAGGCCTGGTTGAAGCTCAGGCGCTGCTGCACGGTGTAGAAGGCGTTGACGCCCAGGGTCCAGCGCGAGTCGAGGAACCAGGGCTCCACGAAGTTGAGCTGGAACTGCTGGCGGATGCCGCTGAGCTGCACCTGCAGCGACAGGCTCTGGCCGCGACCGAAGAGGTTCTGCTGCTGGATCTGCGCCGTGATGATGAAGCGCTCGATGGAGGAGAAGCCGGCGCCGACCTGGAACGTGCCGGTGGCGCGCTCGGCCACCTCCACGTTGATGACCATGAGGTTGGGGCTGCTGCCCTCTTCCTCGCTGAAGTCCACGCGCTCGAAGTAGCCGAGGGCGTTGATGAAGGTGCGGCTGCGCTCGATGAGCGTCTGGCTGTAGAGGTCGCCCTCGAGGATCTGGAACTCGCGGCGGATGACGCGGTCGCGGGTCTTGGTGTTGCCGGCGATCACGATGCGCTCGATGCGCACCAGCGGGCCGCGGTTGATGGTGAGCGTCAGGTCGACGATGCGCTCGGCCTCGTCCAGATCGGTCTCGGGCTCGACCTCCACGCGTGCGTAGCCCACGTCGCGGTACTCGCGCTGGATCTCCATCAGGCCGTTGGCGATGGAGGTGCGGTTGAACCAGTCGCCTCGGTCGAGGTCGATCTCGTCGCGCAGCTCGCTGGCAGGGCGCAGGGTCTCGAGGGCTTCCCCGTTTTCGTCCAGCTCGCGGACGGTGATCTCACCGATGCGGAAGCGCGGGCCCTCTTCGACCGGGATGGTGATGTCGATGAACTCGCGGTCGGCCGTGAGCTCCACGCGCGCGGCGCCCACCGACATGGCCAGGTAGCCCTGGTCGTAATACCAGGCCTGCAGCCGCACCATGTCCTCGTCGAACTTGGCGCGGTCGAACGTGTTGCTGCTGGTGATGAACGAGAAGAAGCCGGTCTCGCCCGTGGCCATGATGCCGTGCAGGTCCGACGTGGAGATGTTCTCGTTGCCGACGATGGTGATGCGCCGGACCTTGACCTCGGGGCCCTCGTCGATGTGGAAGACGACGTCCACTTCGTTGGTGTCGCCGTCCACGCGCAGCACTTCGTGAGTGATGCGGGCGAGGAAGTAGCCCTCCGACGCGTAGTGGTCGCGGATCTTCGTGACCTGCTCACGCACCTCGCTGGCCGAGAGGATGTCGCGCTCGTCGAGGGTGATCTTTTCGGTCAGGTCGTCGTCGTCGACCTCGTCGTTGCCCTCGAAGACGATGTGGCGAATCTCGGGGCGCTCGCGCACGCGCACCACCAGCACGACGCCGGCGCCCACGGGCTCGGCCTCGATGATGATGTCGTCGAAGAAGCCCAGCTCCCAGAGGGCGCGCGCGTCGCGCGTGACCTCGGCGTCCGTGCAGGGCATGTCGTTGCCCAGCCGCATGCCCGCGAGGATGTCGTCGGCCGTGACCCGCTGCTGGCCCTCGACCATGATGCGGATGATGCGCCGCCCCTGACAGGCACCGACGGCGACCTCGATGGCCTCGTCGGCGTCTTCTTCCTGGAGATACGGGTTGGTGCCGAGCGGGGGCTCCGGCTCGGGCTCTTCACCTTCGTCGTCGAGCTCTTCGTCGTCGAGCGCTTCGTCGTCGAGCTCTTCCTCGTCGCCTTCCGCCGGCGGCTGCGCGTGCCCGTGTCCGAACGGCGCGAAGGGCGCGAACAGACACGCGAGCAGGCAGGCTGAGGCTAGGAAGATACGCACGTTCAGAAAGTCCGGGCGGGCTATACCTGTGTGCTCAGAGGGGGTCAAGGGTCGCTCCCGGCTCGTCGACATCGGCGGGGGGAGGCGGTGTGGAGCTTCGGCGCGGGGTCTCGCGGCGCAGATCACCGGCGATCAACCCGTCGCTCATCACGATGCGGCGCGGCATGCGCTCGGCCAGGTCGTCCGAGTGGGTGACGATCACGAAGGTGGTCCCGAGGGTGCGGTTCAGCTCGAAGAAGAGCTTGAACATCGCGTCGCTGGTGGTGGTGTCGAGGTTGCCCGTGGGCTCGTCCGCGAGGATCACCTTGGGGCGCATCACCAGCGCGCGGGCCAGGGCGACGCGCTGCTGCTCGCCGCCCGAGAGCTCGCCCGGCCGGTGTCCGACGCGGTGTCCGAGGCCCACGCTCTCGAGCAGCTCTTGGGCCCGCTTGCGCAGCGGGGCGCGCGGCCGACCCTGCACCAGCCCGGGCATCATCACGTTCTCGAGGGCGTCGAACTCGGGCAGCAGGTGGTGGAATTGGAAGACGAAGCCGATCGTCGAGTTGCGGAACGCAGCCAGATCGCGGCTGTTGAAGCGTGTGACGTCCTTGCCGTGATAGCTGACCGAGCCCGCCGTGGGCAGATCGAGGGTGCCCAGGATGTGCAGCAGGGTGCTCTTGCCGGCGCCCGAGCGACCCTGGATGCAGATCATCTCGCGGTCGCGGATGTCGAGGTCGATGCCGTTGAGCACCTTCACGGTGGTGCCCTCCTGGTCGAAGCGCTTCTCGACGCCGCGGACGCGGATGATCACGTCGCCCTGCTCGGTCACGGGCTCGATCACTGGCTCGGTCGCGGGCGGGGCGAGGTCCGAAGGTTCATTCATGGCGCAGGGCCTCCAGAGGGCTCGTTCGACTGGCGAGGATCGCGGGGAAGATGGTGGCCAGCGTGCAGATGGCGACGGCGGCGATGCCCACGAGCCCGAACTCGGTGGGGTCCGTGTACACCGGCAAGCGGTCGATGTAGTAGACCTCGGGGTTCATGCGGATGCCGAAGTGCTCGGCGCCGAACGACAAGACGAACCCGAGGCCGAGGCCCATCGCGGCGCCGAAGATCCCGATGAAGAGGCCCTCGAGCAGGAAGACACGGACGACGTCCCGCGGTGTCGTGCCCATGGCCATGAGGATGCCCACCTCGCGGGCCTTCTCCTGGACCATCAGGGTGAGCGTGCCGAACACGCAGAAGCCCGCGATCAGGATGGCGATGCCCAGCACCAGGAACATGGCCAGCTTCTCGAGGGCCAGGGCGCCGAACAGGTTGCGGTTGCGCTGCTGCCAGTCCTCCACGCGCAGGTCGCTGCGGTCGATGGCGGTGCGGATGGCCCCGGCCACCTGCGGCGCGTCGTCGATGCGCCCCTCCTCCAGCTTGATCTCGATGCCCGTCACCGTGTCCTCGGTGGCCAGGAAGGTCTGGGCCGCCTCGAGGCTCACGTACACGAGTTTCATGTCGTACTCGTAGTAGCCGCTGTAGAAAATGCCGGCGACGCGGAAGCGGCGCGCCTTGGGCAGCGGACCGGTGGGACCCAGCTCGCCGAAGGGCGAGATCACGTCCACGTCGTCGCCCACGAAGAGGCGCAGCGAGCGGGCCAGCTCACGGCCGACCACGATGCCCGGGAGCACCTGTTGGGCGGCGACCGGGCTGCGCAGGGCAGGGAAGTCGTGCTCGTCGTCCACCTTGTCGCGGCCCTCGCCAACCGGGGTGGGCCGTGCGGTCGCGTCGGCCTCGCGCTCTGCGTTGAGCTCCTGGAGGGCCTCCACCACGCGGGCCGCTGCGCGCTCTTCGGCGGAAGTGGGCGGGGCGGGGTCCATCAGCGCGTCGAGCTGGTCGAGGTCGAGCTCGTCCTCGAGGGCGATGTCGTTGCCCGCTTCGCGCTGGAGCGCGACGTTGTTGCCCCCCTCGTGGTCGAGGGCGATGTCGTTGCCCCCTTCGTGCTCGAGCTCGCCCTCGGTCTCGCGGGCCGAGCGCTCGAGGTCCTCACGCAGCAGCTGCTCCAAGTCGCCCACGGCGCCGCTCTCCGCGCCCTCCTCGTCGCCCTCGTCATCCACGCCCAGGCGCCGGCCCGTGCGCTCGAGGCCGATGGGCAACACGGTGCCGCGCTCTTCGGCCGGCAGGTACAGCAGCTCCTCCGGGTGGTTCAGGTAGCGCAGGTTTCCGCGCCCCCGCTCGGCGGACATGTTCTCGCACAGGCTCGTGACGGAGCAGATGCTGTCCACGTCGATGCCGCGGATGACCACGCCCTCGCGGCTGCTGGTGCTGCCCACCATGACCTCGCCCTGCACGTAGGGCGTGGCGGCCACCACCCCCGGCACGCGCGTGGCGTCCAGCGTGGCGCGCCAGCCCGTGAAGGTGCCGTGCGCCACGTCCACCACCACGTGCGCGTGGTTGCCGAGGATCTTGTCCTTGAGGTCTTTACGGAAGCCCCCCATCACGCTCAGCACCACGCACAGCATGCAGGTGGAGAGGGTGACCGCCATGATGCTCAGGGTGGCGATGAACGCGAGGAAGCCGCTCTTCTTGGCGCGCAGGTGACGGGCGGCTACCAGCGCGCGGAAGTCCAGGTTCTCCACCAGGCGCAGCAAGGGCTGCGTGATGCGCGCAAAGCAGCGCGCGAGCGCCCAGGTGGCGGCGGCCAAGCGGCACACCCCGAGCACCAGGTGGGCGTCGTCGGCCGGCATGGGCCGATGAAAGAAGGACCACACGATCACGCCCACCAGGGCCACGCCCACCGCGCTGCGCGCAGCGAGGCCAGCGACACTCTCGGTGGCGCGGAGCGCCGCGTTCACCACCACGAACGCGAGCGCCACGGAGCCCATCGCGTACACGCTGGTCAGTGGCCCGGAGCCAGCCTTCTCGGTCACCGCGAGCAGGGCGAACACCACCAGCACGTCGGCCACCACCCAGAGCCGCGCCCGGACGGACTCGCGCAGCAGGAACCACGTGGTGAGCGTGACCAGCAGCAGCAGCACGCACCAGCCCATGCGCACGTACCACGCGGTGAGCAGCGCCGACGCCACCTCCGACGGGAACGCGAGCAGCATCTCGCTGGCCGAGCCGCGCAGGGTGAACGGGCGCTGGAAGTTCCCGTAGGTAGCGTAGCCGAACGCCGCGGCCAGCAGCGGACCGATCAGACCGTCCAGGGTGGCGAGCATGCCGGCGAGGCGCAGCCGCACGCGACCGCGATCGCCGCGCGGCAGACGGCGTCCTTGGCGCCACAGCCACACGCCCACGCTGCCCTCGACCACGAAGGCGAACCCTGCGGCGCCGGCGGCCGGGAGCCACCACTCGGGGTGGTCCTTGAGGGGGCGGTACCAGCTCGAGCTCGTGAGGAACGCCGCGATGGTGGCCGCGCTGAGCAACCACGCCCCGACCAGCGCCACCCCCGCGCCCGGGCCGAAGCCGCGCTGGTCGGTCACCCACCCTCCGGGCGGAGCAGCGGGAAGAGCAGCACGTCGCGGATGGACGTCTGGCCCGTGAGCATCATGACCACGCGGTCCACACCGAGGCCGAAGCCCGCGGCCGGCGGCATGCCGTGCGAGAGCGAGCGAATGTAGTCCGCGTCGAAGTCCATGGCCTCGTCGTCACCGCGGTCGCGGCGCTCGAGCTGCCCTTCGAAGCGGCTGGCCTGGTCTTCCGGGTCGTTCAGCTCGCTGAAGGCGTTGGCCACCTCGCGCCCGTCCACGAACAGCTCGAAGCGGTCCGTGAACGCGGGGTCCACGTCGTTGCGGCGCGCGAGCGGAGACACCTCGAAGGGGTACTCGGTGATGAAGACGGGCACGCTCTGGTCGCCGCTCGGGTTGCGGTAGAGCTTGGGCAGCTCCGCCTCCACCAACAGCTCGTAGAGCAGAAAGATTCGCTCGCCGTGCGAAGAAGCCGTGCGCAGCTGCTTGGCGGTGATGGCGTCGGCGTCCGTGGCCATCGTCTCGAACAGGACGGCGAGCGCCGCCGGGTCGTTCAGCGTGGCGCTGTCCAGCTTGCCCGCCCAGCGTGTGGTGGGGATGTCGCCCTGACCCGCCCGCGCGATGCGGTCGAGGATGGCCTGGCGCATGGGCACGCGCGGCCACTCGGCCACGAGGTCGAAGGCGCGGTCTTGCGTGAGGTCCGGGAACGTGTCCCGCACGATGGCGTCCACGTGGCGGAAGAGGTCCACCGTGAGGTCCATCATGTCGTCCACCGTGGCGTAGGCCATGTAGAACTCGAGGATGGTGAACTCGGGGTTGTGCTTGGTGCTGATGCCCTCGTTGCGGAACGTGCGGCCCAGCTCGTAGACGCGGTCGAAGCCGCCCACCAGCAAGCGCTTGAGGTACAGCTCTGGCGCCACGCGCAGGTAGAGGTCGAGGTCGAGCGCGTTGTGATGCGTGCGGAACGGCTTCGCTGTGGCGCCACCGCGCAGGGAGTGCAGCAGCGGGGTCTCCACCTCGAGGAAGCCGCGGTCGTCCAGGAACCCGCGCAGCGCCTTCACGATGACCGAGCGCGCGCGGAACACGGCGGCCACGTCCGGGTTGGCCCACAAGTCCACGTAGCGCTCGCGGTAGCGCTTCTCGACGTCCGTGATGCCGTGCCACTT
>CAZEAA010000152.1:0-8571 GCA_964510015.1 uncultured Sandaracinaceae bacterium
GGTTCACGCCGTGGGCGGAGGCAACAACGTCAACCCCTGGTTGTCGCGGTCCTTCAGGCGCTCGAGGATGATGGTGGCCGTCTCCTCGATGGCGAGGTTGGTGACGTCCACCACCATCCACTCCGGGTTCTCTCGGAAGATGGCGTGGGCGTACTCCAGCTCCGCGCGCACGTGCTCGCGCAGGCCGTAGTTGGCGTCGCCCGGCATGCCCAGCTGCTGCAGGCGCTGCCGCCGGATGTCCATGAGGTGGTCGGTGTCCAGCGTGAGACCGATGACCTTGTGGCCCGGCACGTCGTACAGCTCGGGCGGCGGCTCCACGCCCAGCACCAGCGGCACGTTGGCCACCTTGAGCCCACGGCCCGCCAGGTACGTGGAGAGCGGCGTCTTGCTGGTGCGGCTCACGCCGGTGAGCACGAGGTCGGCGCGGCGCAGGTTGCGCGGCTCCTTGCCGTCGTCGCTCTTCACCGCGAACTCGATGGCCTCCACGCGCCGGAAGTACTCCTTCGACAGCGGCATGTCGGCGGTGGGGATGTTCACCGGGTCGGCCTCGAGGAACGCGCCCACCTTGTGGATGAGCGAGCCGATGACGTCCACCGCCTCGACCTCGTTCTCCTGCGCCAGCTTGTGGAAGAACTCGCGCAGCTCGGGCCGCACGATGGTGAACACGATCATGGAACCGTGCTCACGAGCCTTCTTGATGACGTCCGACACGGAGTCACGGTCGCGCACCCGCGTGAACAGGCGCACTGGGACACGTGCATCCGGATACTGGAGGAGCGCCGCGCGCACGACGCGCTCGGCGGTCTCTCCCGTGGAGTCACTGACAACGAAGATGGGCTTGGGGTCCATGAAGGCTCCGCCGGATCCTAACACCCAGTGACCCGTGCCGCGCGCCTTCCATTGCAGCGCGCGACCACCGACATCAGGCGCCGGCGCGGCCGATGCGCGTTCCGAGCGCGCGGCGGGCCATGCCCTGGACGCGGCGACGGTTCTTGGCCTTGGCCTTGGCGTGGTGACGGGCGCCCTTGCCCTTGCGGAGACGGCGGGACTTCTTGGAAAGCGGCAAGTACATCGGTTTTTCCTGCGTGGAACACCCGCCGAAAGAGCGGGCCAAGTCGTTTCGTGAGCCCTTTCGGGCGCAACGGGAGCGCTGTCCTAGCAGGGGTTCTAGGGAATGTCACGCGAGCGCGCTCCCGAGCCTCGACGATGCTTCGCTTTTCGCTCACAACCGGGCCATGCCCACTGGCCCCAAGCTGCGCGCCGAGCCGCAAGCCGAGCCCTTCCGGATCGTCTTGGTGGACCCCGAGATCCCCGGCAATACCGGCGCGGCGGCCCGCACGGCGGCTGCCACGAAGAGCGCTCTCCACCTGGTGGGCAAGCTGGGCTTCCGCATCGACGAGCAGTCCGTGCGCCGCGCGGGCCTCGACTACTGGCACCTGGTGGATCTGCACCGGCACGACGCGCTCCACGACTTCCAGATCGCCCACCCCGGTTCGCGCCTGCACCTGTTCTCTTCCGGAGCGACGCGCAGCTACCTGGACGTGGCGTTCCAGCCGGGCGACGCGCTGGTGTTCGGCAAGGAGTCCACCGGCCTCGACCGCGAGCTGCTGGCGGCCCACCCGGACTGCGTGGTGGGCATCCCCACGCTCGGCGCGGTGCGCAGCCTCAACCTGAGCAACGCCGTGGCGATCGTGGTCTACGAGGCGCTGCGCCAGACCGGCGCGTTGAGCCAGACGTTCGTGGAGCCCGACTCAAAGGGCTGACGGGGCCAGCCGCACGGGCTGCCCGCTGAGCGCGCTGGTCCCCGACACGTGATCCACGCGGCGCGGGTCGATCACGTCGTTCACGCTGGCGCCCGGCTGTGCCGACGCGACGCCGAGGCGCGTGCCCTTGCGCGCGTGACCGAAGCCGTGCGGCAGGCAGACCACCCCCGGCATGATGTTCTCGGTGACGTGCACCGGCACCTGCACGCTGCCCACGTCGGAGCTCAGCGTGGCGAGCTCGCCGTCCTTCACCCGACAGCGCTCGGCGTCGCTCGGATGCACCTCGAGCGTGCAGCGCGTGCCTCCGCGCATGAGCCGCGGCGCGTTGTGCATCCACGAGTTGTTGCTGCGCAGCGTGCGACGGCTGATGAGCACCAGCTCTGCCTGCGCGTCGTCCAGCTGCCGCGAGAGGTTCCCGATCTCGGCGGACAGGAGCTCCGGGAAGAGGTTCAGCTTGCGCCGCGAGAAGCGCAGGATCTCGGAGAGCCGCGACTCGAGCGGCCCGAGGTCCAAGGTGTTTCCGAGCGCGTGCAGCGCCGCGAGCGAGAGCTTGTGGTGGCGCTGTGGGCCCACGCGCAGCAGCAGGTTCAGGATGGGATCCGGCCCCAGCTTCCGCAGGCCACGGATGCCGAGGGCCGCCACCTTGTGCGGCAGCCCGCGCGCCGCGAGCACGCGCTCGGCGATCTCGAGCAGGATGTCCCAGCCCTCGCGCGTGTCCTTCGGCGCCGGCACCAGAGCCTCGTCGAACGATGTGTAATTGCGGATGCCCTGCCCCGAGAAGAGCAGCGGAAAGTGCGCGCGCTCGAGCGCCACCGGCGTGGGCAGGATGTAGTGCGCGAGCGACGAGGTCTCGTTCACGAAGAGGTCCACCGAGACCAAGAGGTCCAAACCCGCCATGGCCTCGGCCAGCCGCGAGCCGTTGGGGTTCGAGAGCACGGGGTTGCCCGCGTGCACGATCATGGCCTTGATCTGGCCCTCCCCCGGCGTCTCGAGCTCCTCGAGCAGCGCGGCGACCGGCAGCTCCCCCAGGAACGATGGGCGCTTGCCCACGCGGGACGTGCCCTTCTGCAGCTGCGGCCCCGCGAGCGCGCTGATGGGCACGAGGTCCACGGCGGCGCTGGCGAAGCGCACCCCACCCTCGCGATCGAGGTTGCCGGTGAGCGCGTTGATCAGGTCGAGCAGGAGGGTGCAGGTGGTGCCGTGCTCTTGGACGCACGTGCCCATGCGCCCGTAGCAGATGGCCCGCCGGGCCTTGCCGAGGTCGTCCGCGATGCGGTGGATGGTGGCCGCGGGCAGGCCCACTCGCTCGGCGACGCGCTCCGCGGGAAAGCCTCTCACGGCGTCGCGCAGCGCATCGAAGCCCGCCTCGCGGCAGAACGGAGAGCGCGCCGCCACCCCGCTCGCGAAGAGCCGCTCCACGATGGCCAGCAGCAAGAACACGTCGGCGCCGGGCCGCACGAAGTGGTGCTCGTCGGCCAGCTCCGCGGTCTCCGTGCGACGTGGGTCCACCACCACGATGCGTCCGCCTCGCTCCTGGATGGCGCGCAGCCGCTTGCCGATGTCGGGCGACACCATGCCGCTGCCGTTCGAGACCATCGGATTCGCGCCGATCATCAGCAAGTGTTCGGTGTGGTCCAGGTCCGGCACCGGCACGGCCGCGGGCGTGCCGTACATGGCCGCCGACGTGACCACGCGCGGCAGGGTGTCGAGTGACGTGGCGCTGAAGTGGTTCTTGCCCAGCAGCACGCCGCGCAGCACGGTGGACGCGAGCGCGGCCCCGTAGTCGTGCGCCGTGGGGTTCCCGAGGTAGGTGGCGATGGCGTCCGCCCCGTGACGTGCGCGAATGGCGGCGAGGCGCGCGCCGATGTCCGTGAGGGCTTCCTCCCAGCTCACGGGCACGAACTCGCTCCCCACTCGCTTCAGCGGGGCCCGCACGCGGTCGGGGTCGCTCATCAGGTCGCCGAGCGCAGCGGCCTTGGGGCAGATGTGGCCACGCGAGAAGGGGTCGTTCACGTCGCCGCGCACCTCCACGACGCGCCCTTCGGTGACGCGCACGCGCAGCCCGCAGTGGGCATCGCAGAGGGAGCAGACCGCACGTGAAGTACCGGATGCGTCTTGGTTCATTGGGGCGGCTCCTCGCTGATCACGAAGGCCTCGTCGCCCTCTACCAGCACCTCGTCGGCACGCGGATTGATGACGAAGCGGTCCTTGTCGCGCACCAGGGCCAGCACCGTTCGGCGCAGGTCCAGCATCGCGACGTTGAAGTCCAGGTACGTCTTCCCGTGGAACTCCTGCGGCACTTCCACGCGGTAGATCTCGCTTCCGTACTTGTTGGTGAGCAGGTCCTGCAGCAGGTCGCCCACGCCGAGGTCCTGCACCGAGCGCACCAGCAACGTGGACGCGAGGCCGCGCGTGTCGATCACGCCGTCACAGCCCGCGGCCTCGAGGTGCTCGCGGTTCTCCGGGTCGATCAGCTCGGCACTCAGCCGCACCTTGGGGTTCAGCTTCTTCAGCGCGAGCGCGATGAGGGCGGTTTCGTGATCGCTCTGGCGGTTGTTCGGGTCGTTCGCGAACACGATCGCCGCGGCGGCGTGCTCGGCCGACGAGCGCTGCAGGCTGTCGCGGCTGCCCGGACGGCCCCGCACGAAGAGGACAGGTTCCGCGATGGGCGCGTTCTCGAGGTCCGCCACCACGCAGATGGGCATCTCGAGGTAGCGGGGATCATGGCGAAAGTCGTCGATGGCGCTGAACGACCGATCGTTCCAGCCGAGCACCAGGAGATGATGTTTGAGCATGTAGGTCCGGAGCCCCTTTTGGCCTCGTTCGCGAATCTCGATCAGGCCCGCCGCGATGGTGGCGGCCAGCGTCCCCACGACCCCCACGCCGAAGATCATGGTGATGGCCGCCACCACGCGCCCGCCGAGGGTGTGGGGGTAGAGGTCGCCGTACCCCACGGTGCTGAGCGTGGTCATGCTCCACCAGAGGGCGTCTCCCGGGTCGTGGATCGCGGGGTTGTTGCCCTCTTCGAAGTGGTAGAAGGCGCTCGCGGCCATGAGCCACACCGTGGTGGTCGCCCACGTCAGGTTCGCCATCGCCTCGGTGCGGAACGGCAGCTCGCGCCCCTTCAGCATGCGCCGCGTGAGCGCCAGCACGCGCGCCACGCGGATGAGCCGCGCCAAGCGCACCAGACGTGCGGCACGCAGCGGCCCCACCACGGGGATGGCCCCCAGTAGGTCCAGCCAGTTCCGCCGGACGAAGCGCCAGCGATAGGGCTTGGCGCGGTACATGCGGTAGCTGAAGTCGCACGCGAAGAGCGCGCAGAAGCCGAGGTCGATGTAGCCGAGGGTTCGCTCCTCGCGCGACCCGGGCTCCAGCTGCAGCTCGATGACGATGATGATCAGCGCGACGATCGTGCCAACCGTCACCAAGCGGTCCCACCAACGCGGCATCACCGGGTCCGTGTGCAGGGGCTGGAGGCGCTGGCTGATCATGCGGCGCCGAGTATGCCACCGACTTGACCGCCATGGCGCGTCCCTGCACGTTGAACGGGCATGGGTCGTCGTGACATCACGCGGTGTCTGACCGCGCTTGCGCTCTGCCTCCTGGCCATCGCCCTGTGGCCCTCGCTGGGCCTGCGGGCCCAGGGTGGCCAGCCGCAACCCGCGTCGCCGAACACGGACGTGGCCGCGCCCCCCGCCGTCGATGACGGCGAAGAGTGGGTGGAGTTCGAGGACGGTCACACGGGCGAGATCGTGCGCGCGCCGGCCCGGGACCAGCGGCCCCCGCCCCTGCCCGTGGCCGTCGCCGAGGTGGTGGTCCCCGAGGTCCCGCCCGACGACAGCGTGCCGATCATGACCCCGATGCCCACCGACTGGGTCGCCAACGACGGGTCGCAGTGTCGGCGTCGGCGCAGGCACCGCTTCTGTGACGGGCCGCGCCGCGTGCCGGAGCCCCACGGTGAGGCGGCCGCGCTCGCGACCAGGCTGCACCTCGGGACCCGCGCGGGGCAGTACATCCTCGAGCACGCGCCGCGCCCCGAGTGGGTGGCCGAGGCCGGTGGGCGCCTCAGCACCAGCATGCGCTGGCCCGTGGACGGCGGCAGCCTGTGGCGCGGCCTGGTGGCCCGGCGCGGGAGGCGCCCCGAGCACACGGGCGTGGACATCGGGGCTCGCGAGGGCACCCTCGTGTTGGCCGCGAACGACGGCTTGGTGGTCTACGCGAACAACGACATCACGGGCTACGGCAACATGGTGACGGTGGTGCACTCGGACGGGTCGTCCACCATGTACGCCCACCTCCGGGCGGCCTACGTGTTCCCCGGTATGCACGTCCACCGCGCTCAAGTGTTGGGCGAGGTGGGCAACACGGGCATCTCGCAAGGGCCGCACCTGCACTTCGAGTGGCGCATCGACGGCATCCCGCTGAACCCCCTGCCCCGCTTCATTCGTGTGCCCCCGCGCGCCGAGGCCCGGCTGCGGCAGCTCGAAGCCGAGCGCTGAGCGCGTGTGAACACGGGTTTACGGCGCGCCAACGATCGCCCACGACCTCGCCGTGGCACACTGCAAGAACTTCGACGAATGCAGGTGGCACAGTCGTTGCGTAGAATACTGGCGAGCCCACCCCCGTCGGGCTCTGGTACAAGGAGTCGCCTCGACTATGCGTAGAGTTTCCATCTCAGCACTCATCCCTCTCTTCATGCTTCTCCAAGGCTGTCCTGTGTGGGGGGGCGGGAGTGACTTCGGGTGTTCCACCAACGGGGACTGCCCCGACGCATACGTCTGCGACACCGCGGGCGTGTGTCAGCTGCCCGTCTGCACCACCGACGACCAGTGCGGCGCGCTCGAGCGCTGCGTGAACCAGCTCTGCCTGCCGGACACCGAAGCGTGCCGGACCGATGGCGACTGCGACGAGGGCAACTACTGCGACGAGACCGGTCGCTGTACGCCCAGCGCGGAGTGCTCGCCCAGCATGCCGTGCGCCCGGCCCGACCACATCTGTGACTTTCGTGGCAGCTGCGTGCCTGCGCCCCCCACCGGCCAGTGCAACGACGCGGGCGACTGCGACGGCGACGAGCTCTGCATCGAGGGCGTCTGCACCGACCCGAACAACGCGTGCGAGTTCGACTTCCAGTGCGGGGCTGGCAAGAGCTGCGTGAACGGCGAGTGCGTCATCATCGGCTGCGGCGGCGACGACGACTGCCCGAACGGCACCACCTGCACCACGGGCTTCTGCCTCCCGAACCCCAACCAGTGCAACACCAGCTCCGACTGCGACAGCCCCGAGCTGTGCGTGGACGGCCGCTGCCTGGCGGACTGCCGCACCAACGCGGCGCTCTGCAGCCCCCTCGAGGTCTGCGCGGCGGACGGCTTCTGCCGCCCCGACGTGGCGCCCTCGGCCTTCTGCGACGGCGACGAAGACTGCGCCGGCGGCGCGGTGTGCCGCGACGGTGTCTGCCGCACCCCGTGCGTCTCGGGCGGCGTGACCACCTGCATGATGTTCGACGTGCAGTTCGACACCTGCGAGGACCGCGGCGACGGCCTCCTCTGCTACGACAGCACCGAGTTCTCGGGCTCGGACTGCCGGGTGGCGGCCGACTGCGACAGCGGCGACAACTGCGTGAACGGCTCCTGCCGCTGAGCCAGCGGACGCCGGGCTAGCCCCAACGCGAGGGGGTGCATCTTCGGGTGCGCCCCCTCTTCGTTTCCGTCTCGGCAGGCCCCGGTTGCCCGGCAGCCGTCAGCGCGCCGCCATCCACGCGCGCGGGCTGACCACCGCCTCGATGGTCTGGTCGAGCGTGAACGCGGGGGTGAAGCCCAGCACGTCACGCGCGCGCGAGCCGTCCACCATGCAGATGTAGCGCAGGTGATCCAGCTCGGGCGCCGGGAAGCTCGAGAGGTGATAGCGGAACGCGCGGTCCAGCACCGTGGTGGCGAGCGCGCCCGGGATGGGGATGGGCGACGTGCCGAGCTTGCGGAAGATCTTGCTGAGCGGCATCTCGCCCGGCCCGCGCAGGTTGAAGATGCCCTTCGCGCCAGGGCGCAGCGCGTGCTCGATGGCCCGCACCACGTCCAGCTCGTGGATGGCCTGCATCATGGGGTCGAAGCCCATCACCGTGACCGGGCGCTCGAGCCGCAGGTAGTTGCTGGCCGCGTTGTGGACGCCGCCCAAGATGTGACAGGGCCGCAGGATCACGGTCTCCGTGTCCGGGTGCCGCCAGAAGAACGACTGGGCGAGCATGTCGAGCTCGATCAGGTCGCGGATGGCGCCGAAGCCCTGCGCACCGAGCAGCGGCGCGTCCTCCGCCAGGAACTGCGGGTTGTCAGCGTGCGGGCCGTAGACCGCGGCGCTCGACAGCACCACCAGCTTCTTCACCTCGTACTCGACGATGTAGTCGAGCAGCTTCTGGAAGGCGACGATGTTCCAGTTGTGGCGCTCGCGCTCCCCCACGCGCGGGTCGTGCAGCACGCCGAGGTGCACCACCGCGGCCACGCGCTCGGTGCGGAACACGTCGCGGGTCTTCTTGCGGCGGACGTCCACCTGGTAGTGGATGACGTCTTTGGGCTTGTCCGGGAAGCGCCGCCGGTCGATGCCGACCACGCGCTCGGTGCGATGCAGCCGGCGCACGAGCAGCTTGCCGAGACGCCCGCAGATGCCGGTGACCAGGACGGCGCCGGGCTCGTCTTCGCCAACCTCGTGGCCGTCGTCGAAGGGGGAGAGCTCGTCGTCTGCGGACTCCGTGGCTTCGGAGTCGCCGGGGTCGCTCAGCTGCTCGTCGCCCCCCGAGAGGGAAAAGCCAGCGCCACGCAGG
>CAZEAA010000152.1:8671-13211 GCA_964510015.1 uncultured Sandaracinaceae bacterium
TCTCGTCACGTGGGGTTCCGTCGTCGAACGTGAGCGTGGCCTGCGCTCTCGAAGGCGCCGGGGGTGGCACCGATGGCGCAGCGCGACGCGCGCTCGGGCGTGCGCGACGGGTTCCGGGGACAGGCTTCTTCGGGGTTTCGTCTCCCACGGGGGCCACCCTATCACGGCTCAGCGCGCGTCCGCAGCAGGCTCGGAGACAGCCTGCACGGCGGCCGGTTCCTGGAGCTCGAGGCGACTCGCAAAGACCTCGCCTTCCACCACGTCGAGCTGCAGCCGACCCGCGCGCGGGGCGTCGAGGCGCCCGTCCATGTACTCCACGTGAGCCACCAGACGCACGCCGCCGGCCTCGCCCGGCAGGGCTTCTTCGGACTGCACGTCGCGCAGGCGCAGCGCGAGCCACGGCACCTGATGGAAGACGCCAGCGAAGTAGGCCTGGACGGCCACGCGTCCGAGGTGCCGCGTGGGGCGACCGGTCTCGTCCGGGCGATGCGGGTCCTCGTGCGCCCCCGCCGCCGCATACAGCGCCGCGAGAGCGATGGCGTCGCGGTCGTGGAAGGCGGCCACGAAGTGGCGCAGCGTGGTGGCCGCGTCGCGCTCGGCCCGCTGCGCCGTCGGCTCGTAGACCAGCCGCGCCTCGTAGCCGCCGCACCAGGGCGCGCGCCGCAGATAGAGCTCGAGGCGTGTGCCCCGCATGCGCACGTCGCCGGCCGCGTCTTCTTGAAGCACCCGGTCACAGCGAGGCGAAGCCGGGTACGCCACGCGGGTGTGCTCGCTGAAGAGCCACGCGATGTCTGGGGTCTCCGGCTGGCCACGCTGCGCCGCGAGCCGCACGGTCTGCGTGCACGCGTCCTCGGCGAAGTGCCGGTCCGCAGTGATGACGAACCCGTTGGGCACCGTCTCGAAGCGCAGCGTCTCCGAGAAGCCGCGCACGCTCATGTCCAGCAGGCCTTCGGTGCAGGTGCCTTCCACGTAGCGCCACGCGGTGGTGGCGAGCTGCTCGGGGTCGGCCGGCACGCTGCCTCGCATGCGACCGCCGACCGCAGGCGCTGTGGCCTCGATGGCCTCCATGGCCTCCATGGCCTCGGGAGCCTGCGACGAAGGGGCGCTCGCCGCGGGGCCGCAGGCGAGCAGCGCGACAGGGAGCGCACACCCGGTGAGCGAGGCCGCGCGCCGCGCCCACTCGCGGGCCGTCAAAAGAACACCCCTTCGCGCTGCTCGAGGCCGCGCTGCAGCATGCTCTCGATGGCCGTGCGCACGGTCCACACCTTCTCCTCGATGACCGCGTCGTCGTCGTCCGGGTCCCCCTCGAAGTGCAGCGGCTCACCGAAGTAGAGGCGGTACTTGGTGGGCAGCGGCGCCAGCAGGCCGAAGAAGAGCTGCGGGATGATCGGGAAGGCGGGCATGCCCAGCAGCTTGGCCAGCGGCTTGAGGTCGCCCACCGACACGTACTGCTCCTCGGCGCCCACCACGGCCACCGGCACGATGGGCGTCCCGGTCTCGAGCGCGAGGCGCATGAAACCGAGCCCAAACGGCGTCATCTGGTAGCGCTTATCGAAGGTCTTACTGATGCCCCGCGCGCCCTCGGGGAAGACCACGAGGCTCTCCTCGTTCTCGAGCAGGCGGCGCGCGTTGCTGGGGCTGCCCACCACCTGCCCCACGCGCGGGAAGAGCACGGACACGAACGGCAGCTCGGCGGTCCACTTCTCCACCATGCTGCGCGGGAAGCGCGGCGGGTCGGCGTCCATCATGAGCGCCGTGGCGATCATCACGCCGTCGAGCGGCACCTGACCCGAGTGGTTGGCGATGACCAGCAGGCGCCCGTCGGCGGGCACGTTCTCGATGCCGTGCACCTCGGTGCGGAAGTAGTAGCGGTGCAGCAGCGCGGCCGCCGCGAGCGCGTAGCGCGTGGTCTGCGGGTCGAAGCCGAAGGGGTCGTGACCCGTCTCGTTGTGGTGCGTGCGGATGCGCGCGATCTTGGCGTCGATGTCCTCGCCGAGGACGTCCTCCACGAAGCGCACCACGCGGTCGCCCACCGCGCGCGAGAAGGCTGGGTTCACGGTGTCGCGCTCGTCCGGGAAGGCGCTCGCGCTGCTCCCGGCAACGGGAGGGGGGCGGCTCGAAGGCGGTTCGGTCTTCACCATCGCGTGATGGTGGCGACGCGGACCACGCGCGTCAACGCGCCCGAATCCCGGCCGAAAAGTTGACCATCGACGCCCCGCTGTGTTCTCGCATGGGCATGCGTCGATTCACGATCCTCGGCCTCGCGCTCAGCCTGTTCATGGGCGTCGGGTCACCCTGGTGGCAACCGGCGGTGGGGGCTCAAGCGCCGGCTGCCACGCGCGACGCCGCGCGCTCGGCCGTGGACGAAGCCGCGGGGCGAGAAGCCGTGCACGACCACGATCACGAAGAGGATGACGTGGAGGAGGACGCTGCCTCCGGGCGAGCCCGCCCCGCGCGCCGGCGCTTCGACTACTCGCGCTACTCGGACGGTCCTCGCCGCGTGCCCACCGCGGGGGGCACCTCGCTCGCGCGGCAGCAACAGCTGGGGCTCGGCACGCGCGCCGCGGCCAGCGTGGTGCTGCAGGGCCGGCCACATCCGCGATGGGTGGCGGCCGCCGGCGGCGAAGTGGGCGAGCACCTGCTGTGGCCCGTGCAGACCGGGCGCTTCGGGCGCGGCTTCGGCTACGTGCGCCAAACCCGGCCCGACAAGCGCCATGATGGCATCGACATCGTGGCCGCCGAGGGCAGCACCGTGCGCGCCGTGGCCGATGGTCTGGTGGTCTACGCCGACAACGAGGTGCGCGGCTTCGGCAACGTGCTGATGGTGGTGCACCCCAACGGCTGGGTGTCGTTGTATGCGCACCTCTATCGCATCACGGTGCCCGCGGGGTACCGCGTGAGCGCGGGCGAGCGCGTGGGCTTCGTGGGCAACACGGGCATCTCGCATGCGCCTCACCTGCACTTCGAGCTGCGCGTGGACGGCCGCCCCGCGAACCCGCTGCACCTGTTCCAAGGGCGCCCGTGGATCGACGCCTACCGCACGTGGCAGCGCCAGCTGGCGACGGGGACCTATCGCGCGCCGCGCGAGCACCAGACGCTGCCGGGCTCGTCGCGCGACCCGTCGGGCCCGGACGCGAGCCAGCGCCGTGCCCCCGACGCCGAGACGCCTGCGGTGGTGGAAGCGCCCGTGGTCGCCGACCGCTCGTCGGCCACGGATCCCGCCCAGGTGGCTGCGCGCCTGCTGGACGCCCCCGTCCCCCGCGAGCTGCGCGAGATGGCCACCGGTCGCACGTTCCGCAACGCGCTGTGGCCGCTGCGCGGTGGCGACGTGCGGCGTGGCTTCCGAAGCGCGACGCGCGGCGTGGAGCTGAGCGCCCCCCGCGGAACGGCCGTGCGCGCCGCGAGCGACGGCCTCGTGGCCTACGCCGGCCCGCTGCGCGGCCTGGGCGACGTGGTGGTGCTGGTGCACAGCAATGGCTGGGTGTCCCTGTACGCGAAGCTCGGCACCACGAACGTGGAGATCGGCCAGCCCATCCGTCGAGGCGAGTGGCTCGGCGAGCTGGGCAGGAGTCCCCTGCACTATCGGCTGGTGATCGATGGAGACGCCGTGGACCCGGCGCCGCACCTGGCGCAGCTGCCGGAGGGCGTGCGGTGGTGAGGCTCTAGTCGGCTCTGGCATCACGGAATCGCCTTATTTCAAGGCATTTGGCCACCCCGGCTCTTGAGCCGGGGTGGCCAAATGCCTTTAAAACAAGGGCGATTCCTTACCCATAGTCCACGACTCACCCGCGCCCGATCACCCCGCCCCGCGCGAGGATCTTCTGCACCACCGGCACGTCCGCGGGCGGCAGCTCGTAGCGCTCCATCTCGCTCGGGAGACACCACACGTGGTCGGCCACCTCGATGTGCTGGACCTCGCCGCTCACCCAGCGGCAGGCGTAGAACAGCAGCAGGACGTCGCGCTCGGGATAGGCGTGCGAGGTGACCTCGAAGATGTCCACGGGCTCGATCTCGATGCCGCACTCTTCGCGGCACTCGCGCACCACCGTGGCCGTGGGCGCCTCGCCCGGCTCGAGCTTGCCGCCGGGGAATTCCCACAAGCCTGGGAGGTGGCCCTTGGGCGGGCGCTTCGTGAGCAGGATGCGCCCGTCCCGCTCGATGACGGCCGCGGCGACGACGATGCGCGTCACTGGGCGGGCCCTGCCGTGGGGCCGTCGCCGCCACCCCCGCCGCCGCCTCCGCCTCCCTGACGAAGCTGCGCCTCGAGGCGGGCGATGGTGTTCTGGGCATCCGCCAGCTCGGCGCGCACGGCGTTGAGCTGACCCTCGAGGGCGACGGCACGGGCGTCCGACTGCGCCGCGCTGCGCTGCAGGTTCCCGAGCTGCGACTCGAGCGACACGAGCTGCCCCTGCGCGGACGCGAGCTGTCCTTCGAGCTGCGTGACGCGCGCCTCCGCCGTGCGTTGCGCGTTGCGCGCGGCCGACGCTTGCTGCGTGGCGCTGTCGCGCGCGCTGCCCGCCGCGGCCGCCTCGCTCTCGGC
>CAZEAA010000153.1:0-10985 GCA_964510015.1 uncultured Sandaracinaceae bacterium
GCCCCAACAGGCTCACCGGGTCGATCGCCACGCTGATCGCCAACGCCACGCCGCGCGCCAGCTCCTCGCAGTCGCGCGTCCGCGACCGGATCTCGCGCTGCCCCACCTGCTCGCCCGCCGCGTCGAACACATCCACGGTCGCGATCAGACCGCCGCGCTCCCCGCGGATCACCGTCCGCACGTGCTGCGGCGCCTCGTCCCGAAACGGCACGTACCCGAGCCGCGCCGACACCGCGTCACGCAGCTCGGCTTCGTCCGGACACCTCTCGGCGCCGCGCTGCCGCTCGTACGTCAAGCTCGACGTCGGGTGCTCGTCCCCCCGCGCGCTCGGATCAGCCCCCGCAGCCGCCACGTCCTGCGCCAGCGCCTCGCCCGCGGTCCCCACCCCCAGCGCGACCACCATCCCCGACCCCAACCAAACCACCGCCGCCAGCACGCCGCGACAGGTCCGCTGGACCTCCTTCGCGTCCTCCTGCAGCCGCCGGCCCATGCCTCAGCCGCCAGCTCGCTCGGCCGCGCGCTCTCGCAGCATGGTGAGCGCCAGCTCCGCGGCCTGCGCGTAGGACTTCTCCACGCTCTCCACCAGCTTCGCCTCCATCTGCTTGCCCAGCACGGGCACCCGCACCACCAGCTCGCCCTCGATGAGCCGCTCGGAGCCGCCCTCGGCCGCGCGCACCGTGGTGGTGCCGTTCCCGGTGAACTGCTTGGCCAGCACCATGGGCACGATGCTCCACGCGAGCGTGTTGCTGCCCTTCGCGCGCCGTGACTCCTGCTCGTAGCTGACACGATCCGCGCCGATGACCTTCTGCATCACGGCGGGGATCTCGGTGTTCGCGATGACCCGCCACTTGCCGTAGTAGCCGCGCTCGTCGTTGGTCTCGGCCAGCAGCTCGCGCTGCACCCCGGTGATCTCGCTCATGCGCGGGTTGAACGTGGGGTGATCGAACACGGCCCACAGCTCTTCGGGCGTGCACGGGAACCGGTGGGTCATGGACAGGCGCATCGAGGTGTCCTCATAGCAGATCGCGCGGGTGGATGGGCCTCGCACCGTTGGCCGTGAGGCCGCGGCGATGATAGGCTCTCTTCATGCCAAGCAGGAGGACGAGGGTGACCCACTCGATCGCATACGTCGGAGCCGTGTGGCTCGCCATCGCCGTGACGAGCTGCGACGCGAGCTCTCGCTGCGGCGGAACCGCCTTCGGGGACTACTGCCGGCCGGCCGCCCTGAGCGAAGCCGAGCCGTGTCCCGACCCGGACTACCCCAAGCCCTACACGTTCTCGGACGGCACGGTATGCGGCACCGAAGACTCGGACATCGGGGCCGACGTGAGCGCGGTCTGCGAGGCGCTGGGGGTCGGCTGTCAGCAGGCCAGCGGTGTCTGCGCCGCGCCACCCGCCACGCTCGCCGACTGCAGCAGCGTGGGCACCACCTACGCCGACTGCGGCGGCACGGGCGGCCCCGTGTTCGGCTGCGAGCTGCGGGGCGACTGCCGCTGGTTCCTGCACGGCTGCGTGCCCGAGACGCACACCGCGACCCCCTGCCCCGCCTCGGACCTCTGCTGTCTCGCGGACTGGCCATGGGAGGGCGACGACTTCATGTCCCAGACGGCGCTGTTCACCTTCGCCTATGGCACCGAACCCTGGGAGCCGGGCCGCGAGGTCAACGTCGACGTCGCCGCGCCGCCCACCGAATTCATGGAGCCCGGCCTCACCTGTTCGGCTGGCCTTCGGGGTGGGAACAACCCCTGCGACAACGACTTCACTGTCCTCGACGCGCCGGCGTTCGAGGGTGGCCGACGCATCGAGCTGCGGCCCACGGTGGGCATCCTCTTCGGCTTCTCGCTGCTCATCGAGCTCGAGTCCGCCGATGGCGAGCACGCGCGCGTGTGCCAAGCCAGCGTCACCGACGTCATTCAGAACACGTGCGAGGCCACGGCGGAGGGCTATCGTCCACCGCCCCGCTGCGCGACCGAGGGAACGGTCCAGGTGGGCGACGAGCACGGCCACGTGGACGTCACGTTCGAAGACGGCAGCACCATCAGCGGTTGGTGGTAGCCCGACGGCGTCGACGTCTCATGGTGGCGAAGCGGTGCTGCGGAGTACCTTGTCCCTCATGCCCACGGTAAAGCTTTCGCTACCCGAGCATCTGCATCAGTGGCTCGCTGAGGAACACCAGCGCACCGGAACGTCTGTCAGTGAACTGGTGCTACGTGCGCTCGAGCACGCTCGCGATCGAGAGGCGCGACGAATCGCAGGCAATGTGCGTGTGCAGGATCTCTTGACCGAGATGACTGGGAGGCCCCTGACGCGCACGCGCGGCCGTCGGTGAGGACGAGCTCCTCGGGTCGACATCATCACGCACGCACGGTCAGTGGCTGGTGGCAGTGATCCGAACTTGTGCGCTATCGCCGTGGATACGGATTTCATCGAGAAAGAGGTCGCGCGCCTTTGGGACACCGATGTCCACCACATCTGCAAAGGGCGCGAGCGCGTCAAACGCACGGTGGCGATCGGCACGTAGACCCCCCTCCAAGGCGTACACTTTCAGCTTGAATAGCCCTCTCACGCCGTCGACGTCCATCGCATGAGCGTAGGCGCCAAGACGCGTGGAGACGTCTGACACCGTTCTGAGCCAGCCCTGTCGGTCGAACACCAACGGTTCCAACAAGAGGGTCGTATCGTGGCCGACGACATACTGCGAGACGGGCTTCAGGTGCTCTGCGGTCGGCAGAAGAGTTCGATCGGCTTTGAACTTGGCTTTGATGTGTCGCGCCACGCCCCAGTTGTTCATGAAGCGCATTCCGGCAGCTGTCCGGTTTTCGCCACGTGACCCACGCACTCTCGGCGTGTCGATGACCTCTGCAAAGAGTCCCTTGGCGTATACGTCGTACCTCGCCCCAGCAGGAAGCTCGATCGGGGCGGACAGCGTAATGTGAGGGCCCATCCCCACTGGGAGATCATCGCCAACGTGCTGCGCGAGCATCGTCCGCGCTCGCTGCCAAGTGAAGAGTGCTGCCGCCCCGCCGATGCACCGTTCGTCCGGCGTTCGAGGGTTTGCCACCACGCGCCGCCCCTCTGGGCCATCGTAGACGATGCCCAGCGGCAACTGGCCTCCCAGAAAATGGTCCGTGATGAAGTAGGCGATACGGATGTGGGTCATGACGCCTCTCACGCGTCGAGGTCCTCTACAAACTGGCACACCAACGTCGGACAAGCATCCCGTCGGGCCACGAGTCCATCGCACATTTCGGGCTCTCCTGATCGCGACATCACCGGGAACTTCCGCCCCACCGGAGTGTCGGCAGGAGCAGGACCCCACGCGCGCTTCGCAGGGGGCACCCAATGACCTGCCCCCGCGGTGTGTTCAACACGCCAAACCCCTGATCCTGATACCCTCGCCCACCGTCCCTGCGCCGTCGCCGGCCACTTGGGGGGACACCCAGAACCGACCCCGGGAGATCGCCTGATGCTCTTCGCTGCTCGATCGTCGTCGCCTCGCTCCGTCCGTGTGGCGGCGAGCGCTCTCGCCCTGCTGCTCGCCACGCTCGGCTCGTTGGTGGGCCCCCTCACGGCGCACGCGGACCAGCAGGGGGGCTGGGAGCTGATGCTCACGGGTCGCTTCGACGTGCGCTACGGCGAGCCGCTGCGCCTGTCTGGCGTGGCCTACAGCGTCGCCGGTCTCGACGACCTCCGGCCGCACGCGGGCGAGGTGCAGGCCGAGCTGCGGCACTACGACAGCGAGTCGCGCAGCTGGTCCACGCTCGGGCGGGCCACGGCTACGGCCGACCGCGAGGGGCGCTTCGCGCTCGAGGTGCCCACGCCCACGCACTCGGCGGCGGCGCTGCAGGTGCGCATCCTGGTGGGCGGCCAGGTGGGGCGCTGGTTCGAGCAGGGCGTGCGCATGCTGCCCACCAACGAGGTTCGGGTGCTGGCCGACCGCGTCCTCTATCAAGCGGGGGAGACGGTGCACGTGTTCTCCATCGCGCGTCACGCGACCACGGGCGCGCCGGTCCCGAACGCGAGCTTTGCGCTGACCGTCACGGACCCGAGCGGCCGCGCCATCCTCGAGCGCACGGTCACCAGCGACGCCAGCGGGTCCATCACGGCGGACGTCGCGCTGCCGGCCTCGGCGGCGAACGGCCAGTACAACGTGGTCTCGCGCGTGACGCTCGCGCAGGGGCAGGTGGTCGTGGGAGCGCGCCCGTTCACCGTGGGTCGCCGCACGGTGGAGCGTCTGCTGGCCGAGCTGACCATCGACCAGCGCGTGGTGCGTCCGCGCCAGCGCATCACGGGCCGCGTGTCCGTGCACACGCCCAGCGGCGCGCCCGTGGTGGGTGCTGCCATCGAGGTGAGCCAGGAGAACGGCGAACCGGCCTCGGTCACCACCAACGACGAGGGCATCGCGGTGTTCGAGCTGACCGCGCCGGGCTATCTGTCGGGCGACGTGCTGCACGCCTCGGTGGTCGCGCGCATCTCGCACCCGGGGCACGGCGCGCTGCACGTGGTGGGCAGCTACGTGCTGGCCCGCACGCGCTTCCAGGTGGAGGTCCACGCGGCCTCGGGAGGCGTGGTGCCCGGGGTGCCGACCTTCGCCTATCTGCGCGTCAGTGACCCGCTCGACGAGCCCGCGCCCGCGGGGACCTCGGTGGAGGTCAGCGGCCCGGCCGTGCGTGGCGGTCGTCACCGCGGCGCGGTGGACGCGCACGGTCTCCTGGAGGTGCCCATCGAGCTCGCGCTGGCGGACGTCGCGCCCATCCAGACCGAGGGCTACAACTGCCCGTCGGGTCCGTCCACGCTGCTGGACGTCTCGATCGGGGACGCGGCCGCCACCGGTGCCGCGCGCGGCGCCGTGGTGCAGACGCGCACGTGCGTGGCCGTGTCGAAGGAAGCCCAGGTGGTGCCGCGCGTGGCCACGTCGGTGCTGGACCAGGGCGGCGAGCTGGTGGTGGAGGTGGAGCGCCGTGACGCGGCGCGCGACGCCGCCGTGCTGGTGGAGGTGCTCAGCCGCAATGGGACCACGCTGCTGGCCTCGGGCTGGGCCGACCGGAGCGCCTCGCGCGTCACGCTGCGCTTGCCTGCGCACGCGCTGGGGGTGCTGTGGGTGCGCGCGCGGCCGGTGGCCGCGGCATCGGCTCGTGAAGCCCTCGACGTGGACGGCTCGGTGGGGGTGGGCACCGGCGCCTACGACGCCGTGCTGGTGCGCCATGCCGACACCTTCGCGCTGAGTCTCACCGCCGACCGCGAGGTCTACGAGGTGGGCACGCGCGCCGAGCTGGGCCTCGTGGCTTCGCCTGCCGCGCCGGCGCAGGCCTGGGCCACGCTGGTGGCGCGCGACCTCGCGGCGCACGGCGGGGAAGAAGACTACGCGCTGCCCGTCATGGAGACCGCGCTACGGGCGGCCATCCTCGACCGTCAGGAGCGTGGCAACCTGCTGGTGCGGGCCACCTTGGCCGCGTCGCTCTCGCGGGACAGCACGCCCAACGAGCCGCCCCCGTTGGTGCGTCCGCCGTGGGACCCGCGCGGGCGGAGCATGGCCAGCAACCTCGGTCGCGGCGTGCAGCGCGACCCCATCGCCGAGCGCGAGGAGCTGCGTCGTCGGCACCTCGGGCAGGTGATGCAGACCCTCGAGCAGCTCGTCTCGGCCATGCCCGCCACGGGCGAGCAGCGCGATGACATCGTGTCGAGCCAGGGGGGGCGCCTGCGCTTCCGCCCGGACGTGCTCGAACACCTGCATCAGCAGCGCAGCGGGGCGGACTACCGGACGCTCGGCGGCGAGACGATGACGGTGGCCATGCTCACCGAGGTGGACCCGAGCTTCGACTTCGACCGCGTGGCCCGGCGCGTGGCGCGCACGAAGCTGCTCAGACTGATGGTGGCGATCACGGCCTACAGCAACCCCGACAACACGGCCGCCACGCGCGCGTCGGCCGGCGTGCCTCCCGAGGAGTGGCTTTCGCGGCTGGTGCAGCTCGGCTCGGTGCAGCCCATGGCCCTGCTCGACCCGTGGGGGCGGCCGTTCGTCTTCCGGCGCGCGGGGACGCGGCGTCCGCCCGTCATGTTGAGCGAACGCGCCGCGGGCTGGGAGCTGGTGTCCGCTGGCCCCGATGGTCGCGCGGGCAACGGCGACGACGTGGTGAACCCGTTCGAGCGTGTGGTGCCGCGGGGCACGATCTACGCGGTGGCCTCGGGTGAGGACGACCTGATGCGGCGCCTGGCGCTGCTGGCCCCCGGGCCGGACACGCTGCAGCGCATGTACACGGCCTACTCGACCATGTCGCAGGAGGCGCGCGACGAGGAGCAGGGCGAGACCATCGACGCGACGGCCACCGAGGGCTCGTTCGACGACATGGCGCCGGCCGCCGAAGCCATGGACGGTGACTACGGGAGCATCGCTCTCGGCGCGATGGGTGGCGCTGGCAGCGGCAGCGGCTACGGCGTGGGGCGCGGCATGGCGTCCCGCAGCAGCGCCTCCCCGGCCGCGCCACCCATGGCGCAGCGCGCCATCGACCGCCCGGAGGAGGAGTCGGCCCGCCAGCAGGGCCAGGGCGCGTCCACGCTCGCCGCGATGGGCGAGCGCATCCGTGAGGAGTTCCCGGCCACGCTGTTCTTCGTGGGGCGTGTGGCCCTCGACGGCGCCCGCACCCCCGTGACGGTGCCGCTCGCCGACGCGCTCACCACCTATCGCGTGGAGGCCATCGCGTGGACCGGCTCGGGCTTCGTGGACGTCGCGCGCACCAACCTGCGCGTGGACCAGAGCGCCACGGTGGACACCCCGGTGCCGAACGCGGCCGTGGTGGGTGACGTGGTGCGCTTCCCGGTGCGCGTGGCCAACCGCACTGGCGAGCCGCTGCAGGTGCTGGTGGACGTGACGGGCGAGGGCCTCCGCGTGGACGCGCCCACGCCGGCGACGTTGACCGTGCCGCCGCGCGACGCGGCCGAGACCACCATGGAGCTGCGCTTGCCTGCGGAAGGCGAAGGTCACCTGGTGATCCGCGCCGTGCGCGCCGACACGCGTGCGCCGCTCGACGCCGTGCGCCGGCCCATCGCGGTGCGCGCCGACGCGCGCCTGGTGCGCGTGACCCAGCAGGTGCTGGTGGGCCCCGGTGAGCAGGTGCACGTGGACGTGCCTTCCGACGCGAGCGAGCGTGGCCCAGGTGAGCTGCGCATCGCCTCGGGAGTGGACATGTTCGGCGCGTTCAACACGCCCGACGTCTTCGACCGCGGCTGGACCCGGCGCATGGCGGGCCGCGAGGTGCCGAACGACGAGCGCGAGTACGCCCGCAACCTGCTGCAGGCGTCTCAGCCCGAGGAGCACCGCGTCATCGGCGGCGACGTGGCGCAGGTCGCGCGCGCCATCTCCACGCTCTGGAGTGACAGCAGCGTCAGCGACCTGGTGCTGGCGCGCGGGCTGCGCGCGGTCACGCGGGTGACCGAGGGGGAGGCCGCCGATCCGTCGCGGGTCGGGCAGCGCTGCAACGTGCTGCTGGGCCTCGTGCCCGCGGTGCGCAGCGGTGCCCGCTCGGCACTCGAGGAAGACCTGCGCGCGGTGGTGGGCTTGCTGCGCAGCGGCGTGGGTGACGGCGCCGCTCGCATGGACGAGCGCCAGGGCCCGACCGCGCTGACCCGCGGTGTCGCGCGCGACGACCGGGCTGCCGAGCTGCTGCGGCGCGCCGGGTCGTACATGGTGGCCATGGGCGAAGGTGTGCTGGTGGAGGACCCCACCCGCGACGGCACCCTCGCGCGCACGCTGCCCACGGCCTACACGGCGCTCGCGATGCTGGGTCAAGGCCGCGCGCCTGCCGCCCTGCGCTTCCTGCGCGCGCAGGCCGACGTGGCCGCGAGCGTCCCGGGCAGCGCGGCCCAGGCGCCCACCGTGGCCGCGCTCGCCATGCTCACGAGCGGCGTGCCCGATCGCCTTGGCGTCACGCTCGACGGTCGCGCGCTCGAGGTGCGCTCGGCCGACGGCACGCACGTGGCGGAGCTCGCGGGCATCGGGCGTCCGGGACGCCACACGCTCGTGATCGACACGCCGGTGCTGGCGCTGGTCTACGTGGACGCGCTCTACGGGCAGCCCTGGACCACCGCGCCCGAGCGCCCCATGCCGCTGGACATCGAGGTGACCGGCGAGACCGGCGCGCGCGACACCCGCGCGGGCCTGGCGCTCACGCTGCGCAACCGCATGCCGCGCACGCTGGCGCGCGGCGTGGCCGAGGTGGACCTGCCGGCCGGCGTGGAGCTCGATCAGCCCACGCGTGACGCGCTCGAGGCGCGCGTGCGCAGCGTCAGCCAGCTGGGTCGCACGCTCGTGATGGAGCTGCGACCCATCCCCGCGGGCGGGAGCATCACGCTGCCCCTGCCGCTGCGCTACAGCGTGTCCGGCACGGTGCGTGGTCTCGGCGTGAGCGTCTACGACCAGAACGTGCGCGGCGGCACCGTGCGCCCGGCGGCCGTGCTGCCCTCGCGCGCGCTGTCGATCCCCGACGTGGGCCCCGAGCCCGAGGCGGCCGAGTCGCGCACCAGCGCCCCGCCGCCACCCATCCCGCCGCCCATACCCATGCCTCGACCGATCGACGTCCTGGCTCCCGTCGCCACGCTGAACGCCACGAACACCGAGGTGCGCCCATGAACCGGTTCTCCAAGCGCTCGCTCCCGAGCACCGCGCTCCTCCTCTCGCTCTGCCTCGGGGCCGCGGGTCTCGCCGCGCTCACGCCCGCGTCCAGCCTGGCGCAGGCCACCGCCCGCGTTCGCCCCCGTGGCGACGTCACCGGTGTGGAAGTGACCCTCGAGGGCGGCCTCACGGCGCGCCGCGGAGGCAGCCTGCGCTGGCTGATCACCACCTACGAGGTGACCGGCACGCACGCGCTGCGCCTCGCGCCCGGCGCGCAGGTCCGCCTCTCGTCGTCGCTCCAAGGGGCCGAGGACGTCGAGGTGGTGGCCGACGCGCGCGGTCGCGCGCTGATCGAGCTGCCCATCCCGCTGGACGCGCCCGCTGGCGTGGGCGTGGTGGTCGAAGTGCGCACCGCGAACCAGGTGCAGCGCCGCTTCGAGGTGGGCATCGGCATCGAAGAGACGCGCGGGCTCAACGTGGGGCTCATTCCGCGCAACGCCGCGCCCGGAGACACCGTCCACGCGGTCATCCTGGTCACCGAGCCGCACTCGCAGGTGGGCGTCCCCAACGGCGACGTACGGGTGGAGCTGCGCGACCAACGCGGGCCGCTCGGCGAGCCGCTGCGCGTGCGCACCGATCTCGCCGGTCTCGCGCTGGTGCCGCTCGCCATCCCGGACAACGCCCAGCCGGGCCAGCTGACGGTCAGCGTGTCGCACTTCGAGCCCAGCGAGACCGGGCCGCGCGTCACGTTGGGCAGCGCGAGCATGACGCTCGAGCGTCCGCGCGTGGGACCGCTGCACGTGGCCATCCTGCCGGCGCGCGTGCTGGCCAACTCGGAAGAGCGCATCCCGGTGGAGGTGGTGGTGCGCCGCGCCAACGGACGCCCCGTCGCGGGTGCCGTGCTGCGCCACAACGGTGAGCGTCGCGACGAAGACGCGCCCCCGCTGACCACCGACTCGCGCGGTCGCGCCAGCTTCGTGTGGCGTGCCCCGCGCATCAACGGCGGCGTGAGCGACCAGAGCGTCAGCGTGCAGGTGACCCGCGCCGGGCTCGGCTCCGCCTCGGCCGAGACGCGCATCCGCGCCCACGCGCAGGACTTCTTCGTGGACGCGGCCTTCGAAGGCGGCGCCATCTCGGCGGCGCTCGGCGGCCGCATCTACGCCTACGTGGTGCGCGCCGACGGACGCCCTGCCGCGAACGTGCCGGTCTCGTTCGAGGGGCCGCGCGTGGGCACCCTCTCGGCCACCACCGACGCGAGCGGGCTCGCCTTTGCGGAGGCCACCCTGGCCGCGCCGGACGAGGCCACCGATCGCTGCGGCGGCATCGCCAGCACCGCGCTGCGCGTCGCGGCGGGCAGCGGCGCGCGCGCCGGCAGCCACGAGGTGTGCATGCCCGTGGACACCGACTCGCACGTGCGCGTGCGCGCGCCCTCCATCGTGACCCCTGGTCCCGTCACGCTCTCGCTCGCGCGGGCGGCATCGGCGGCCCGTGTGCCCGTGGTCGTCACGGCCTTCGCGGCGGCCCACCGGGACGGAGGTCCCCTCGAGGCGCTCGGCAGCGTGGTCACCGACACCGCCGAGGCGCAGCTGGTGCTGCCCGCCGACGTGCCGCAGCAGGTCTACTTCCGCGCGCGTCCCCTCGTGGACGGCCGCGAGGTGCGCGGCTCGTTCGCGGCATCGTGGGTGCGTCGCTCGGACGCGCTCACCCCGGTGGTGCGCTTCGACCCGGCCGGCCGCGCGCTGGTCAGCGGCCTGCCCACGGGTACGCCCTTCGTCACGCTGGCCATGCCCGCCGACGAAGCCCGCGCGCTCTACGCCGAGGCCCATCAGCACGCGAACATGATGGCCGTGTCCGCGCTCGAGGCCGAGGCGCGCTTGGCGCGTGCCGTGCCCGTGGACAGCGCCGCGCCAGTGCGTCAGCAGGGCAGCTCGCTGGTGCCGCAGCCCATGCCCGAAGATGCGGTGCAGCGCGGCCTCTTGCGCGACCCGTGGCGCGCCAGCTCGCGCTTCATCGAAGGCCGCCTCGCGTTGCTCTTCCGCCAGGTGGAGGCGCGCGTGGAGTCCGCGCTGCCGAACGACCTCGACGACATCACGGTGGTCACCAACGGCCGCCGCGAGTTCACGCGCCAGGTGTTCGCCACGCTCGCGGGCGAGGCCACCACGGGCCTCGGGGGCGAGCCGCTCGCGCTCGCCGACGTGCAGGCCCTCGACAGCAGCTTCGGCTTCGACAACACCGCCCGCCGCATCACGCGTCGCCGCCTCTTCCGCCTGCTGGTGGTGCTGCGCGACCTCGTGCGCGACAACGGGCTCGACCTGCCCTGGGCGCGGCCCGGTGACCCGGCCGAGTGGCTCTCGCACCTGCCCGGTCGCAGCGGCGC
>CAZEAA010000153.1:11085-13175 GCA_964510015.1 uncultured Sandaracinaceae bacterium
CTCGTGGCGCGCTTGCAGAGCGTGGAGCTCGGGCGCGCCACGGTAGAGCTGGCCAGCCAGCCCGTGGGCATCGAGACGCCCTACATCCCGGAGCCCTCCGATCTGCCGGGCGGACGCGGCAGCGTGAGCATGGTCAGCGAGGGGTGGTCCGTGCCCACCGTCATCGAGCGCGACGTGCACGCGCTCGACCTGCGCTGGCGCGGCGTGGGGACGCACTCGAGCGGTGCTTCGAGCGTGGCCTCGGCCGGGACCACCAGCGTGCCGCTCTCGCTCAGCGACGTGCCGGCTACGTGGGGCGTGCTGGTCATCGCGCGCGACACGCACGGCACCATGGCCGTGGCCATGGACGAGGGTCTCGCCGGGACGCCCATCGTGGCCGAGGCGCTGCTGCCGGCCCGGGTGCGCGTGGGCGAGCCGCTCTCGGTGCCCATGCACGTCACCAACACCAGCGACGCGGACGCCACCTACGGCCTCGCCGCGAGCGCCGGGGACGGCCTCTCCGTGTCGCTGCCGGCGAACGTGACCGTGCCCGCGGGCGAGTCGCGTGAGCTGGCCCTCGTGCTGAACGGGCGAGCCCCCGGCGACGCCCTGCTGCGCGTGCAGGTCACGCGCGACGGACAGCCGCAGCGCAGCCTCGAGGCCCGCGTGGCCGTCGACCGCGGGCGTCACCCCATTCGCCGCTGGGGCACGGGGGTGGCGCGCGCCGATCAGTACTCCGTCAGCGTGCAGGTCCCGAGCGACGCGGTGGACCCGCGCACCCGCGTGGTGCTGCTGACGCCGGGCGCGCTGGCGGGTGACCCCATCCTCAACGAGGTGCGCGAGCGTCAGCCGGGCGCCATGGCCTGGTCGGCGGTGAGCGCCGGTCGCGGCGTGCCGGCCGAGCTGCGCGCCGCGCTGGTGCGTCAGGACACGGAGGCCGTGCCGCTCGCCGAGCACGCCGCGCGCGTGGTGGCGCTGACCAGCGTGGTGGCGCTCGACCCACTCGACCACGAGGCGCTCTCCGCCCTGCGCCGCGCGCAGTCGCAGCTGAGCCGCAACGTGGGGCGCCTCGACAGCCGCGAGCAGGCCGTGCAGGTGGCCACCGCGTTCACCGTCTTGGCGGCGGGCGGCGTGCCCGACGAGGACTCGGCAGACCCGACGGCGGCGTTCATGAGCAGCGCGCGCGTGGCGCTGCGTCGCGCGCTCTTCGTGCACCGCGGAGACGCGGGCGTGCTCGCGCGAGTCGCCGCGGCGCTGCTCGTGGCCGACCCCGAGGACGGCTACGGCATCGCGCTCTTCGACCGCGCCCTCGCGTCCACCACGGAGCGTGACGGCCACCGGCGCGTGACGCTGGACGAGCTGCTCGCGGAGGGCTCCGAGGCCACGGGGGCGGGCTTGGCGCTGGCCCTCGCGGCGCACCACGTGGGCCGGGACGGAACGCGCGACGAGCTGATCCGCGGGGCCATGCAGACCTTCGGCAGCGTGGCGCGCGACCCGGACGACGCGCTGCTCTACTGGTTCGCGCTCTCGGCCTACGGGGCGCTCGGCGTGGGCGAGCCCGAGGGCCTCGAGGTGAACGTGGGCGGCGGCTGGCAGCCGGTCACCCTGGAAGAAGGTCGCGCCATCATCGACGTGAACCTCGACCCGGGCGAGCGCCTGCACGCGAAGGTGCGCACCACCGGCGGGGCCGCCGTCTACGCACGCGTGGAGACCGTCTTCGGCGCCGCCTTCGAGGAGCGCGAGGACGCGCCGTTCACGCTCAGCATCGATGGCGACATGGGCCGCATGGGTGGCGTGGCGGGCTTGGTGCTCGAGGTGCAGGCCGGCGACCAGGCCGTGATGCAGCCCGTCATCGAGCTGCAGCTGCCGGCCGGCGTGCCCGCCGACGAGGCGCTCGAGGCTGCGCTCGCCGCGCCCGCCGTGGTGCTCACCGCCGAGGTGCGCCGCCCCGGCTTCGTGCGCCTCACGCTGGCCTCGTTGAACGCCGAGCAGCGCCACAGCGTCCCGCTCGCCTTCGTGTGGACGTCGCTCAGCCCCGTGCGCGGCCTCGGCGCCGCGGGCTACGACGCCAGCCACCCCACGCGCATGACCGTGCTGCCCCCGCGCGTGCT
>CAZEAA010000154.1:0-9344 GCA_964510015.1 uncultured Sandaracinaceae bacterium
GGGATGGGGGCCGGCATGACCGGCGCGGGCGCGAAGGCGGGCTGCTGCGGGAGCGAGGGGAGCGCGCCACCCGTGGGGCCCGGGATGGTGGGCTGCGACGTGGGCAGCATGGGCGGCAGGGGCGCGGCGGGGGCTGCCGGGGGAGGCGCGGCCGCCGGGGGCGCCATGGGCGGGATGCTGGGGCGCTGCACCGACGCCGAAGGGCTCCGCACGCCGTAGTTGCGCGAGCGCGCGTACTGCCGCATCGACTCGTTGATCAGGTAGTCGACCGAGCACTCCAGCTCACCGCTCATCTGCTCGAAGATCTCGTAGAGGTAGTCGCGGCACTGAAAGCTGCGCAGGGTCTTCTTGTTCTGGTCGGTGGCCATTCGGATTGCCTAGGGGTGGGGAAGGGTGGCGGTCGCGGGGCAGGAGCCGGTGGCCTCAGGGAGCAGCGGGTGCGGCGGGTGCGGGTGCGGCCGGTGCAGGAGCGGCGGGCGCAGCCGGCGCGGCTCCGGCCGGTGCGGCAGCTGCATCGGCTCCGGCGAGGCGCTCGCGGAGCCCACGCAGCGCAGCCTCGGCCACCTTGCCCACGCTGTCTTGCGCGGGGCGGGAGTCGGCCCAGTGATCGCCTGCGGTGGGCGTGCGGTCGCTGATGCGCGCCTCGATGAGGGCGGCGTCGGCGGCGGTCCCGCGGCGCTCGATGTAGCGCAGCGCGATGACGCGGTTCCACCACTGCGTGGCGCCGAGCTGACGGGTGAGGATGGCCGTCGGCGGCTCCGCCATCTGACTCATGCGCTGGGCGTAGCCCTCGAGCTCTTCGGGCTCGTACTCGATGTCGGCCGGCGCGGCGGGCAGGCGCGTGAGGAACTCCGCCACCACGGCGCCGCCGCCGATGGAGAGGATCAGCTCACCGGCGCGCCAGCGCAGGCGCTTGGCCGTGTCGTCGTTGTCCACGGTGGCGAGCAGCGGCCAGAGGCGCGGGATGGCGGCCGTGCTGCGCACGTCGCTCACGCGGTCGAACGCGTCGTCGCGCACGCCGAGGGCGTTGTTGGGGCTGGGGTTCAGCGCGATGTCGAGCAGCGCCGAGAGGTTGGCCTCGCCCACGTTGCCCTCGAGCGCCTGCAGCGCCTTGCGGCGGCGCGCGTTCAGGTTCTCCACGAACGCGGGCGGGATGTCGGCGCCGGGCACGGCCGCGGCCACCTCGAGCAGGCGGGTCTTGATGCTCTGCTCGGTGGCCAGGTGCTTCATGGCCGAGAGGATGCCCTCGGTGATCCAGTTCTCGCGGTTCATGTGCACGGCGGCCTCGAGGCGCACCGGGTCCAGCGTGGAGCCGTCGGCGGTCATCTGGCGCTGGAGCTCACCCTTCAGCCAGTTGAAGAACGCCTCGCTCTCGATCTCGCGCTCGATGGCTACCAGGCGCTCGGCACCGGCGGTCTTCGTGGCGGCGTCGCCCAGCTGCGCCACGAGCTCCGCGATCTTCACCATGGCCTGCTGCGGCATGCGCGAGCTGAGCGCGGCCACCAAGCGGCTGGCGGCCGGCGCACCCACGGAGCGCACGATCTGCTCCACGCTGTAGTTGCCGGCCAGGCTGCGGCCCACGAAGTCGCGCACGTACCAGTCGACCACGCCGTTCACGAGCGTGGTGTGTGTCTCGCCCTCGGCGTGTGTGAGCAGCAAGTACGCGGCGTCCTTGGCGCGCACCTGCATGGGGGGCGGGCCCTGTGTCTCGTTGTGGCCGGGCGGCGTCTCGTTCATGAGCTCCACCAAGCGCGGCGCCATGCCGGCCACGATGCGCGGGGGCAGCGTGGGGTCCTGACGCTGCAGCTCCTCGAGCGCGCGCTGCAGCAGTGCGAGCCCCTCGACGTCATTGCGCTCCATCTCCACGAGCGCGGTGGCCGCACGCGTGCGCAGCTCGATGTCGTAGTGATCGCTCAGCAACACCGCCACGATCTTGCGCGGCCCCTTGACCGTGCGGCGCCAGTACTCGAGGTCGTCCGAGTTGACCTTGCATCCCAGCAGCATGGTGAACGCGATCGTGGCCACCACGGAGCGAGCGACGAAGCCCAGCTGCCGTGACCGAGTGCCGGGGACCGTGGGACGAGAGGAAGCGAGGTGTGTGCTGCGGAGGGTCATGAAGTGCCCAATCGGGTCACGGCCAGAGGCGAGCCATTGGAGAGCCAACAGGTGATCGAGGACAGGAGCCGGAGTCCGTGGAGCCGGGACAATTCCGGCGAGGCAACGCAGGTCTTGGTGGACGGGCGTCCCCCGGGAAACGGATGACCGCTGCAAAGAGGCAGAAGCCGACGTGATAGTAGAGGATTCACCCGTACGATCAAGAGTCTCGTAAAGGCGCGCAGGGGCTCACGCACGGGCCCGAGTGGCCACCCGCCCGATTTCTTGACCCACGACCGGAGGACCGGATAGGCTGGATGTGCGAAGGAACGCACTTGTCCTCACAAACAACTACATCTCCGCACACGAAATCGCGCCCGCGTGCCCCGGTGGCCAGCGCGCCCGCGTTGCCTGCGAACGGTCGGCGCCACGAGGTGCTCGGCATCTTCGCGGCCACCTGGGCCCTGCTGATGGGGCTGTCGCTGTGGTCGTACGACGCCGCCGGCGGCGACAACCTCGTGGGCCCTGTGGGCACCGGCCTCGCCAGCGCCCTCGCGACCGCCTTCGGCGTGTCGGCGTGGCTGCTCCCGGTGGAGCTCGGCCTCGCGGCGCGGCGCCTCTTCAGCGGTCGGCGCGGGCTGCTCGGCGCGGCCACCATCGCGTCCACGCTGGTGATCGTGTTCATCGGCTGCGCGCTGCTGCACTTGGCGATGCCCAGCGAGCAGGTCTTCGGTGGGCACTTGCCCGGCGGGCGCATCGGTGAGGTGCTCGGCGAGGTGCTGCGCTCGCTGTTCGGCTTCGCGGGCGCCGTGGTGCTGGGCGTCGCGATCCTGCTGGTCACGTTGGTGCTGCGCACACCGGTCTCCGTGGTGGACGCTGCGCGCATCGCGGCGCGCTGGGCTCGCGAGGGCTACGGCCGCGTGAGCGACGCGGTCCGCGCGGTGGCCGAGGCCTGGCGTGAGGCGAAGGCGCTCGAGGCCGAGGAGCGCGAAGCGCAGCGCTTGGCGCTGGAGCCCAAGGTGATCACGGCCGGCGCTGCAGCCGCCGCCGAGCCGCTGAACGGGCCCGACACGCGCGACGAGAGCCTCGCCTCCGTGTGGGACGACGAAGACCTCGAGGAGGCGCGCGTGACCGGCGCCGCGCTCGGGACGCGTCCTACGGGCGCTGCGCACGTGCTCTACGACGACGAGGAAGAAGACGACGAGGTCTTCGACGACGAAGACGACGACGTGGAAGCGGCCGAGTCGTCGGACGTGGAAGACGACGACAGCGCTTCTGGCGACGACGCTTCCGACGACGACAGCGCCTCCGACGACGACGACGAGGTCGTGGCCACCGTGGTGAGCCCGCCCATCCCCGTGCACGTCACGCCCAAGCGCTCGCTCGCGCAGCCGGTGAGCGCGCCCAAGATCGTGGTGCCCGAGCACATGCGGCGCGAGGTCATCGAGCGCGAGCGCGTGGCCACGCCGCCCACCGGGCGTGCGGCGCGCGGTGAGTTCGAGCTGCCCGGCACCGACCTGCTGGACGAAGTCTCCACCCAAGAGGTGCAGCAGGATCCGGCGGACTTGAAGCGGCTCGCCGAGCTGCTGGTGAAGACCCTCGCCGCCTACAAGATCCAGGGCCGCGTGGACGAGATCCACCCGGGTCCCGTGGTCACCATGTACGAGTTCGAGCCCGACAGCGGCACCAAGGTCAGCAAGATCCGCGGCCTCGCGGACGACCTCGCCATGGCGCTCGCCGTCGAGAAGGTGCGCATCGTGGCGCCCATCCCGGGCAAGGCGCGCGTGGGCTTCGAGCTGCCCAACACGGTTCGTCAGACCGTGTCGCTGCGCGAGATCCTCGAGCTTCGTGAGTGGCAGGATCACCAGGGTCACCTGCCCGTCGCGTTCGGCAAGGACATCGCGGGCAAGCCCGTGTACGGCGACCTCAGCAAGATGCCGCACCTCCTCGTGGCCGGTGCCACCGGCGCGGGCAAGAGCGTCGGGCTCAACGTCATGCTCGTGTCGCTGCTGGCGAAGAAGACGCCGGAAGAAGTGCGCATGCTCATGATCGACCCGAAGGTGGTCGAGCTCGCGGTCTTCGACGGCATCCCGCACATGCTGCTGCCGGTGGTGACCGACATGAGCAAGGCCGCGCTCGCGCTCAAGTGGGCGGTGGACGAGATGGAGCGGCGCTACCAGCTGTTCGCCGACGTAGGCAGCAAGAACATCATCACCTTCAACCGCAAGGTGGAGCGCGTCATCGCCGGTGAGCTGCCCATGGACAAGTTCCAGCCGCGGCGCGTGGGCAAGGTCCGGGCGCAGGGCATCGACGGTGAAGAGGTGCTGCTGGATCCCGACGACGAGGCACCGGACGCGCTCGACAACATGCCCGAGAAGCTCCCGTACATCGTGGTGGTGGTGGACGAGTTCGCCGACCTCATGATGGTGGCTGCCAAGGACGTGGAGACCTGCATCGCACGCCTGGCGCAGAAGGCGCGCGCCGCCGGCATCCACGTGATCCTCGCCACCCAGCGCCCCAGCGTCGACGTCATCACGGGCATGATCAAGGCCAACTTCCCGTGCCGCATCGCCTTCAAGGTGTCGAGCCAGCCGGACAGCAAGACCATCCTCAACCGGCAGGGCGCCGAGCACCTCCTGGGCCGCGGCGACATGCTCATGATCCCGCCGGGCTCGAGCGACCTCCAGCGCGTGCACTCGGCGTTCATCGACGAGCACGAGGTCGAGAAGATCTGCGACCACCTGCGCGCGCAGGGCAAGCCCACCTACGACGAGAACATCCTCAAGCCGCGCGACGAGGAGGAGGGCCTGCCCGCCTCGGAGAGCGACGATCCCCTCTACGACAAGGCCGTCGCCGTGGTCGCCGAGGAGGGCACCTGCTCCATCAGCCGCCTGCAGCGCAAGCTCAAGGTGGGCTACAACAAGGCCGCCAGCCTCGTCGAGATGATGGAGCAACACGGCATCGTGGGACCGCCCAATGGCAAAGCCGGCGGACGCCGCGAGGTGCTGATCCAGGCGCACTGAGGGCGGAGGCCTCGGCCTCGGTCTCGGACTGGGCCTCGGCCTCGGCCTCGGTCTCGGTCTCGGACTGGGCCTCGGCCTCGGTCTCGGACTGGGCCTCGCCGCTTGCGTGCGTGTCGCGGTGGGTGAGAGCCTCTGGGGCATGGCGGTTCGGTTCGGGTGGAGTCGCGCGGGGTTGCGGGTGGCGTTCCTGACGTGCGCGGCCGCGTCGCTCGCGTGCGGGGGCGAGGGGCCTGCACAGGCGCCAGCGCCGCTGGCCCCGCCACCGCCCGCGCCGCCAGCGCCGGCTCCCTTCGAGCTGCACGAGTGGGGCTTGATCGCCAGCTCGACCGGGAGCGACACGCAGCAGGCGGTGAGCGCGGCCGGCACCGTCGGGGGTGGGCCGCTCGGGGTGCTCGGGCAGGGTGGTGGGCTGATGCAGGGGATGGGAGCCATCGGGAAGCCGGTGCTCTACTTCCACCTCGACGAGGGAACGGACGCGCTCGATCTGCGCGTGGGCGTGTCGGCGACGGGCGGACACGTGGTGGAGCACTTCCCCGCGGGCATCCTCAGCGATGAAGGCGCCGCCCTGAGCTGGCCACAGGTGCACCTCACGCGCGGGGCGTGCCGCGGCACGTATCCATCGCGCGCCGATCCCGCCTGTCAGACCCCCGACGGCCTCTGCGAGGCGGCGGAGATCGCCGCGTACGAGAGCGCCACGGCGGACTGCGTTCAGGTGGGGGCGCAGCGCGGGGGTGTGCTGCTCTACCGCACGGGCCCTTCCACCGCGGGTCTTCCGCTGGCGGTGACGGTCGACGATGCTGGCCAGCTCACGGTCCGCCGCGTGGCGGGCGGCCCCGATGCCCAGACGCCTCACGCGGCGGGCTGGGTCATGCGCATCACGCGGGGCAGCACGCGGGCGCTCACGCGCGTGCAGATCGTCCCGCTCGGTGCCGACGGGTCGGCCATCGTCCCGCCGCCACCGTCCGAAGGCCCGGACGCGGAGGCCGGCTACGCCCATCTGCGCGATGCGCTGTCCGCCGCGGGGCTCGACGACGCCGAGCGCGACGCCTTCCTCGTGGCGTGGAACGAGGCGCTGTTCGGCTCCGTGGGCCTCGGCGCGCTCCAGGCTCCGGGGGGCAGCGCCACCGGGCCGGGCGACCCGGGTTACGCCGCCCCGCTCGGACGCGACGGCGTCGGCGCAGGGCTGGTGGGCACCCTCGGAGGTGGAGCGGGCCTCGGCTTCCATCACGCGCTCGGTTCGGTGGCCGACGCGCTCGTCTACCTGGTGCCGCAGCCGAGCGTGGACGCGCTCTTGCCACTCGACATCGAGCCCGCGCCACGAGCGGTCCGGCGTGTCTTCCTGGCGCGCGTCGAGATCACCCGGCCGCAGGTGCGGCTCACGTTCCAAGCCGTGGCCACGCGCGGTGGTCTCGAGCCCGAGGTGGCGCGGCGCGTCTTGCGGAGGAACGTCGCGGCGCTCGCTCGCTGCTTGAACTCCGCGGGCCCGTTCGGAACGCTGACCGTCGAGCTGCGTGTCCTCACCACCGGCGCGGTGGAGCGCGCCACCCTCGCGGGACTCGAGCTCGACCCGGTGGCCTCCGCGTGCTTGCTCGAGCGCCTGCGGAGCGTGCGCTTCCCGGAGAGCGACTCCGTCATGGAGCTGAGCGCCCCCATCACTGTGAGGCGATGACCCATGACCATCCTCCGCCGCATGTCGCTCGTTGCCTCTCGCCCCCTTCTCACCGCGTGCGCCACGCTCGTGCTCTCGGCGTGCGGAAGTGGCGGTGCGTCCACGCAGGCCACCCCGGCCGCGCAGGTGACTCCGACCCAGCCCTCCTACGTGCTGCACGAGTGGGGCTTCATCGCGGCGTCCCTCGCGGACGGCGACCTGCGCGGCGTAACCGGGCCGCACGGGCTCTCGAGCATGCCGCCGTCGGCGTCGAGCTACGGCGGGCTCGGGGGCCTCGGGCTCGGCTCGGTGGGCGTGGGCGCAGGCGGCAAGCCCGTCCTCTACTTCCACCTCGACGAGGGCACCGACGAGCTCGCGATCAGCGTGGGAATCCGTCCCGCCGGAGAGGGTCAGCTCCTCGAGCACTTCCCCCCCGGTGAGCTGAGCGCCGAGAACCGCCAGCTGCGCTGGCCGGCCGTGCGCATCACGCGCGGGGCGTGCCGTGGCACCTACCCGACGGGAGCCGACCCGGTGTGCCAGACACCCGACGGCCTCTGCGAGCTGGCCGAGCTCGCAGCCTACGAGAGCGCCAGCGCCGACTGCGTGAACGTGGGCGAGGAGCGCGCGGGCGTGCTCTTCTACCGCACGGGCCCCGCGCGTGCGGGCCTGCCTCTCGTGGTGGCGCGTGACGAGCAGGGCGTGGTGAGCGTGTCTCATCCGGTGTCCGCCGACTCGGCGCGCTTCCGCGGCTGGGTCATGCGCATCGCGCGCGGCCACGACCGAACCGCGTCGCGCGTGCGAATCGCTTCGATCACCGGCGGCGATCCGCTGACGCTGCCGCCGGCCATCGGGGACGGCACGGTCGGCGCCGACGAGGCCATTCCGCAGCTGCGCGCCGCCATCGAAGCCGGCGGGCTGGATTCGGCCGAAGCCGACGCGTTCATGGCTGCGTGGACCGACGCACTCTTCGGTGGCTTGCCCCTGCCGCCCGCGCCGCCGCCCGACCCGAACACCATCGGCATGGGCTTCTCCGCTCATCCGACCCACCCGCTCGGCTCGGTGGCCGACGCGATTCTGTACGTGCTGCCACAGGCCAGCGTGGACGGGCTCCTGCCCCTCGAGCTCGCGCCCGCTCCGCGCATCGTCCGGCGTGTCTTCGTGGCGCGGGTCGCGCTCACCCAGGAGCCGATCCGCATCCAATTCCAGACGCTCACCGCGCAAGGGGGCCTCGACTCCGGCGTGGTTCGCCGCATCCTCCGGCGCCACGTCGGCCAGCTCCGCGCGTGCGTGGAGACGGGGGTCGAGCCCGGTCGCGTGGTCTTCACCCTGAACCTGCTCCCGACGGGGCTGGTCGAGAACGTTGTGATGGAGGGCGCGGACGTCGGTGACGAGGCGCGCGCGTGTCTGATCGGCGCTATCCAGCGGCTGCAGTTCCCGGTGGCCGACGTGGCCACCGTCGCGGTCCAGCCCGTCGTCATCGGCCGCTGATCGCAGCCGCGGGGCGCGACGACGATGCTACCCTCGGCCCGATGGTGCATCGTCTCGAACGGTTGGGGCTGACGCTGGGCGGCGTTCTGCTCGCGTCCTGTGCGCTCGGGCAGCCCGAGCCCGCGTCCACCACCGCGGCGCAGTCGCAGCCTGCGGAGGACCCCGAGCCCGAGGTCGCGCCGGAAGACTCTATGGGGGTGGCGCGCCGGGTGGCCGAGCCCGCGGCGAACCCGGCCGAGGGGCGCTTCGCCGTGCACGAGTGGGGCCTGGTGGTCACCGAAGCCGGCGGCGGGCTCGCCATCGCCACGGCCTCGCCCCGCTCGCAGGGAGGGCCCGCGCCGCTGGACACCACCACGCGCACGACCCCCGACCCGAGCATCACGCGCCCGGCCAAGCCCGTGTTCTACGTGCACTTGGACGAGGGCCTCGACGAGGCGAGCTTCACGCTGGGCGTCCGCTCCGTGTCCCGCGGGCGCGTCATCGAGCACTTCCCGCTGGCCGTGCGGCACGAGCGCAACACCGCCATCGTCTGGGAGAACGTCGTCGCGCGGCGCGGCGCCTGTCGGGGCACGTATCCCGGGCTCGGCGACCCGCTGTGCGCCACCCCCGACGGTCTCTGCGAGCTGGCCGAGCTGAGCCTCTACGAGACCCCGGAAGCCGCGTGCCTGAGCTACGGCGAGCAGCGCGTGGGCCTGCTCTTCTATCGCATGGACGGCGCGCGCGACCTGCTGCCCCTCGACGTGCGGCGTGACGCCCAGGGCAACGTGCGCTTGCGCAGCGTGGGGGCGCCTCCCGCGGGCCTCGTGATGCGCGTCCACCGCGGGGCGACGTTCGGGTCCACCCGCGTGCGGACCGTGACCCTCGATGCCGACGGCCGCGCCGTGGTGCCGGGCGCCGTCCGAGCGGGCGGTCTCTTGCCGGCGGCCAGCGGCCTCACGCTGCTGTCGGCCGCGCTCGACGGAGCCGGCCTCACGCCCGCGGAGCGGGATGCCTTCCTGCGGGCGTGGCGCGAAGCCCTCTTCGGCGCGGGTGGCGACGGCGTGCTCGGCTTCGCGGGCGGGCCCCCGGTGGACCACCCGCTCGCGCCGGTG
>CAZEAA010000154.1:9356-13146 GCA_964510015.1 uncultured Sandaracinaceae bacterium
CTGACCATCACGCCCCCCCCGCGCGAGGTGCGCCGCGTGTTCGTGGTGCGCGTGGACCTCGGCCCCTTGCCGGTGAGCGACTGAGGGGTCACCCTCGGCGCCATGAGCGACACCATCGAGACCGACAAGGTCGTCCACCTCCACTACGTGCTCACCGACGGCGAGGGCAATGAGCTCGATCGCTCGCACGGCGACGAGCCCCTCACGTACCTCCATGGCCACGGCAACATCGTGCCGGGCCTCGAGGAAGCGCTCGTGGGCAAGAAGGTCGGTGACGAGCTGAGCGTGGTGGTGCCGCCCGAGAAGGCCTACGGCGCGCGCGACGGCAAGCAGCAGAAGGTGCCGCGCTCGGCGTTCTCGGCCGGCGCGGATCTGCGCGTGGGCATGCAGGTCATGAGCCGCGACGAGCAGGGCCGGCAGTTCCCCATGTGGATCGCCAAGCTCCAGGGCGCCACGGTGGTGCTGGACGCGAACCACCCGCTGGCCGGCGTCACGCTGCACTTCAGCGTGAAGGTCGACGGCATGCGCGACGCGACCGAGGACGAGAAGAAGCACGGTCACGCGCATGGGCGCGACGGCCACGGCCACCACCACTGATCGGCGTTCGGGGCAACACGGCACCGGATCGAGCCTGATGATTCAGATCATCTCGCAGCCGGATCGGGCTTGCTGCAAGGCACATGGGGCACCCCCGGGGGTGCCCAACGCACCTTCCCGGAAGCCCGATACGGCCTGCAGCAGGTCAACGTGCGACGGTCTCGACGCCCTATGCGTGCTACTGCGCTTCGGCGCGGGCGCGGCGCGCGGCCACGAAACCACCGAGGCGGAACGACAGAGTCAGGCTGAGCGTCGACAGCTCGTTCCACACCACGTGGTCGCGCGCGCCGTCGGGATCGGGGTGATAGGCGAGGGTCACGTAGGCGAGCGTCAGCGTCAGGTAGTCGCGGAAGTCGTAGCCCACGCTGGCGCTGAACTCGGTGAGCGTGCGGATGTGGTTGCGCGCCGAGTCGCCGAAGCAAACGGGCTCGGGGCTCGAGTCCACGATCACGCAGGCGTCCGAGAGGCGATGCGCGTGGCTGACGTCCAGCGCGAGGCCGAGCGTGACCGTCCAGCGCGGCCGCGGGATGAGCAGCGCCTGACCCACCACCGACAGCGTGCCGATCGTGGTGGTGACGCCGCCGGCCTGCTCGCAGGCGCTGGTGCTGCCCACCCCGCTGAGGTCACACGCGTAGTCACCGCCCCGCACCCGAACCACGTCGCTGCTGGAGAGCCACGCGCGGTAGGAGACCAGCCCGTAGAACACCAGCCCCGAGAGCACGTCCACGGGCCGGATGGCCAAGAGCCCGGCGCCCAGGTTCACCGAGCGGCGCGCGCCCTGCGACACCAGCGACGTGGGCAGCCGCATCAAGCCCAGCAGCGTGAGCGTCACGTCGCCGGGGCGCTCTTCGAAGGTGTAGCGGACGTCGAAGCGCGTGTCGTCCATCCACACCTGGCGCTGCCGTGTGGTGAAGTCCGACTCGGTCAGCTCGAGGGTCGCGTCCTGCCGAGCGCCGAGCGAGATGCGCTCGCGCACGTTCCAGCGCGGGCTCACGCTCAGCGTCCACGTGTAGGTCGGGTTGTAGGTCAGCTGCGAGTCGCGCCGGAAGCCCCGCAGGTTGAAGCTCTGGGCGAACGAGACGGGCACCTCCCACGTGAGCCCCTCGGCGGTGGGGTTCACGGACTGCGCGCGCGAGGCGGCGCTCAGGCCAGAGCCCGGCTGAGCCACGCTCGGCCCAGAGCCCGGCTGAGCCACGCTCGGCCCAGCGGAGTGCTCGGCTTCGTTCTCGTGGGGCAGCGTCTCGCTGGCCTCGGGGCTGGGGGCCTCGGGCTGCGTACGTGCGGGGCTGGGAGCCTCGAGCTGCGCGGCCTCGCCGCTCGGAGCGGCCTCTCCATGCGGGACGGCCTCCGGCGACGGCGGCGCGTCGGGCGACGCTTCGGCGGGAGCCGGAGGAACGGGAGGCAAGCGGGACGGCGGACGGCTGGCGGGTGCCTGCGTCTCGGCCGGATCTCCATGGGCGCGGGCGACGCTGGGGGCGCAAGCGGTGCCGAGCCACGACCCCACGAGGAGCGCGCACAGCAGCCAGCGCCGCATCACCCCTGCCCCACCGCGCTCACCAGACCTGGTTGCCGAGATACACGGTGATCACCCAGATGATCACGTGGGACACGGGGATCCACATGAAGAAGGCCATGGCGGTGTTGTCGGTGTGCTTCGTCGGCTCCATGCGCCATGGGCTAACACAGGTCCGCCCAGGAAGCACGCCCCAAGTCGGGCGTCAGGGCAGCTCCATGCGCGGGGTGCGCGAGCACTCCACGTCTTCCATCGACGAGACGTCGTCGAGATCGCTGACCACCTCGAAGTCGGTCCAGGACATGCCGGCGTCGCGCAGGTCGTCGGGGCCGAGGTCGATGTCGGCGTCGCCCCACGACGCCCCCGCGTACGTGTCGTTGCTGGCGATGAAGGTCACATTGCCGCCGTCGGCGTGGATCATGCCGTACTCCTTGAGGGCCTCCGCCATGGCCTGCGCGCCCGGTGAGAGCGCGCTGGTGTCGAAGTCGGCGCGCAGGCGCAGGCGCACCCCGTACGGCGGCGGCATGGTCCCGTTGGGACCGCTCGCGGGCTGGCCGTGGCGCTCCTCCGTGAGGGGGTTGTGCGTGGCGGGGCGCACGTAGACGTGGCGCTGCACCGCCTCGTTCGGGAGGATGAAGCGCAGCGCGTGACGGATGGCGCCGGCCCGCACTTGGAGCGGCGTGACCAACATGGGCAGGATGGGCAGGCCCGCGGCGTCCGCGCTGGTGCAGCTCAGGCCGCGCAGGTCGGTGCCCACCGAGGTGGTGTCCCACACGGCCAGGCAGCCGCCGGCGAAGTCGCCCAGCACGTCGTTCGCGCGCCACATCTCGAACAGCTCGCAGCCGGCCGTCTCGAGCACCGTGAGGTGACAGTCGCCGTCGCCCGCGCAGGTGTAGTCGGGCTCGCCCTCGAGGCGCCCGGTGGCGGGCACGGGGATGGGCACCTCGTCGCAGTGCGGGGTGTAGAACTCGTCGGTCGTGTCGAAGGGATAGGTGGTCGTGCTCGAGTCCGCCGCGAGGGGGTTGAAGCCGTAGTCGTCCTCCGCGTTGCCGAGGTCGATGCGGAACGTCTGCGACCCGTCCACCACGGCCTCGAGGTACTGGATGATGGCGTTCGAGCGCGGGTCCACGCAGGTCTCGCGCACCGACTGGTTCCAGGGCGCCGAGGGCGGGAAGAGCTGGCCCACCGCGGCACCGCAGCGGCCGTCGAAGAGCGTGGACGACGTGGTGGTCGCGCCGGGTGGCGACGGGTTGACCGTGGCCGTGGTGACCGGACCCGGGTTGCACATGCCCTGGTCCCCGATGCTCAGGTCGACGGAGCCGCTGTCGACCGACGCGTCGCCACCCATGCTGGAGCTGCCCCCACAGCCCGGTGCCCACACGGCGAGGCAGAGCAGGACCCAGGACGTGCAGGTCCTGCAGGACGCACGCGCGGACGAGGAGGGGCGGCGGGTGAAAATCATGACTGATTGGTATCGAACATCGCGGGCGATGTCGAGGGGAATTCCAGTCAGGGAAGAAGCGCCGGGCCGGTGACACCCCGAGCCTCGCCGGTTCCGCCGCGATAGGGCGGCGGGCTACGGGCTCGGGCTGGGCTCGGCGGACGGCGCGCCCTCCGCGGGCAGTAAGCCTCGCGCGCGGTAGTCCGCCACGATCGCCTGCAGCTCGGCCAGCTGCCGGT
>CAZEAA010000155.1:0-13038 GCA_964510015.1 uncultured Sandaracinaceae bacterium
TCCGTCCTGTGGCGCGCCAAGAGATCACCGAGCACGGCTCGCTTTGACGTGCACCACGCGACGATGCGCCGGGTCGACGCCAGCGCGAGGAGGGCCCGCCGCCCGGGTTCGCTCCGCTGGAGCGTAGTGACGAGCTCCGCATACGAACAGCCAGGCTGGGAGAACATCACGGTTCGACGCGCGTCTGCGAACACTTGCGACGCCGCCAGGTATCGGTGGCTTTCCCGGCTCGAGAGGGAGACGTTGAGGACGACTCGGTCGAAGGGGGCGAGGTGGTTGCCGACGAGATCCGAGAGTCCCAGCTCGAACACGATCGGGCCGACGTATGGAGTCCCGGTCGACGGTTGCTCGCCGGCGGACGCTGCAGGAATCCGTGGAGTCGCCGTGAGGCCGAGGCGGCCGCGGGCAACAGACATCGCGAGCAGCTCGTCGCGAACTCCGAGACCGAAGTGGTGCACCTCGTCGACCACCAGGAGGTCGAACCGGTTCCCGATTCGCGGCATGGCGCGGTACGCGCTCTCGAACGTGGCGACGGTCACGTCGCGGAGGTCGTTGCAGCCGTCGCCCAGCCGCCCGACGTCCGCGAAGCCAGCCTCCTCTAGCGCTCCCGCCCACTGATGGAGCAGCACCCGAGTCGGCACGACGCACAGCGTCGGACGACGCACCCGCGCGATGGCGGCCACCGCCACGCGTGTCTTGCCGGCACCGGTCGGGAGGACGATGACGCCTCGGCGTCCTGCGACCTCCCACGCCGCGAGCGCTGCGCTCTGGTAGCCGCGGAGCGACGGCGGCACCACGGCACTGATGACGCGATCGTGGGTGGCGTCGTGGAGCGCCACGGGCACGGAGTGCCGCCCACACACCGCCTCGATCTCACGGAGCGAAGCCGCGAGGGCACGCAGGTTGCCATCGCGACCGTCGAGCAGAAACGTACCGAGGACATCCTTGGGGCAGGAGTGCGGCCGCGCCGCGACGACGACGGTACCGCGATCGAAGCGAAGCCGGATCATGCTCCGTCATCGGTTGCTGAGGGCGCGAGTTGCGCCGAGAGCTGCTCGACCTGGATTGACGCGCCCGTCGTCGAACATATCCTTCCACATATACGCCCACTCCGTGGAGAACCGCCCATGTCCCAAATCACGCTCTATCTGGACCCCGAGACGCGCGCGTTGGTGGAGCGCGCCGCGCGGGCCAGTGGCCTGTCCAAGAGCCGCTGGGTGGCGGAGGCCGTCCGCAAGTACGCCGCGGACGAGTGGCCTGCCGGTTGTCTGGAACTTGCCGGGCGCTTTGGCGATTTTCCCTTGCGCGAGGATTCCGTGCCTGCTGCGTTGGATGTGCCACGCGTGGGCTTCTGAGATGCTCTCGTACCGATCCTCGACACCAACACCTCGGCGTGCCGGCCATCGTGGAGGACCGCTACCTCAGGCGCTCGTCGTCGCTCGGAGACGCTGCAACGCCTCAGCGATGAACTGCTTGTCGCGATCATCCTCGAGGTGCCCACACGCAGACTCGAGCAGCGCGATGGCCTCGGCCTTGCGACCGTTGGCCGCGAATTCATTGGAGAGGAGCATATAGGCGGAGACGGCGCTGGGCTGTTCCTCGATCAGGTCCCGGCACGCTTCCTCCCCGGCATCGACGTCCCCACAACGGAAGTGCATCTGCGCGAGCGAGTAGCGTAGCCGGCGTTGCTCGGCAGACGGCTCGAAGCGCTGGACCCAGCTCACGTACAGGCGGCGCGCTCGCTCCCGGAGGGGCAGCTCCGTGATCGTTGCGTTGTGGAGCGCGAAGGTGAGGTCCCCGAGCCAGTTCGCCACCGAGTTCCGACCAGGGAACCATGTGCCCACCTCCTGAACCGTGGTGATGTCGTCTGGAGTCAGCTCCACCAGCCAGCGACCGGCGCGGAGCCAGAGCTCTAACGTGTTCCCCTCTGCCCCCTGCTCTTGCGCCAGGTAGCCTTCCTGGATGAGGTCGTCGAGCATCTCGACGGACGGTGACTCGGGCAGCCAGCGGCGCCACAGCTCACACGCGGCGAGGCGGATGAACTCAGCGTGCTCGCCCGGCTCGCCAGCCTTCGCCAGCCAGCGTTCCCCGAGGTTCCACGCGGAGTGCTCGTCCTCGACCTTGACGTCGAAGGTGGCTTCCGAGACATCGAGGCCCAGCGCCGCCAGCTCCGCCAGGATCTCGGGAGTGGCCATCTTCCTCACCCCGGCGATCGACGTGCGTGGGTGGGGCGCGGTGCCATCCACCACAGCGACCTCGTCGCGAAGCGTGGCCCGCGTCCAGCCGTGTGGATCGAACCCATCGAACGTCTCGCCCTTCGCGAAGGCTCGCGCGAGGCCTTCGCCATACCACAACCGCTCGTTGGGCCACCGCGAAGGAGGCAACGGGGCGCGCACGAGACGACCACCGCCACTCGGATGGCGACCACCGCCACTCGGATGTCGTGTCGTGATCGCCGAGGTCGTGGGCCTCGTCGCGACCGGCGCAGGGCCATCACCCAGGCAGCACTTCTTGTACTTCGCGCCGGACCCACACGGACACGGATCGTTCCTTCCAACCTTCTTTGCCTGTGGCATGTCGGCGCCATGCGTCGGCCGGGCCCCCGAGGCAAGTGCAGCTACCCCCCGTCGTCACCGCTAGACCGGTTTCACCAGCATGGCCTGCAGCGCGCCAACGGTCCGCGGGTCCAGCGCGAGTGGCTCTTGCTCGAGCCAAACGCTCCGCTCTCGCAGCTGCTCTACCCAGCTGGGTGCGCCGTTGAGGTCGAGGTCGCCCGGCCACGCGCCAGGCTGGCCCTTCGGCTCGATGAGCTCACGCCAGAAGTCCGGCACGAACCAGCGCAGGTCTGCGCGCAGGCCGCGGAGGTGCTGAAAAATGCGCACCCCGTTCGGGTCCAGGTCTCCGAAGTGGACCGCCGGCACCGAGTTGAGGCAGCCCAAGAGCTGCGCCACGGTGGCGGTGTCCCAGCCGGCGACGTGCGCGATGAGCCAGCCGTCGAGCGGCGGCAGGTCACAAAACACGCCCAGGTTCTCCACCAGCAGCAGCGCCCGCACCGGCCCTTCGAACGTCAGCCCCGCGGAGAGGGCTCGCTCGGGCAGCGACACTTCACCCAACACCGTCGCGATGGCTGAGAGGTCGAGGTCCCCACTCGGAGTGTGGACGCGCAGACCCGAAGGGGGACGCAGGCGCACGGCGCCGTCGTGTGTGGCCTCGGCGGCTCCCAGCGCGGTGAGCCGGCGCTCCGTGAGCGTGGCCTTCGAGTGCGGCGCGACGAGCGCAGCGGCCGTGTGTCGGTTCACTTGGTCTGGCAGCGTCAGGACAGCCTCGGCGCGCTGCGCGTCTTGGAGCGCGCTCCAGCCCTCCGGCGTGGGTGTCAGACCGCGCGCCGTCAGCGCCGCGAGACCATCGCCCCAGCCGGGCCACACGCGGTCCAGCAACCCGACAAGCTCGTGGCGGTGGGCCTCTACCAGACGTACCTCGCCACGGCGCCCGGTCTGCCGCGTCCACGGCAGCTCCGCCAACGTGTCCCAGGCCGTGCCCTGCGCTTGGCGTCGCTTGAGCGCGCCGCGCACCAGCAGCTCCAGCAGCGCCAGGCGCTCCGCAGTGGCCCGCCAGATCATGTCCCTCCGCGCGTGCGCCGGCCGCTGACCAGCACCTCTTCGCGCCCGTCAGGCGTGGCCGCGCGCACCAGGCGATAGGTGGTGTTGCCCTCGGCACGCGCCACCTCGGGCGCCGCGATGAGCAGCTGCAGGTCGAGCGTCTGGCACAGATCGAAGAGCACGCCGAGGTTGTCGTGCGAGAGCCGATTGGCCTCGTCCAGGAACAGGAAGCGCAGGGAGCCATGCGCCTTCTTCCCGCGCAGCACCGTCGCGTCGCGCTCCCACTCGGTGAGCACCACCATCATGAGCGCAGCACCTACACCAATGGCCTCACCGGTCGATAGCCGCGTTGGGTTTGCTGTTTCCCAGTCGCCGCCCGCCTTGCGGCGGATCTCCACCTGCAGATGGACGTACTCGCGGTAGTCCAGCAGGCGCTGGCCCCCCGACCTCCCGCCGCCGAAGCGCCGAAATATCGCGTCCAGCGCGTCCTCGATGGGCAGCTCCGCTTGGAAGAGGAGCGTCTGTGCAGTGCCGTCGCGCAGCGCTCGCAGCACCTGCTCCATCTTCTCCACCGGGTGGAGGCGGACGCGGATGCCGGCGATGCTGCCAAAGCTGACGCCGTCGAGGTTCTTGTTGAGCCGGGTCACTTGGCCACGTGCCTTCCGGACCTGCACGTCGATGCCGCGCGCGACGTCTTCGCTCGCGCCACGCAGCTCGCTCTCCTGGCGGTCGAGCCGCTCTTCGAGCCCACCGAGCTGGTCGCGCAGCCGCAACAAGGCCTCTTGGGGGTCATCCACTTCCGACACCTGCGCTGGCAGCCTGCGGCGTAGCCAGTCCCGTACGGCGAGCCACAGCTCGAGGTACGGGTCCGCGAAGCGGCCAGGGGTGGGGGCGCGTAGCACGGTGAGCTCCGCCAGCAGCGTCGGCCCGCCTTGGGCGCTCTTCAGGCGGTCCAGCAGGATCGCCTCACGCGTCTTCGCCTCCTGCGCGAGGTTGACCTGCCCGCGCACTTCGGCCAACTCGGAGGGGCCCCCCGTCAGCAGACTGCCCACCAGCCCATGTTGTAGGGCGCGCTCGCGCACCTCGTCCCAGCGCTTCACGGCGGGCTCGGCCTCGCGCCGCTCGCTCGCCAGCTTTTCGTCTGCCTCGCGCAGCTCGGTGTCAGCTTCTTGCAGCTGGGCCTGCTGACGACCCTTAGCGGTAAGTTGTTCGGCGTAGCGCGCGTCGTGGCTGCGTAGCTCCGCCTCGAGGCGCGCCACCTCCGCGGCGGCTGTAGTGACGGCCAGTTCCTGCGGGTCTGGCACGCCCAGCTGCTCGAAGCGATCCTGCGCGGCCTGGTGCTCCTTCGCTGCGACGCGGCGCTCGCCATCGGCCTCGTGAAACGCTGATGTCGCGACGTTGAGGCAGGCGGCGGCTGCGTCGACGAGTGCCTCTGCCCGCACCTGCTGCTCCTCGGCTTCTCGGAGCTGCGCATCGAGTGCGGGGACCAGCGCCTGCTCCGCGTGCAAGCGACCTGGAGCGTCCGCCCAGCTCAGCGCCTCCTGGTTCGCCTGCACATACGTGAGCGCCTCGATGCCTGCGTCCAGTCTCTCGCGCAGCGTTCGCAGCGCTTGTGCGCGCTCGCTCAAGTGAACGAGCTCATCATCCGTGAGCGGGGCGGTGCGCAGCACGTGCAGCTGCCGGTCCACCAGCGCAACGTCGCGCGCGTGACGTTCCGTCCAGTCGCGCGCAGCGCAGGCGGCTTGTAGCTGCTCAGCCAGCGCCAGTGCGCTCGCGGCGTGGTCAGGCGGGTCCAGCAACATCGCCTCGCCCAGCAGCTCCTGTAGCCCACGCACGCGAGGTCGGAGCACCTTGACCGCTTCGGCGTGGCGTATGCCGGCCGCGCGGTGCATCCCCCTTTGGGCTTCGGCGGCCACGATGGCGCGCTGCACGACGGCTAGCTCGGGGGCCGGGTCGCCTGCCAGCCAGACAGCGTGCCCGGCCAGCAGTGCATCACCATCCGACACCGCGCGCTCCACCGAGCGCCGCTGTTGTCGGGCGGCGTCTAGCGTGCTGGCGCACACCTCGGCCTCTGCGCGCAGCTGAGCAGCGCGGGCCTCCCGTGCACGGCGTCCGATGCGCGGGTGGGCCGGGATGCGTGTCACGCGCAGGCCCACGCTCCCTTCCACGGCGACATCGCGCGGTCCCACGTCCACCACGCTCACGGTGCCGGCGAGGCGCGTCAGGTCGGCGTCGCGGGACACCAACTGCACCTCCGCGAGGGTGTCCGGGCGCGCAGCCAGCGAGCGCGCCGCAGCGTGCGGGTCATCTACCACCAGCGCCTGCACCAGCCCGCCGAGCCGCGCCTCGATCAGCCCGGCGTCGTCGAGGCCCACGTCCTCGAAGCTGCTTACCACGAGCTCAGCGCCCAGCTGGTCGCGCAGCGCCAGCAGCGCGGGTGGGATGGGTCCACCTGCGGCCGAGAGCTCGCGGGCCTGCTCGAGCAGCCGTTCCCGCTTGACGTGCGTGGCCTCTTCGGTCTTGCGAGCAGCGGCCAGCTGCTCCGCCAGCGCTTCGCGCGCGGCGTCCAAGCTGGTGCGGCTGTCCACAGGCATGCTCAGCCGCTCGGACAGGTGCGCCGCGCGCCGGGCGTGCTCCCGGAAGGCGGGCTCGCGGGTCAGCAGCTCACGTCTGCGCCCTTCGAGGTCCTTGAGCTCTCGCTCCGTGACTTGCAGCGCCTCGCGTGCGGCGCGCTCCCGAGCTTCGTGGTCCCACTGCGCGGTCTCGCTCTCCGCGAGGAGCCGCGCGACCACCTGTGCGCCGCCTTCGCTTTCGACGTGGACGTCGAGGGTCGCCGCCCGCTCGCGCACGCTGGCTTGCCGTCTGGCCAGCTTGTGCGCCTCGGCCAGCTCGCGCTCGATGGTCGGCACGCGCGCCACCAGGGCCACCCGCTCACGGTGGGCGCTCAGCGCCTCGAGCGCCCGGTCGTGTGCCTGGTCTACGGGGACCGCCCCGTCCACCAGGGCCTCGAGCGCGCGAAGGGCGCTGGTGTGCTGCGCGCGATGGGCCTCGGCATCGGCCAGCCGGGTGACCGCCTCGCGACGCTCCTGGTCCGCCTCGCTGAGCTCCGCGCGTGCGGAGAGCAGGCGCGCGCCAAACGACTCCGGCGCGAAGGGTCCGTCGCTCAGGCAGGTCTCGGCATCCAGCTTCTTCCGCACAGCCTGCGCATGGGCCCCGGCTCGCCGGTGCAGCTCTTCGATGCCTTGCTGCACATCGGCCAGCCCCTGAGCGGCCAGCTTGTACTCCGCCTGGGCGCGGCGGACGTGCTCGCGGGCCAGCTGCTGCGCCTCGTCTGCAGACGCTTGCCGTTGCCGCGCCTCCGCCGTGGACGCCTCGGCCGACTGCAGGCGCTCGGCGCATGTGCGCAGGTGGATGACAGCCGCGAGCGCGTCGCGCAGCCGGCCGTGCAGCTCGCGCGCGGCCGCGAGCTCGCCGCCCACTTCGTCGCGCCGCTGCTCGAGCGCGCGGACGGCTTCGAGAGTCTGGGCCAGCGCCTCCTCGGCGGCGTCGTGCGCCAGCGAAGCGCTCTTCTGGGCCGCTTCGGCATCGTCCACGCGGCGGGTCAGGTCGTCGGCCCGCTCGCGTGTGGCCAAGAGCGCTGCGGCGAACATGGTCTGGCCCGCCTCGAACACACCGCCGATCTCCTGCTCCAGCCTGCGCGACTCTTGCACCTCGGTGCGTGTGCGGCGGCAGGCGTCCAGGTTGGCGCGCATGCGCTGCAGCGTGTCTGCCAGGCTGCTCTCCTCCTTGAGCAAGAACGAGCGAAGCTCGGATGTGAGCACGCGTGAGATGCCACCGGTCATGCTGGTGCGCAGCATCTCGTTCAGCTTGTTGCGCTCCTCGTCCGTGCCCAGGCGGAGCGGTGTGACGCCCTGATCGAAGAGCGCTGCGAAGTAGTCCCGTGCGGAAGTGAACGACTGTAGCCGCCCTCCCAGACGCGCGGCGTTCTCGCGCAGCTCCGGCAGCTCGGGCACCACCTCGCTGTCGCCTTGGGTGACGAGCAAGAGGTCCTGTAGACGCACGTCCGGCGCGAGCCCCAGCACCACGAAGGGCGTGGGCTCGACCGAAGGCTCGCCCTTTCGCTCGAGGTGCACGCCTGCCACCAGCCGCCCCCCGCCGGGCAGCGCGAAGTCGAGCACGGCGTACGACGGCCGCCCCGGCTCGCCCAGGCGTCCCCAGATTCCCTTGTCGCCACCGGTGGCGCCCGTCTCGCCCAGGTTGGTGAAGCGCAGGCGCGACATGTCCGGCAGCAGGACCACGTAAGCCGCGATCATGACCGTGGTCTTGCCCGCGCCGTTCGCGCCCTCGAGCGCGGTCACGTGGCGGTCGAGCTCGTAGCGCGCGTAGAACACGCCCTTCCAGTTTACCAGCGCGAGCGCGTCTGCTGTCGTGCGGCGGCTCACGCGGGCTCCTCGTCTGGCAGCGGGTCGTCCTCTGGCTCGTCATCGTCTGCCGCGTCGGCCTCGCCCAGCAGCACCTCGCCGCGAGCCACCAGCCGGGCTAGCGCTGCGCTCGTGTCGCCCAGCCCCCGCACGGGCTCCGCGAAGCGCAGCAGGGCAGGGCGGAGGCGCAGCTGCTCGCCAGGCAGGACATCCACGAAGCCGAGGTCGGCCAGGCGGCGCACGGCCTCGGCCACCTGGGTACGCACGGTCTCGGCGGCGACGCGCTCGTCGAACTTGCGCTTGCGCGGGTTGAGGGTGCGCACCAGCACGTCGGTGCCCAACAGCGCCGACAGACGCTGCAGCAGCGCCTCACGCGCGACGACGCCGCTGTACTGGGAGGTGGTGGGGTCCAGATAGAGCAGCGCGAGCGTCTGGCCCACCAGCATCTCGCCCGCCTTGAGCTGGCGCCGCCCTAGGCGGTCGCCCGAGGGCAGCAGGTAGAAGTAGCCGTCGCTCTGCTGCACCAGCTCGCACGAGAACCGTCGATAGAACGGCTCCAGCAGGGCCTGCGCGTCCACCAAATACTCGTACGCGCCGCCGTCCTCGCGCCCCACGTGCCGCCCCCGGCGCAGAGCCAGATCCACCTCGGGGAAGTGCTCATCGGCTAGCACCTCTTCTAGAGTGCCGAAGGCCGATCCGCTCATTGGGCGCTCCTCTCGCCGAGCGTCCAGTCCTCGACCTCGAGCTGTTCGGAGACGGCCACCCAGGGGCGCTCGTGGTCGGCGTGCACGCGCGCACGGCGGGCCACGGCGTCCGCCACTCGGCCGGTCGCGGCGTAGTGCAGCGGCGCGGGCAGCTCCGGCAGGACGCGCGCCGACACCGCGCCCAGCGTGGTCAGACCGTCGTCGAGCGCACGTGCCACGAGGGCGTCTAGCGCTGCGTGGGCGTCCTCGGGCTCCACCCAGCTGGGGGCGGCGTCGCGCTCCGCCCGAAGCCGCGTCACGGGCGGCCGCTCCACCCGCGCCTCGAGCGGACGCAGCAGCAAGATGGAAGGCGCGTGCGCCACCAGGAGGTAGAACGGCTGCTTGGGCCAGGCGGCGGTCTGGTCGCGCACCCGCTGGCTCAGCGCGCGGTCCGGGTCCAGGCGCACCACGTCGCGCAGGTAGCGGTGCACGTACTGGTAGTACTCGGACCACGCGCGCTGGCGGGCGCTACCCCAGGCCGCGATGCGGTCCACATGCTCGATGACGCGCTGGGCGGTGGCCTCGGCGTCGTTGTCCTCGGCGTCTGTGGCCAGCGCTTGGATCTCTTGCAGCAGCGCCACGAAGTGGTGCGTGTCGCGGAGCAGGATCTCGTTCAGCTCGCGCAGGGTGGTCGTGGTGGTGTCCAAGAGCGCCTGACAGCGGTCCACCGCGCTGAACCAGTCGGCGGTGAGCAGCTTGGCGATCTCCGCTTGGATTTCCTCCTGTTGCGCGTCCAGCCCACGCTGCCGGCGCTCGATGCCCGCCACCAGGTCCGCCACCGTCACCCGCAGCGGCCCCACGACGGAAGTGCGCCACGCCTCACTGCCCTCGGCCTTGCGAGCAGCCGCCAGCACCTCGGCCAGCTGCGCGCGCAGCGTGCCGGTCAGCAGCGTCAGGCTCTCGCGGGTCAGGGCCTCGTCGGCGAGGAAGTACTCCACCACGGCGGCGGCCAGCCGCGTGAGCGCGTAGTCGCCCGCGCGCAGGATGCCCGCGCCGTCCACTCGCGCCAGCATGCGTTGCTCACGCAGGCGCTGGATGGCGTGCGTCGCGCGCTTGCGTGGGTTCTCGGCGGCGGGTTCCACCACGTCGCAGACCTGCTCGAACATGTCCACGAGGGCGTCCTCCTCGAACGACGCCAGCGCTGCTTTGTCCGCGCGCAGGTAGAGGCCCGCCAGGAAGCACAGGTCCACCGTCTTCAGGTCCAAGGTGACCTGGTCGCGCGCCAGCGACGCGATGACCCGGCTCGGGTCGGACTGCGGGGGTGTGGGGTCAGCGCCGGTCACGAGGCGGCTCTTGGGGGGCGTGAGGGCGCCCGACACTTGGATGAGCTCATCGGCGTGGGTCCAAATAGCGGCAGAGCATCACGGTTCTCGAGGGTTACTTCGCGGTGAGGTGTCCGATGCGTGGCCCGGCCCTGCGCGGCGTAGTGTAGCGGTGCACGCGCGCTGGTCCTAGCGCCTCTTCTTGCCGCTGGCCGCGCGGCGGCGCTCTGCGCGATTCATGCTGGGTGTGGCTGCAGCACGCGGCACCCCTGCTCGGAACGTCTCGTAGTGGCTGACGATGCGCGCCGCGTAGCTGGCGTCGCTGAGCAACATCCGGAACTTGGCGAGTAGATCCTCGGCTTCTTCCGACTGCGTCATGAGGCGCACCAGCGCCGGGCCGCGCAACTCCGCGAGGTCGTCCCGAGTCAGGGGGAAGCTGGCCCAGTCGCAATAGAACTGGTCGCTCTCCCACCCCCACGAGATGGTTGCCCGCGGCTGCGCCACGCCCGGCTCGTCCGAAATGACCTGGATGTAGACGCGCCGGCAGTCGCACCCCGCCTCGTTGCAGAAACTCTCGGTGAAGAGGTGGGTCCGGACAGGCTCTCCGTTCTCCATCTGGATGGTGGAGCGCGTCTCCTGCTTGGCGAGCTCCGGGGCGTGGTTGTGGAACGGAACGAACGGCATCGCGGCTGTTTAGTTCGCCGATGAGAGACACTCAACACGCCGACGGCCGCGGCGCCGACAAGCCTGAGGTGGTTGCTGGCGCCAGACGTGCCTCACTACGCGGGCGGGGCCAGCGGCAACTCGCCGATCCGGCAAGGCGCCTTCCTCTGGCCTTTGTCTAAAGGTGGACGTACGTTTTGAGTATGTCCTCGCCAGTCCAAAAGATTCTCGACGAGATCTACAAGCTGCCCAAGGAGCAGCGCGCGTTGGTCCGCGCCGAGCTGGACAGCCTCGACGAGGACGTCGTCCAAGAAGACGTGGACCGCGAGTGGGACGACGAGATCGCTCGGCGTGTGAGGGGCATTCAGGATGGCACCGCGGTCCTGCACTCCGATGAGCAAGTTGAGCAGCGCATTCGCGCGATTCTCGAGCGCTGATGCCCACCATTCGTTGGCTCGACGAGGCGTTGCTCGAAGCCGAGGAGACCGCCCGCTACTACGCCGAGATCGACATCGACCTTGGTGGGGACCTGTGGTCGCAGGTCCGCAAGCAGATCGCGCTCTACGACCGCTTTCCGGGTGCTGGTGTTCGTGTCGAGCGCGTCGCGGACGTCGACGTCCGACGGTTCCTGACTGACCGCTTTCCCTACGCGGTGGTGCTCGCCAGACTCGAGGACGAGCTCGTCGTGATCGCTTTGCACCATCAGCACCGCAAGCCCGGCTACTGGAAGCGACGGCTGGCGAAAGTGCTCCGGTAGCGTCGGTCATCGCCGCGCGGCGCTCCCGGCATGACGACACCTTGGAACCAGGTCAAGACGGCGCCCACCGTGACTGCCGCCCGCCGCCGCACCTATGACCACCGTCTCCGGCTCGCCATCGCGGCGTCCGGGGACGCGACGCTCTTCCACGACGTCGATATCCCCCCGTCGACCCGTCGGTCTTGGACGACGCGTCCGGTCCCGAAGGTCGTGGCCTTGCGCGAGGAGGATCGGGAGCTGGTGGAGCTTCAGGTTGCGCTGGCCCGTGTGGAAGCCGCGAACGGGAAGCTGCGCGCAGTGATCAGGCTGCTGCTCGCGCTGGTTGCCGCCCTCGGCGGGCGCATTGCGGACCGCCCGGTGCCCGCCGCGGCACACAAGCGCCGCCTGCTCGCCGCAGTTCGGAGGGCCGAGCCCGTACTGGGGAGAGCCGCCGCGCTCCGCATCCTGGGGCTGACCCCAGAACGCTTGCGCGAATGGAAGCATCGGGCTCTCGAGTGTCGGCTCGATGACGCCTCCTCCTGCCCAAGACGGACCCCGCAGCAACTGACGATCAAGGAACGTCGGACCATCCGAGAGTACGTCACCGATGTTGCGCTTCGGCACCTCTCGGTCGCATCCCTCTCGCTGCTCGCGCTGCGCCGTGGTCACGCCATCGCGTCCGCTTCAACGTGGTGTCGCGAGGTCCGCCGACAGGGGCTGCGTCGGCCTCGCAAGCGTGTGCATCCGCGCCGCCCGAAGGTTGGCGTGCGGGCGACCGCTCCCAACGAGATCTGGCACATCGACGCCAGCAAGATCCGACTTGTCGACGGCACCGTCGTCTGGGTCCATGGCGTCATCGACAACTACAGCCGCAAGATCCTCGCCTGGACCATCGGCGGAACCTGCAAGGCGGACGCTACCGACGAACTGCTCCGCCAGGCCGTCCAGTGCCTTCGGGACCACGCAGGCGTCGTCACGGTCGTGACGGACGGTGGGTCCGAGAACGTCGCCGTCGAGTGTGAGGACTTCGCAGGCCTGCTCCGACGCGTGCGCGCCCAGGTCGACGTCACGTACTCGAACTCGCTGATCGAGTCGTTCTGGGCCCAGCTCAAGCACCGGTGGTTGTACCTCCACGACCTCGACACGGTGGCCACCTTGAAGAAGCTCATTGCGGCTTTCGTGGAGGACCACAACGCCTTGATCCCTCGGGCCGCCCTCGGTGGCCGCACCCCCGATGAGGTCTTCCTCGGCCTTCATCAGGAGCTCCCCGACCAACTCGCGGAGGCTCGTCGTGTGGCCGGTATCGACCGCGTCCAAGTCAACCGATCCCTCACGAGCTGCGGAGGCTGCGACGGACCTGCGCGCCCAACTCCGAGAGGGGAGGTGGTCGACGGCTGAGCGCTCGTGGCGCACAGTGCTCGCGAAGCAGGATTCACCTTGTTTTGTGCGGTTCGCGCACTTGCGCGGTTGGAGCGAGGGTAGGTTGTGACGCGCCGCAGGGAGTCAACCGAGAGTCATCCGCCCAAGAGGCTTAAACGAAAACGGCCGGGTAGCTTTCGCTAACCGACCGGAATCACAAGCAAATCTGGGAGCGGGAAATGGGATTCGAACCCA
>CAZEAA010000156.1:0-2659 GCA_964510015.1 uncultured Sandaracinaceae bacterium
CACCACAGCGCCGAGCGCCTCTATTGGATGAACGCCACGCGTTTCCACCCGCTCGACCTCATGCTCGTCGCGTTCGCGCAGGTCCTCCCGCTCGAGCTGCTCGGGATCCCAGCGCCGATCTACATCGCCTACGCGGTCGTGAGCTCGGTGTACGGCCAGCTGCAGCACTGCAACGTGGACCTCGACTCGAGCCTCTTCCGCGGGTTCTTCGCCACCCCCGAGCTCCACCGCTGGCACCACTCGAAGGAGCCTCGCGAGGGGGACAGCAACTACGGCGCCATCCTCCTCGTCTGGGACCAGCTCTTCGGGTCCGTGTTCTGGCCAGGGCGGCCCATCACGGACGACATCGGCATCGGAGCGATGCCGCACTTTCCGAAGTCGCTGGCCGCCCAGTTGGCCGCGCCGTTCGGGAGGCTGTGGAAGACGGCGCGGGAAGACCGGCCTCAGTAGCCCGTCAGCCGACGATTGCGGTCGCCGTTCTCGTCGTAGCACTGCCGGCTGCTGCCCTCCTGGCACGTGCTGCCCACCACCCCGCTGATGGAGCAGCTGGAGCCCGTCACGTCTTCGCAGACGCTCTCTGCCGCGCCAGACGCAATCCTCGTGATTCGAGCGGGCGGGACCATCGCCCTCGCCAACCGGATGGCCGAGCGGCTGTTCGGGTACGACCGCGCAGACCTGATCGGACTTCCGGTGGAGGCGCTGGTGCCCCACGAACAGCGTGAGGCCCACGAGAAGAAGCGCGGACAGTACGAGCGAACGGGACGGACGCGCTCCATGGGCGACCTCGCCATCCTGAACGCGGTGCGGAAGAACGGTGATCTCTTGCCCGTGGAGATAAGCCTGAGCCCCGTCGAGACCTCGATTGGTAAGCTGACCATCGCCATCGTTCGCGACGTGACACGCCGTAGAGCGCTCGAGGAAGAGCTGCGCCACACGAGCACCCACGATGCCCTGACCGGTCTCTTCAACCGAGCCTACCTCGAGTCCGTCCGTGCTTCCTTCGAGTCAGCCAAGGGGCACGTTGGCGTGCTCATCATCGACGTCGACGACCTCAAGGGCGTGAACGACACGCTAGGGCACGACGCGGGTGACCAGTGCATCAAGCGCGCCGCAGTGGTCCTGCGCGCCACCGCAGGGCCGGATGACGTGACCGCGCGTCTGGGCGGAGACGAGTTTGCGATGCTGGTGCCCGACGCGGACGCAGCCTCCCTCGCCGCGAAGGTCGCGCTACTGCGCGCGGAGCTCGAGCGCCACAACGAGGTGCATCGCGGGCGCCGCCTCGACTTCTCGGTGGGCGCGGCGCTCACCGAAGCGCGCGGCGGCATCGCCCTCGCCATGCGATTGGCGGACCGACGCATGTACGAAGACAAGCGTCGGCGCCGACCACCCGGCTATCGACACAGCTCACAGCCCCCTCGAGGCACCTGAGCGCGGGGAGGGCATGGCGCAGGCACTGGGCGCCCTCGTTGAACACGCCCTCCGCGCAACGCTCGCCCATCTCCAGGGTGAGCTGGTCGGGGTCCTCGTCGTCGGCGCCCAGGCCCAGCTTCTCGAGGACCCCCAGCCTTCCACCGGCGGCCGCCGTGGGTCCATTCTCCTCTCACCCCGGTCGGGGGGTGCCCAGACCGCTGAATCCTGGTAACAAGCCTCCCTCGGAGAGCCGAGCCCACCATGAAGCCCTTCTACGTCACCACGCCCATCTACTACGTCAACGACAAGCCCCACATCGGGCACGCGTACAGCACGGCAGCGGCGGACATGTTGGCGCGCTATCACCGCCTGCGCGGGCAGCCCACGCGCTTCCTCACGGGCCTCGACGAGCACGGACTCAAGATCGAGCGGCGCGCGCAGGAGCTGGGGCGCGAGCCGCAGGAGTTCGTGGACAGCATGGTGCCGCCGTTCGAGGAGGCCTGGCAGCAGCTGGACGTCACCCACGACGACTTCATCCGCACCACGTCGGAGCGCCACAAGCAGGGCGCGCGGCGCCTGTGGGAGAAGCTCGAGGCGTCCGGGGACATCTACCTGGCCGACTACGAGGACTGGTACTGCGTGGGCTGCGAGAGCTTCAAGACCGAGAAGGAGCTGCTGCCCGGGAACATCTGCCCGGACCACAAGAAGCCGGTCGAGAAGATCCGCGAGCAGAGCTACTTCTTCAAGCTCAGCGCCTATCAAGACAAGCTGCTCGCCTACTACGACGCGAACCCCGACTTCGTAAAGCCCGAGGGGCGCTTCAACGAGGTGAAGAGCTTCGTGCGCGCGGGCCTGAAGGACCTCAGCATCTCGCGCTCGAGCTTCTCGTGGGGCATCCCCGTGCCGAACGAGCCGAAGCACGTGATGTACGTGTGGCTGGACGCGCTCACCAACTACGTCTCCGCGCTGGGTGGCCCGGCCGAGCCCGGCGAGGCGCCGCTCTTCGACCAGTTCTGGGGCGCGGACGCGAACATCGTGCACATCGTGGGCAAGGACATCCTGCGCTTCCACACCATCTTCTGGCCGGCGTTCCTGATGAGCGCGGGCATCCGGCTGCCGTCGCAGGTGTGGGCGCACGGCTGGCTCACGGTGAACGGCGAGAAGATGAGCAAGGGCCTCGGCAACTTCCTGCCGCCCGCCCCCGTGGTGGAGGCCTTCGGCAGCGACGTGCTGCGCTACTACTTCGAGC
>CAZEAA010000156.1:2669-12896 GCA_964510015.1 uncultured Sandaracinaceae bacterium
AGCTTCGGGCAGGACGGGGACTTCAACCACAAGAACCTGATCGCTCGCTATAACAACGAGCTGGGCAACGGCCTCGGCAACCTGCTGAACCGCATCCTGCCGTTCTTGAAGAAGTTCGACGGCAAGGTGCCGGCCGTGGGCACGCTCGCGGGGGCGGACGCCGAGCTCGCGTCGCTCGCGGAGCGGATCGCCACGCAGGTGCGCGAGAGCCTCGACGGCGTGCACATCAACCGCGCGCTCGACGCCATCAAGGAGCTGATCGACGCGGCCAACAAGTACGTGAACGACGAGGAGCCGTGGAACCTCAGCAAGGACGAGGCGAAGCTCGGACGCCTGGCCGAGGTGGCCTACGTGACCCTCGAGAGCGTGCGCTTCCTGTCGCTGATGCTGGCGCCCGTGATGCCCAACAAGGCCAACGAGCTGCGCGCGCAGCTCGGGCTCGGGCCGCTCTCACCCACGGTGGGTGTGGACGCGTGGCCCAGCCGCTTCGGTGAGCTGGCCGCCGGCACCGAGGTGACCGCGGGCAAGCCCGTGTTCCCGAAGATCGACGCGAAGCAAGAGGAGGCGCTGCTGGCGCGCCTGGTGCCCGAGACGATGGCCGACGCTGCTCCCAAGCTCAGCAAGGCCGAGCGCGCCAAGGCTGGCCAAGCCCAGAAGGCGCAGGCCAAGCAGGACGAGGCGCCCCGAACCGAGGCGAGCGAGCCGAGCGACAAAGCCGCGCCGGCGGGCAACGGCACCATCGAGTTCGACGACTTCGCCAAGGTGGACCTGCGCGTGGGCCTGGTGCTCGGCGCCGAGAGGGTCCCCAAGAAGGACCGCCTGCTGCGCCTCGAGGTGGACCTCGGCGAGGCCGCGCCCCGGCAGATCGTGGCCGGCATCGCCGAGCACTTCAGCCCCGAAGACATGGTGGGGCGGCGCGTGGTGGTGGTGGCCAACCTCGCCCCCCGCAAGCTCGCCGGGCTCGAGTCGCAGGGCATGATCCTCGCCACCGACACGGACAGCGGCCTGCGCCTCTTGGGCGCGGCCGACGACGTGGCCCCCGGCACGCGCGCGAAGTAGCTCGGTCGGTGTAACCCCTCCACGGCCCCGCGCGTGGAAGGGTCATGGACAACGCAACGCTCACCTCCGGCCAGGAGTTCCCCGCAGAAGCCCTGGGCAAGTCGCTCATCCTCGTGGACGGGCTGTGCATCTTCTGCAACCGGCTCGTGGCCACCATCGCGAAGCACGACAAGCCGGGTCGCTTCTTCTTCGTGCACATCCAGTCGGCGCTGGGGCAGGCCATCCTGACCCGCCACCAGCACGACCCGAGCGACATCGACACCATCTACCTGGTCACGGACGCGGGCACGGCGCGTGAGCGGCTGCACCTCGATGGCGCGGCGGGTCGGCTCATCTGGCCGGCGCTGTTCCGCGCGGCCGTGGTGTTGCGCTTCGTGCCGCTGTTCGTCCTGAACCTCCAGTACCGGGTGCTCGCGCGCATTCGCTACCGTCTGTTCGGCGCCGCCGACCAGTGCATCGTGCCCTCCCCCGAGCTGCGCGCGCGCGTCCTCTCGCTGCCCGCGCCCCGAGAGGCGACCACCTGAGGTCGCCGCGTGGAGCGCGGTCGCCTGACTGAGGCCGCCGGTTGGAGGGCGGTCGCCTGAGGCCGCCGCGCGGAGCCGCCGCCACGCACCGCGGGCACCCCGGTCCTCAGCGTTCGGCCGGCGAGTAGCCTTGCTCGCCCCACAGGTCGGACAGCGTCTCGCGGAGCTGCGTGACCACGCTCTGCTCCACCTCGTCCGCGTCACCCCGCCGCAGCGCGTCTTGCGCGAGCTCGCGCAGCGTGGTGGCCGTCAGCCGGCGCACCGTGGCAGCCGTGAGGGCCAGCGCCGGCGGAGGCACCGAGAGCTGCCGCGCGCCGAGGCCCACGAGGACCGGCAGCGCGATGGGGTCCGCGGCGGCGTCACCGCACACGCGCACCGGCTTCCCCACGCGCTCGGCCTGCAGGAGCACGTGCTGGATGGCGCGCAGCAGCGCCGGCTCGCAGGCCCGGGCCAAGCGCGCGGAGGACGGGTCCGCGCGGTCCACCGCGAAGCTGTACTGCAAGAGGTCGTTGGTGCCGATGGCCACGAAGTCCACGTGCGGGAGCAGCATGTCCACCATGAGCACGGCGGCCGGCACCTCGATCATGGCGCCGATGGGGATGCGCGGCAGCGCGAGGCCCGCGGCCGCGAGTTGGTCGCGCTCCTCCTCGAAGATGGCCACGGCCCTCAGCAGGTCCCGACGGCTCGTGACCATGGGGAAGAGCAGCTCCACGCGCGCCTCGGGCACTTCGGCGGTGGCGCGCAAGATGGCGCGCAGCTGGGTGCGCAGCAGGTCGCTCGACTCGAGCGCGAAGCGCAGGCCACGCGGCGCGAGCGCGGGGTTCAGCACCGCCGGACGGTCGCGCGCCGTGCGGGTGGGTCGGTCGGGCAGCTCCTCGGCGCCCAGGTCGAACGTGCGGAACGTCACGGGGTGCGGTGCGGCGTCGCGCAGCAGCTGCGCATACGAGCGCGTCTGCACGTCTTCCGACGGGGAGCTGGGGCTCGCAAGGAAGAGATACTCGGTGCGGAACAGGCCCACGCCCGCTGCGCCACGCTCGGCGAGGCCGCGCCCCTCGGCGGGCAGCTCGATGTTCGCCCGCAGGTCCACCGGCTGTCCGTCCGCGGTCGTGAGGGGCTCGGTGACGCGCTCGGCCAGGCCCTGCAGGAACGACTGGAAGCGCGAGGCGCGTGTGCGGGCGCGCAGCTGCTCGTCCGCGCTGGGGCGCACGTGACAGACCCCCGCGAAGCCATCCACCTCGAGCAGCGTGCCGGTCTCGATGACGCTCGCGGCGTCGCGCACGCCCACCACCGCAGGGATGCCGAGGGCCCGCGCCAAGAGCGCCGTGTGGCTGGTGGCGCTGCCGCGCGTGGCGACCAAGCCCACGACCCCCAGCTCGCGCATGCGCACGGCCTGGCGCGGCGGCAGATCACGCACCACCAGCACCACGCCGGGCGGCGGCTCGGCGCTCGCCTCGTGTCCGCCGAGGGCGTCGAGCAGGTAGCCCGTGACCTGGTCGATGTCGTGGGCCAGCTCGCGCAGGTAGGCGCCTTCGGAATTCGCGAGCGTGCGCGCGAAGCTGCGCATGACCTGCTGCAGCGCGCTCTCGGCGTCCAGCTGTTCGTCGCCGATGAGCGCCTCGACGCGGCCCCGCAGCGTGGCGTCGCAGGTGAGCTGCCGATGCGCCTCGAGGATGTCGCGCAGCGGGCCGCTCGACACGCCGGCTGCGGCGTCGATGGCCGCCACCAGCTCGGCGTGCGCACGCTCGACGGCAGCCCCGAAGCGAGCGACCTCGGCGGCCACGTCGTTCCGGGCCACGCGCCGGACGGCCGTGGGGCGACGGCCGCGGTCCAGCACCCACGCGGGTCCGAGCGCGATGCCCGCCGACACCGCCACGCCGGAGAGCACGACGCTGTCGCTCACTCGGCCTCTCCGAAGCGGTCGCTGACCAGCGCGACCAGCGCGCTCACGGCCTCTTGCGCGTCCTCGCCGCTGGCGCTGATGGTGAGCGTGGAGCCCTGCGTCCCGCAGAGCAGCAGCACGCCCATGATGCTCTTGGCGTCCACGCGGTGATCGTCCTTCGCGATGAGGATCGCCGCCCGATAGCGCGAGGCCAGCGCCACCAGCTTCGAGGCCGCGCGCGCGTGGAGGCCGAGGCGGTTGACGATCATCACGCGCGCCGTGGCGAGCTGCAGCGAGGGCTCGCTCACCCCTTCACCCGAGCGATGTCGCGGTGCACCACCGAGGTCTCCCGGCCGCGGGCGCGGAGCTCGGCGCCCAGCGCTTCGGCGGTGGCCACGGAGCGGTGCCGCCCCCCCGTGCAGCCGAGCGCGATGGTGAGGTAGCTCTTGCCCTCCTTCTCGTAGCGCGGCAGCGCGTGACCCAGCAGCTGCAGGATGTCGGCGTACAGCTCCTGCGTGGCGGGGGCGTCCAAGACGTAGCGCGCCACGGTGGAGTCGAGGCCACTCTGGGCCTGCAGCGCGGGCTCGAAGTAGGGGTTCGGGAGGTGCCGCAGGTCGAACACCAGGTCGGCGTCGGTGGGGATGCCGTACTTGAAGCCGAACGAGACCACGCGCGTGACCATGCGGGCGCCGGCGGCCCCGCGCTCCACGAAGTCCACGATGGCGCGGCGCAGGTCGTGGACGCTCAGGCGCGTGGTGTCCACCACGTGCGTGGCCCGCGCGCGGAGCTTGGACAGGTGCGTGCGCTCGGTCTGGATGGCGTCCCACAGCTCGCCCCCGGGAGCCAGCTTGTGCGGGCGGCGTGTCTCGCTGAAGCGCCGCACCAGGATCTCGTCCGCGCAGTCGAGGAACAGGACCTCCACCTTGTGCCCGCTCGCGGAGAGGCCGTCCAGCACGGCGCTCACGCCCTCCAGCAGCGCCCCGGTGCGCACGTCGATGCCGAGCCCCACACCCCGCACCACCGCGTCGCCCGAGAGGGTGGCCAGCAGCGCCGGCGCGAGGCTCGGCGGCAGGTTGTCCACGCAGAAGAAGCCCAGGTCTTCGAGGACACGGAGCGCGGTGCTCCGCCCTGCTCCCGAGAGCCCAGTGACGACGACGACGTGCAAGCCCGACACGAGGCCGAGTCTAGCAGAGCAGCCGGCCGGGTACCGCAACGAGCTTGGTGGAGGGATGCCAGTGGGACTGGTAGCCTCGCGCGATGAGCGAGCACGAACGCGGCCCGAGCATGCGCCCGACTCCGCCGCGGCACACCACCACTCACGAGCTGCTGGCGGTGCCCAAGGTGGCGTCGGAGATGCAGCTCGTGGCGGGCGAGGCGGGCCTCGAGCGTCGCATCACGCATCCGCGCGTACAGAAGGCGGGCCTGGTCTTGGCCGGGCACCGGCACGGGCTGGTCCCCACCCGCGTGCAGCTCCTGGGCGAGACCGAGATGAGCTACCTCGAGGGCTTCGACGCGGCGGAGCGCAGCCAGAAGCTGGGGGTGCTCCTGGCGATGGGCCCGAGCCTGATCGTGGTGACGCGCGGCGCCACACCGTTCCCGGAGCTGCTGGCCAGCACCCAGGCCACCGGCACGCCGCTGGCGGTGTCGCAACCGCGCTCGAGCGGCACCATCGCCACGCTGCACCACGCCCTCGACGACATCCTGGCCCCGCGCGAGTCGGTCCACGGGGTGCTGGTGCAGGTGCACGGCGTGGGCCTGCTGCTCACCGGGCCGAGCGGCATCGGCAAGAGCGAGACGGCGCTGGCGCTGGTGGAGCGCGGCCATCGCCTCATCGCCGACGACAACGTGCTGCTGACCAAGACGCCCAACAACGACGTCTTCGGCGCGCCACCGCCGCGCCTGCGCTACCACATCGAGCTGCGCGGCATCGGCATCGTGAACGTGCGCGACCTGTTCGGGGCCACCGCCGTGCGCGACCGCGGGCCCGTGCAGCTGGTGGTGGAGCTGTGCCCCTGGGACGACGCCGACCACTACGAGCGCCTCGGGCTCGACGAGCTGCGTCACACCATCCTCGGGGTGGAGCTGCCCATGCTGCGCATCCCCGTGCGCCATGGCCGCAACATGGCGGTCATCCTCGAGGTGGCCGCGCGCAACGAGCTGCTGAAGCGCGGTGGGCGCCACGCCGCGCGCGACTTCGTGCGGTCGCTGCACCGCGACGCCGGCCTCGGTGAACCCGGCAAGGAGTGAACGCTTCTCCGAGAGCGCGAGCGGATCGCGTTGCATTGCTCGCAGCGCTGCGGTAGTGCTCGCCAACGCATGTTGGTGGAACTCCTGAGTGCCAAGCGCATCCTTCTCGGCGTCAAGCCTCAGGACAAGCTCGCGCTCTTGAGCATGATCGCGGACACCTTCGCCGCGGACGACCCTGCGCTGGTGGCCAGCGTGATCCTGAAGGTGCTCGAGGACCGCGAGCGGCTGGCCAGCACCGGCGCGGGGAGCGGCGTGGCCATTCCTCACGGGCGCCTGGCCAAGCTGAACGAGATGCGGGCCGTGCTGGTGGTCATCCCCGGCGGTGTGGACTTCGACGCCATCGACGGCGACCCGGTCACGCTGGCCGTCGCCATCCTCGGGCCGCTCGACCAGCCCAGCGCCCACTTGAAGGCGCTGGCGCGCGTCAGCCGAACCGTGCGCGACGAGCGGGTGCGCGCCGCGCTGCTCGCCAGCAGCTCGTCGGAAGCGGCGCTGGCCATCTTGCAGGCTCAGCCCAGCGACTCCTGAGCCGTCCGCGCCGCGCGGGTTCACCGCACGACGCGGAAGCCCCACGCGCGATCAGGCGTCGTGCTTACCGAGGTGCACCGACTCGTCGGCATGCCGCATCTTGGCGGTCGCCGCGTCCTTCTTGCTGCGCACCTGACGGTCGATCTTGTCGAGGACCATGTCGATGGACGCGTACATGTCCTCCGACTCTTCGGTCCCCGCGTAGCGCTGGCCTTCACACACGACGCTGATGTCGACCTGGTGGAGATGCCTCTCCGTACCGACGATGACTTCGGCGGTCAGAGGGGCTCGCAGGAACTTCTGCAAGCGACCGATCTTCTCGGTCGCGTAGGCCTTGATGCCATCTGACGGTTCGAGGTGGCGGAAGGTGAAGTTGATTCGCATCGGGCCTCCGGGGCGTGTCTAGGGTGTCGATACAAGAACAGGCGCTAAAAGTATTTCTTCCGTTTACTGCTGCTAAGAATGCCCAACATCTCGCGGTACTTGGCGACGGTGCGTCGGGCGATTTGGATTCCGTCCTGAGCGAGGACCTCGACCAGCTTCTGGTCGCTGAACGGGTTGCGCTCGTCCTCGGTGCTCACGATCTTCTTGATGGCTTGCTTGACGCTTTCGCTAGCGATGTCCGTGTCGTTCTCTCGACGGATGGCGCTGTTGAAGAAGTACTTCAGCTCGAAGATGCCGCGCGGGGTGTGCACGTACTTGTTGCTGGTGACGCGCGAGATGGTGCTCTCGTGCATGCCCACCGTCTCGGCCACGTCCCGCAGGATCATGGGCTTCAGGTGCTCGATGCCCAGGTCGAAGAAGTCCTTCTGCTTCTCGACGATGCACTCGGTCACCTTGAGGATGGTCTTGCGGCGCTGGTCGATGCTGCGGATGAGCCACTGCGCGCTCCGCATCTTGTTCTGGATGTACTCTTTGGCCTTGGGGTTGCCCGACATGGCCGAGCGGTAGAAGCCGCTGATCTTGAGGCGCGGCATGCCGTCGTCGTTGGCCACCACGAAGTACTCGTCGCCCACCTTGTGTACGTAGACGTCGGGGGTGATGTAACGCGGCTCTTCGGTGAAGTAGTTCCGGCCGGGGCGCGGCTCGAACTCCGCGATCATCTGCGCGATGTCGTAGACCTCTTCCACCGCGACCTCGAGGTCTTTGGCGATGGCCGCGTAGTTCTTGCGCTCGAGGTTCCCGAGGTGATGCCGGATGACCTTGATGCAGAGCTCGTCCAGGCCGAAGTGCTTGGCCTGCACCTCGAGGCACTCTTCGAGCGTGCGCGAGCAGACCCCAAGCGGGTCGAACTGCTGCATCATGCTCAGGACTTCTTCGGCGTCTTCGGGGTGCAGCCCCGCCTCCTGCGCGAGCCGGGGGACGATCTCCTCGGGGGGCACGCCGTCCATGCTGAGGTAGCCGCGCGTGTCCAGGTTGCCGATGACCAGCGCCCCGAAGCGCTGCTCGTCCTCGACGAAGTCGCCCATGCGGAGCTGCCACGCGAGGTGGTCCACCAGGTCTTCGGCGCGCGTGAGCGTCTGCTCGAAGCCGGGCATCTCGTCGTCGCCCATGCGGCCACGGAAGCCGGGCATGGAGGGCTGCAGCGCGTGCGCCTCGAGGTAGCGCTCCCAGTCGATCTCCTCGCGCTTCGAGTCCACCGCTTCGGTGTTGGTGCGCATGGAGTCGTCGCCACCGTTCATCGGGCCGCCGTCCTCACCATGGGCGTGCTCGACGGCCTCGGTGCTGGGGGTGACCTCGCGCGCGTCGCGGCCGTCCATGGAGTCTTCCAGGACGGGGTTCTCGAGCAGCTCCTCGTGGACCAGCTCCGTGAGCTCCATGCGGGACATCTGCAGCAGCTTGATGGCCTGTTGCAGCTGAGGGGTCATCACCAGCTGCTGCGAGAGCTTGAGCTGCTGTTTGATCTCCATGAAGGCTCCGAGCCCGGGATTGGGCCAAGGACGAGTATAGACCGTCAGCCGGTCACGAATCTAGCGAAGCCGCGAGATTCTTCGCGTCCTCGGCCAGCGGTCGGGGGTCACCCACCCGCATCATCTCGGCCAGCACTTCCCGCAGCGCGCGCAGCGGTCCGAACACCTCGCGGGTGAGCTGCTCGCCGTGACGCTCGGCCTCGTGGGCCTCGGCGATCACCGACCGCTCGAGCGTGTCCACGAGCTCGACCAGCGCGTCGCGCAGCGCGGACCCCAGCTCGGCGCGCGCATCGGCGCGGACCACCGCCAGCGCCTGCACGGCCCCCTCGCGCGTGGCCGCCGCGCGGGGCAGCGCGTCGTCGAAGAGGCGGCGCAGCCCACCGCCGCGCAAGAGCCCGCGCTGATAGCCGTGATAGGCCGCGAAGGGCGGCGCGAGCGCGGAGCGAACCCGCAGGTCCACGTCGAGACCGGGCGACGTAGCGGTCGGCTCGCTCGTGGCCTCGGCGCCTTCGAGCGCCTGGACCAGCACGCCGCGCACCTGCGCCAGCAGCCGCCGCTCGGCCTGCTCGAGGGCCAGCGTGAAGCGGCGCGTGAGGAGCTCCCCCAAGAACGCCTGGTCGTCGGCCGAGAGCGGCGTGCGCCCGAACGTGGTGCCACGCGGCTTGAGCACGCTGAGCAGCTCGTCGGCGGCCGCCTCGATGGCGGCGTCTTCCCCCGCGATCATGGAGCGGACGGCGTCGCGAGCCTGCTCGTGCAGATCGCCCTGACGGGCCCCGACCCGCCCCGCCCGCGCTTCGAGCTGCGCGACCTGGCGGCGCTGCGCCTCCACCAGGGCGCGCTCGCTCTCGAGCGCCTGGTCCAGCACCGCCAGCAAGCGCGACGCACAGGCGCGCCGCTTCAGCTCGCGCGAGCGCGAGAAAACCTCGCGGTCGAGGTGCGCCAGGAACGCGTCGAAGCCGCTGGCCGCGAGCGCCTCTTCGTCTCCCGCGAGCTTGGCCTTGAGCGCGGAGCGTCCCGACACCGTGACCAGCGGGGCCATCGCCTCCCCTACGGCGCCCGCTTCAGCGCCCGACCAGCTGGCCGTCACCACGGCCGAGACGCGCTCGAGGTCCTGGGCCGAGAGGCGGTCACGCTTGTTGAGCACCGGGATCACCTTGCGACCCGAGCCGCGGAACGCCGAGTAGAAGCTGGCCTCGGTCTTCTTGCCGGCCTGCCCCGCGTCGAACACCCACAGCACGGCATCGGCGCGCCGCGCCGCCTCGCGCGCCAAGCGCTCGTGCGCGGGGTCGAGCGCGTTGGTGCCCGGCGCATCCATGATCCACACGCGCTCGAGGTGCTCGCTGGGGAGCACGATCTCCACGTGGTCCACGCTCTCGTCGGCGGCCGCGGCGTCGGCCAGCAGGTCGCGCAGTCCGTCGTAGTCCCCCTCGCGCGTGCTCCCGTCCACGCGCACCAAGCGCACGCGCCGCGCCGCGCCGCCGCGCAGCACGTTGAGCGTGGCGGTGGTGGGCACGATGCCCATGGGCGCCACCTCGGCTCCGATGATGGCGTTGATGAGCGTGCTCTTGCCGGCGTTGAACTCACCCAGCACGGCCAGCAGCAGCGGCCGGTCCAGCTCGTCCCGCAGCGCGCGCGCGGCGCGGGTCACGGCGTCGAGCGACTGGCGCTCGGCGAAGCGAGCCACGGCGTCGATGGCGCCCGCGAGGTCCACCTCGGCCGAGGTGGCGTCGGTCCAGCTGGCCTTGAGCGCGGCCTTGCGCAGCTCCACGACCCGCGCGCTGTCCACGCTGGCATACGGGCGGCCGCGCGCGACGCGGTTGAACGACTCGAGCTGCGCGAGCGCATCGGCCGGACGACCTTGCCGCAGCGCCACGCCCGCGCGCAGCAGCACACCGCGCGGCTCGTCGCCCGGGTCGAGGCTGGCGGCCGTGGCCACGTCCCCCTTCTCGAGCGCGATCAGCCCGCGCGCGAGCTGCTCCACGGCGTCCCCGGGCGCCACGCGCGCGAGCGCATCGGCATAGCGGGTGAGCGCCGCTATGTCCCCCGGGTCGGCCACGCGGATCGCCCCGCGGTGCAGCTC
>CAZEAA010000157.1:0-12863 GCA_964510015.1 uncultured Sandaracinaceae bacterium
ACCCGCGGGGCCCCCGTTTCCCGGGGGTACCCCCTCGCCCCCCCCGCCGCCCCGGGCCCCCCCCCACCCCCCCGCCCCGCCCCGGCGGATCGATCCCGCCACCGTCCCGCCACCCCTGGGGAAGCCGCTTGACGCGCGCCCAAGCCCGGGTAGGGTGGCGCCTGTTTTCTCGGAGCAAGACCTGTGGCGCGTTTTATCGATGAGCTGAAGCGGACCCATTCGTGCGGAGCCCTGCGGGACACCGACATCAACAACGAAGCCATCCTCTTCGGCTGGGTCCAGAACCGTCGTGACCACGGCGGCTGCATCTTCATCGACCTGCGCGACCGCGACGGCGTGACCCAGGTGGTGTTCGACCCCGAGCGCACCCCGGCCGAGGCCTTCAAGCAGGCCGAGCGCGCCCGCGGCGAGTGGGTGCTGGGCATTCGCGGCGTGGTCAAGGACCGCGGCACGAAGGACGACGGCACCAGCCTGCGCAACCCGCGCCTCGCCACCGGCGACGTGGAGCTCATCGGCCAAGAGGTCACGGTCTTCAACAAGTCCGAGACCCCGCCCTTCGAGATCGAAGACAACATCAAGACCAACGAGGACAAGCGCCTCGAGTACCGCTACCTGGACGTCCGCCGGCCCAAGCTGCAGAGCAACCTGATGATGCGCTCGAAGCTCAACCACGAGACGCGCAGCTACTTCCACGACAACGCGTTCCTGGAAGTGGAGACGCCGTTCCTCGTGAAGTACACGCCGGGCGGCGCGCGCAACTTCCTGGTGCCCTCGCGCCTCTACCCCTCACACTTCTACGCCCTCGCCGAGAGCCCGCAGCTCTACAAGCAGATGCTCATGGTGGCGGGCTTCGAGCGCTACTTCCAGATCGTGCGCTGCTTCCGCGACGAGGACCTGCGCATCGACCGGCAGCCCGAGTTCACGCAGATCGACGTGGAGATGTCGTTCATCAACCAGGACGACCTCTTCAAGATGATCGAGGGCCTGGTCTTCCGTCTGTGGAAGGAAGTGCTCGGCGTGGACCTCCTCCAGCGCTACCCGGACGGTGCGTTCCCGCGCTTGAAGTTCGACGAGTCCATGCGGCGCTTCGGCAACGACAAGCCGGACATGCGCTTCGGCCTCGAGCACGTGGACCTCACGGAGCTGACGGTGGCCCACAAGGGCGGCGGCATCTCCATGCTGGAGCCCATGGCGCAGAAGTTCGCCGACGGCACGTACCGCAAGGACCTGCCCGAAGAGATCGTGAAGGCGCTGGTGGTGCCGAACGGCCACAACTTCTCGCGCAAGGACCTCGAGGGCCTCGAGAAGTACGTGAACGGCATGGGCGCCCGCGGCCTGGCGCGCGCGAAGGTGGAAGGGGCCGATGGTGCGTGGGTGCAGAGCCCGCTCGCCAAGATGGTCACCGACGAGTACCGCCTGGCCGTGAACGAAGCGGTGGGCGCCAAGGACGGCGACCTCATCCTCTTCCAGTTCGGTCCCGAGGCGCGCGTGCACGCCGTGATGGCCAACCTGCGCCTGCACCTGGGCAAGCTGCTCAAGCTCATCCCCGAGTCGGGCAGCGCCAACGACTGGAACCTGCTGTGGGTGGTGGACCCGCCGCTCTTCGAGCGCGAAGAGGGGGGCTGGGCCGCTGCGCACCACGTCTTCACGCGCCCGCACGACGAGTGCGTGGACCTCTTGGACAAGGACCCGGGCAAGGTCCTCTGCTACCGCTACGACCTCGTGCTGAACGGCTTCGAGATCGGCGGCGGCTCCATCCGCCTGCACGACCCCGAGGTGCAGAAGAAGGTCTTCGCGGCCATCGGCCTCTCGCAGGAAGAGGCGCAGGACAAGTTCGGCTTCCTGCTGGACGCGCTCACCTATGGCGCGCCCCCGCACGGCGGCATCGCCCTCGGCGTGGACCGCATCGCCATGCTGGCGGCCGAGACCGAGTCCATCCGCGACGTCATCGCCTTCCCGAAGACGCAGCGCGCCAACTGCATGCTGACCAAGGCCCCCACGCTGGTCACCGCCGAGCAGCTGGTGGAAGTGCACATCAAGTCGATCGACCCGAGCTGAGCCAACACAGACTGCATGTCACGCCACCCGTGGCATCAGTCCGTGCCTCGCTTGGCGCGGAGGCGTGCAACGACGTCGGACACGGGCTTCACCTTGCCTGCCGCTAGGTCCTGGTTGCCCAGTGCGAGGATCTTCAGCAGAGCCAGCGTTTCCTGCGGGGTCATGCTTGGCCCTGGGATTCGCTCGGGGCGCCCTGTTCCCGGGGCGGCGCCAGTTGAAACGCTGCGGCGCCCCCGCTTGTCATGAGCTCGCTTCGAGCCACCACGCTCGAGCCTATGTGCAGCCCCTCGGCGTCGTCCCAGATGGCCATGCCCAGCGGGCGCAGCTCGACGCGGCAGATCACCAGCTCGGAGTCGTCGTGCGCCACGTGCGCCATGACCAGCGGGACGCTGCCATCGAGGGTGATGGCCACGGCGGTGGGAGATACCACCACGTGAACCCCAGCGCCGCGCAGGATCTGGTTCTCGACCACTTCCACCCCGCTGCTTGGGTGCGGTGTTCGTAGGGTGATGCGCAGTGGGTTGGTCTTCACCGCCAGCAGCACACGCTCACCCGCGGCGATGATGCCCTGCCATCCGCCAAAGCGAACCGACCCGATGTCGACGATGCTCACACGGGCATCCAAACGTTGTGGAACTCGGCCGGTGGTTCGGCGGCCCGAGGCATGACGGGCGCGATGATCACATCGTCCCGCCACGTGAGGAAGGACCGCTCCTCCGGCGACAGGTCGAGCCACAGCCCATCCATGGTGTCCCGCAGTGCGTCGGCCCGAGCGGTCTGACCGGCCTCGTCGAGCGCCACCATGGCGGCTTCCAGTTGGAGGTAGAGGCTTAGTGTGTTGGCCATACTCGTCGCCAGTCTGGACCCGTAGAGCAGAGCGCCGCTTGGTAGGACTCCACCGCCATTACGATCGACGGCTCAACGAAAGCGTGCTCACCGGGGGCCCGAGGGTCAAGCCTCACGGCGAGGTTGGCTCGCTCCATGTCGGCGTCCTCGACTGCAAACACTGCCAGAGAGTCTGGGCCTCGTGCGCCCCGCCCCATGCTCTTGGGGCGCCGGTGAGGTGGCACATTGAATGCGGACCCGGGGCTCACGGACATTCCCCCCTGCTTGGGGTGCACGCGCGACTCCTGGTCCGGCTGGACGTCGTCCGGGACACGAGCTCCCAGAAGGTTCCCGCCGGCGCCGCACTTCGGTCGGCCAGATTCGTCTGCTTGCATGCCTCGGAAGTAGCTCACGGCGAGAACTATAGCCCTTCGGCTGGCTCGAGGGCGGGCATGGCCCGCCTCCACCCGTTGCGGCTCGCTCGCTCACACCTGCCCGCTCACATGTCGCCGATTGCAGAGAGTGGCCAGTTCCCTTGGCAGCGGTTCGCGCCTAGCGTTCCAGCGGATGTCCGACGACACGCCGACGGAGCCCACGGAGGACGGCCTGCACTGCCCGCGCTGCGCGAAGCTCATGCCGGTGGACCGCCCGCACCGGGGCTTTGCCATCGCCTACCGCGCGTGGATGGGGGTGGTGGCCATCTGCGTGATGTGCACGCCCATCTTCATCGCGGACATGATCACCGTGCTGCCGCTCATGGCCTGCGCCGCGCTGGGCGGCTCCACGCTGGCCCGCTTGGCCAACGAGCCCACGCGCTGCAAGTGGTGCCAGCTCGCCCTCGAGGGCCCACCGCGGGGGGTCATGGGCCGGCGCGAGCGCATCGCTGGCGAGTACGTGCCGGACGCCTCCTGAACGTCCTGAACGCCGGTCGAGTGGGTCACGCCCGTCGACGCGTCAGCCGACCGTACGCCTTCGCCAGTGGATGACCCGAGTCCTCGAAGAACGCGTCGCGGCCCCGCTGGTACTTTCGGAGTTTGCGGGGGTCGAGGAGCCGACCCAGCACCGCAGCCTCCAAGGCTCGAGCACCACCCCGTTGCGTGTTCGGTGCATCGAGCTTCGCGTGGAGAAGACGCATGGACTCCTCTCGCTTGAGCTCGAACCTCGATGCTTCGCTGGGCGCGAGTGACGCCATGGCGTGGCTGACGATCACGGACACGAACTCCCGGTCGACGTGACGGTAGTCGCCGTCCCCCCACACGACTCGCGGGTCGCTCAGGGTCGCCATCTCGTACGAGGGAAAGTAGCTGATGTGGGGGAACTCTCGACGCACGTGCTCCACGGCTGTGCGCAGGACGCTCTTCGAGTATGCATTCGAGAGGAAGACGTCCTCCGAGCGGAAGGTGCAGTACAGGGGCACGGGCGAGACGGTGAGCAGGATGCGACACGCGGGGAGTCGCTCGCTCACCCCCTGCAACGTCGCGGCCAGGAAGTCCACCGTCTCCGGGAAGTCGAGGACCCGCAGCTCGTACCGGTCCGGTGAGGCACGGAGCGCGCGGACGGCCGGCATCTCGTTGAGATAGACATTGGACTCGCGATCGAACCAGGCCTCGCTCAAGCCGAGGGTCACCATCAGCACGGTGGACTTCGACAGGGCCGAGAACATCTCCATTTTCACCCCGGCCGGATGGCTCGAGGCGTCGTCGTCACCCAGGGCGGCGCGCACGATCTGGTGGATGGCGGGGACCGAGTAGACGTTCGGTGGGGTGACCGACGGGCCAGCTCCGCCAGCGCTCGCGCGCGACAGCACGTCGAAGCCCTCGCGATGGAGCACGGCCTCGATCTCTCGCGCGAAGCACGACCCGATGCAGAAGATCTTGTCGCTTCGGTCGATGGTGAACGACCGCTCGAAGCGAGGGATTGCGACAGGGTAGAGGGAGTCCGCGCGCTGGGTTCGTGTCGGCCACAGAGACAGCGGGACCCGTCGGTTCTCGAGCGCGCGTTCGCCGGGGATCGACAGGATGGGCATTAGAGGGTCATCTCCGCGATGACGAACTTGCTGCACTGCCGCTTGCTGGTGTGCTCCACCACCTCGACGTTGCGGCCCACCAGGCCCGTGAAGCTGCGCAGCCGCGTGCGCTCCACGAGCACGAACACGCGCTTGCCGCGGTTCTGCTCGATCCAGCGGGCGAGCGGCGCGGTGTCGAGGTCCACGAAGGTGTAGACTCGGTTGCCGGTGTAGAAGTTCTCGGCCTTCCAGTTCATCTGGAACGCGATCAGCGGCTCTTCCGGGCCCTCGCGCAGCTCGTAGTACTGCGTCATCAGGGGCTTGAGGCCCCAGTGGTCGCTCAGGTCCGAGAAGTAGACGTTCACGGTCCAGGCGGCGAAGACCACCGAGAAGCCCACCAGCAGGCGCGCGCCCCAGGCCCGCAGGCGGGGCAGGGCGGTGAGCGCCAGCAGCGCGGTGCCCACGATGCCGAAGGCCGTCAGGATGGGGCGGTAGTCGAACTGCGTGGGCCAGGGGCGGTTGTAGTTGTAGACGTAGAGGTGGATCAGGCGCTCGTAGCCGTGCGGGCGCTGCTGCGTGACCCAGCTGAGGTCGCGCGCCACGAAGGCCAGCAGGCACGCGCCGGCCACGCACGCGATGGTCAGCGGCCAGGCCAGGCGTCCGACGTCGCGCGGTGCCGATGCATCCCGCGGCCGCAGCAACCAGAAGGCCCCCGCGGCGCACGCGGCGCCCAGCACCATGAGGGCGATCATCAGCGGGGTGCTGCCGTGCTGCGTCAGGACCCAGTCGGTGTCCTCTTGGCCGGGCGGCAAGATGCCGCGCACGTCGCCCATCATGCCGGCGAAGCCCACCACGAAGAACAGCGGACCGGCACCGGCCAGGAGCGCGGTGGCGAAGCGCGTGCGAACGGGGCGTGTGTCCTCGCCGCACATGGCGTCCAGCAGGAGGCCCACCAGGATCATGGCCGGCGGCACGGCCGGGAAGATGTAGTGGTGGAAGCGCGTGGCCATGGCGCTGAAGAGCACGAAGGCCGCGAAGAACCACAGCGCCAGCAGCATCAGGAACTGTCGCTGGTGATAGGGGCGTCCGTCGCGGGGGCGCACGGCGGCGCGCTGCTGCCGGCGGAACCACATGAAGGCCACCACCGCGAACGGCAGGAGCCCGATGTACGGGAACGTGGCGAAGCCCAGCTGCAGCACGTAGTAGCCGAAGCTGCCCGGCGACGTCTCGTCCATGTGCACACCGCGCGCGAGGCGGTTGATGTGGTCATGGATGAGCAGCTGCTGCGTGAACGCAGGCCCGTGCCGCATGTACATGGCCACATACCAAGGCAGGCCCGTGACCGCGAGCGTGAGCGTGCCCGGCAGCACCTTGAGGCGCCCCTCGAGCAGCATGTCCCAGCGCGCCGACGACACGAGGTAGAGCAGCGCCACGAGGCCCGGCAGCGCGAAGCCGGGGATGCCCTTGCCCATGAACGCGAGGCCGCAGAAGTAGTAGAAGCCGTACATGCACAGCGCCTGCGCGCGGCGCTCACGGCGGAGCAGGAACACCAGGACGGCGAGGCCCACCAGCCAGAGCGCGCCCTCCACGATGGGCTGCGAGACCCAGCTGTTGTACACCGCGGTCTGGTCGGCGATGTCCGGGTTGCCGGGGATGCCGTCGTTGCCCGCGGACCCGAAGAAGAACTCGTCCTTGTGCCAGGCGAAGCCGCGCGAGAACCACGTGACGTTGCGCGTGATCAGGTACATGGCCTGCGGCAGCACCGTCACGAGCAACAGCCCGACGATGACGTGCTGGAAGGACACCTCGAGGGGGCCGAGGCGGTAGCGCGTGACCTCGCGCTCGGGCGCCTCCGACAGCGCGATGGCCAAGAGGCACACGGCGATGGCCATGTTGCCCACCATGGACATGTCCGTGATGGCCTGGTGCGCCAGGAAGAAGAAGTGCGGCGCGGTGGCCATGCAGAGCGCCGCGAAGGCGCCGGCGCGCGCGCTGAAGAGCCGCTTCACCGTGGCGTACACCACCATCACGGCGGCGATGCTCAGCGTGACGATGGGCAGGCGAACGGCCCACTCGGGGTGCAGCGGGTTCGCGTCCGGCAGGTAGTCCACGCCGAGCGCGCCCATGGAGAGCGCCTCCATCCAGAAGATCAGGATGGGCTTCGACATGAACCACTTCTCGTGGGCCCACCACGTGCTGATCCAGTCGTCGCGCGCCAGGATCTCGCGGGCCACCTCGCCGTAGTGCGTCTCCCACGGGTCCCACAGCGCCGGCATGCCGAGGGTGGGCAGGTAGACGAGGCCGACGGTCACGAAGACGCCGAGGCCCGGTCGCGTGACGGCGGCGGGCAGCAGCAGCAGCAGCGCCACCGCGATGGCGACGGTCAGGTAGGCGATGTCGAGCGGGATGTGGAGCAGGTCGCGCGTGTCGACGTGGAAGGTGTCCACCCCGAACGTGAGCGCGCAGGCGACCACCACCATGGCGCTCAGCGGAAGCATCACCGTGGGGCGACGGAACCACGCCTCGCCCTCGGGGTGGCCCAGCGTCGAGGCTGTGAACGGGACGCTGCCTTCTTCGCGCGCGAAGAAGCCGAGGCCGGCCATGAGGCCCAGCACCGCGGTGAGCGTGGCGAAGATGCCCAGCAGCACGCCGTGCGGGGCGCGGTCGCTGTTGGCCATGAGCAGGAACATGCCCGTGCTGCCGACGGCGAAGGCGCCCCAGCCCACGTGGCGGGCGAGGCTACGGTTTGGCGCAGCTGGCGCGGTCTCGGGCGCGGCTGCTGGCTCTCGGGGAGTGGGACTCGAAGGTGGGTTGCTGTCAGTCACAGAAGGCCGGGCGCGGCACCGGGGCCGCCATGAGCGTCATTCGCGCGCGGAGCATAGTCGGCATGCCCCGCGCTTGCACCCCCGCGGTCTTACTCCGTTCGACCAGGCGCACCTGTTCTACGACCGGGACCGCACGCAGACGGTGCTGTTCCAGCCGGACCGACCGGCACGCAGTCGGGTCGAAGGCGTTGCGAGCTGCAAGGCGACGGCGTTAGTCTCCCCTCGATGGATCCCCTGCGCGCGGAAGAGATCGAACGCTATCGGCGGCAGCCGCCTGCCGAGCGGCTGCGCGAAGCCTTGCAGGTAATGGCGGACGGCATCGCGCTCAAGCGGGGCAACTTGCGCCGTCAGTTCCCCGACCTGAGCGAGGTGGAGATCGACGCCAAGCTCGACGCATGGCTCCAGCGTGAGTGAGCTGTCCGTGCTGGGCGCGCTCCAGCACGCCGTGACTGCGCTCGGTCTCCTGGGGCGAGACTTTGCGCTCGTGGGTGGCATCGCCGTCACTGTGCGCTCTGAGGTGCGGTTCACCCGAGATGTCGATCTCGCCGTCTCGGTACGGGACGATTCGGACGCTGAGCAGCTGATCTACGCCCTTCGCGAGCACGCGTACGCAGTCACCGCGACGGTGGAGCACGAGGGCCAGAAGCGCCTGGCCACGGCGCGACTCTGCGGTCCCTCGGGTGTCGTGTGTGACCTGCTGTTTGCTTCGAGTGGCATCGAGCACGAGGTGGTTGCGAGGGCTACACCAATCGAGCTGACGCAAGGCTTGACGGTCCCAGTGGCACGCGTCGAAGAACTGCTCGCCACCAAGGTCCTGGCGGCAGCCAAGCGACGCCCGCAAGACGAGATCGACTTTGCTCGCCTCGTCGAGTTCAATCCCAACTACGACGAGGCAGCGGTGCGAGCCAACCTCTCCCTCATCATGGCGCGTGGCTACTCGCGAGGCGAGGATCTGGACCGGAAGCTCGAGGCGTGCCTGTCGCGCGCGCGCGACATGCTGGGTGAGTAGCCACTCAGCCGCCGTCCGCTCAGTGGAGCGCCGACGTCTCGTCGAGGTCGAGCCCCTTGGTTTCCGGGAGCAGGGCCCAGACCAGGACGGTGGTGATGATGGGGAACACGGCCGTCCAGACCACCACGGGGCCGTAAGCACCCGCCTTGGCGGCGGCGGCTCCCACCAGCATGGGGGCGAACACGTAGGAGGCCCGCCCCAGGATGTTGTTGCACCAGGCGAAGGCCGACCCGCGCAGTTCGGTGGGGAAGAGCTCGGTGGTGTAGGCGTTCAGGATGGGCAGGTACGAGCTCACGCTGAACACCGCGAAGATCAGCGCCACCGTCAGCATGCGCAGGTCGCTGATGGTGTACGCGAAGTAGATGGCCACCGAGCCGGTCACGAAGACCAGGGTCGCGCCCCAGCGCCGGCCGATCTTGTCGATCAGGTAGCCGGCCGCGAAGTTCATGGGCATGGCCACCACCGCGGCGAGGGCGATGGCGTTGCCGGCCTCCTGCTCGGTGATGTGGATCTCGCGCATGGCGTAGAGCTTCCAGAAGCTGATGCCGCACTGCGCCGCGATGTAGGCAAAGAACCACACCACGGACAGGCGGATCACGGCGCCCCGGTAGGGCGTGCTCCAGATGTGCGTGAGCGGCGTCTTGGTGTCGGCGGCGTTGGTGGCCGCGAAGCGCGCGGTCTCCTGCATGCCGCGCCGCAGGTAGGCGAGCGCCATGAGCGGCACGATCCCGACGAAGTACACGGAGCGCCAGCCAAAGGGCAGCTTCACCAGCATGGGCACGAGGCCGGCGCACACGATGGACCCGAGCGCGCTGAACGCCTGGATGATGCCGATCACGGAGCCGCGCTTCTCGGCCGGGAATTCCTCGGCGGCCACCACCATGGCCAGCGCCCACTCGGCCAGCAGGAAGACCTTGGCGAGCAGCTGGCTGAGCGCGAAGTCCCACACGGAGAGGGCGAGCCCGCTGGTGATGGTGAAGAGGGTGTAGCCCGCGATGGTGACGGCCAGCAGGCGGCGCCGGCCGAAGCGGTCGGCCGCGCGCACCAGGAAGAACGCCAGGATGGCGCCGATGTTGGTGACCCCCAGGAGCAGGCCGCTCTGCCCGTCCTCGAGCTTGAACTCGCGCTCCAGGTGCGGGAGCAGCTGGGTGATGGCGAAGAAGTCGTACCCCTCGAAGAAGGTGGCCACGCTCAGGAAGACGAGGAGTCGGCGCTGATAGGAGGTGAAGGCGGCCACGGCGCGCCCAGTGAGCCACGGATGCTGGCGCGAGCGAAAGCAGAAGTTCAAGCTCGCGCTCATGGGTCTCCGCGCGCGCCTGGTCGCAGGCTTCCTCCAGCACCGCCCCCTCCTCGCGCGGCTGGTGGCCGTGGCGGGGGTCTTCGTGGTCGTCTACCAGCTGACGCCGCACGTCCCCCGCGAGGTGGAGCTGCGCTACGACCTGGGGCCCGGGCACGCGTCGGTCCAGGGGCTCGAGCTGGTCTACCAGGCCGAAGACGAGGACCTTGCCAGCGCCCGCTTCGGCTTCGGGGAAGAGGGGCCCCGTCTGGTGGAGCACCGCGTGGACCTCCCCCCGGGGCGCTACGACGTGCGCGCCACCCTGACCACCGCGCAGGGGAACCTGCGTTTCATCCGTCATTTCGAGGCGCCGGCCGAGGGGGTGGTGCGCATCGAGCTGTTCGACCTGGCGCTGGCCAGCCTGGGCCACGGATCCCGGGGCGCAGCGTGTCACACCCTCGGTCTGAATCCGACTGAGTGTCAAACGTCCCTTCCTTGGCACCCCCACTAGGCGGTGTTAGTTTGGCGATCCCCCCGTGCGGCTCAACGACATCGTACAGAAAGTGAAGTCCTATCAGCCCGGCGCCGACACCGCGCTGATCGAGAAGGCTTACGTTTTCGCCGCGAAGTCCCACGACGGGCAGACCCGCAAGTCGGGTGACCCGTACTTCGTCCACCCCGTGTCCGTGGCCGGCATCATCACCGACATGAAGCTGGACGTGTCCAGCATCTGCGCCGCCCTGCTGCACGACACCGTGGAAGACTGCGGCGTCACCGACGCGCAGATCAAGCAAGAGTTCGGTGACGAGATCGCCTTCCTGGTGGACGGCGTCACCAAGCTCGGCAACATCAACTTCGCCTCCAAGGAGGACCTGCAGGCCGAGAGCTTCCGCAAGATGGTGGTGGCCATGGCGCGGGACATCCGCGTGCTGGTGGTGAAGCTGGCCGACCGGCTCGACAACATGCGCACGCTCGAGCACATGAAGCCGGACTCGCAGGAGCGCATCGCCCGCGAGACGCTCGAGATCTACGCGGCCCTCGCGGCCCGCCTCGGTATCCAGTGGCTGCGCATCGAGCTGGAAGACCTGTCCTTCCGCTACCTGCACCCCGTGGACTACGCGCGCCTCAACGAGCAGGTGTCCGCGGTGGGCAAGGACCACGACAAGCTCATCAACGAGGTGGTCACGCGCCTGCGCAAGATGCTGCTCACGCGCGGCTTCGCGGTGGACGTCACGGGGCGCCGCAAGAACCTCTACTCCATCTGGCGCAAGATGAAGCGGCAGGACTGCGAGTTCGAGCAGGTGCAGGACTTCATCGCGTTCCGCGTGCTCGTGGAGAACGTGTCCGACTGCTACGCGGCGCTCGGCGTGGTGCACTCGGAGTGGACCCCCGTGCCGGGCCGCTTCAAGGACTACGTGGCGCTGCCCAAGCCCAACATGTACCAGTCGCTGCACACCACGGTGATGGGGCCGGGCAGCCACCGCGTGGAGGTGCAGATCCGCACGCACGAGATGCACCGCACGGCCGAGCTCGGCATCGCGGCGCACTGGCAGTACAAGAGCAACACGGGCGGCCTCGACGCGCGTGACGCGGCGCGCTTCGCGTGGCTCCGGCAGCTGATGGAGTTCCAGAAGGACGTGGCCGACCCCGCCGAGTTCTACGACTCGGTGCGCGGCGACCTCTTCCCCGAGGACGTCTACGTGTTCACCCCGCAGGGGGACGTGAAGACCTTCCCGCGCGGCGCCACGGCGCTCGACTTCGCCTACGCCGTGCACACGGACCTCGGCCACCACTGCCACAGCGTGCGCGTGAACGGGGCCATCGCGCCCTTCCGCCACAAGCTGCGCAACGGCGACGTGGTGGCCATCGAGACGCGCAAGGACCAGCACCCCAGCAAGGACTGGCTGGACCACGTGGTCACCAGCAAGGCGCGGGCGCGCATCCGGCAGTACCTGCGGGAGCGGGAGCGGGAGCGCAGCATCCGCCTCGGTCGCGAGCTGCTCGAGCGCGAGGTGCACAAGCGCGACCTCTCCTTCTCGAAGTTCCTGAAGGGGCCGCAGCTCAAGAAGACGCTCGACCACTTCAAGATGCAGACGGCGGACGAGCTGTTCGCCAGCGTGGGCTACGGCCGCGTGTCGGTGGCCGACGCCGTGGAGGTCATCGCGCCCGAGGAGTCGGAGGAGCGCAAGAGCCTCGAGCCCGGTCTCATCGAGAAGACCATGCGGCGCATCCAGCCCAAGGACAACGAGCAGGGCATCCTGATCGAGGGCATGGACGGCATCCTGGTGCGCTTCGCCAAGTGCTGCACGCCCGTGGCGGGCGACAACGTGACCGGCTGGATCACGCGCGGGCGAGGCGTGACGGTGCACCGCCGCGAGTGCGCGAAGGCCATGGAGCTGGACGCCGCGCGCAAGGTCAACGTGGCCTGGTCGAGCAACGCGCGCATGGACCTGCCCGTGGACATCCGCGTGACCACCAACGACCGGCAGGGCATCCTGGCGCTGGTCTCGGGGGTGTTCACGGACCACAAGCTGAGCATCCGCGAGGCCAACTGCCGCTCCGAAACCGACCGCGCGGTCAACGTTTTCCACGTGCACGTGACTGACGTAAAGCAGCTACGAACCGTGATGCGTGATATTGAGAAGCTCACGGGCGTGATGGCCGTGGAGCGAATCTAGGCCGGTGCCGTGGAGAGAGTGGTAGGTGTCCATCAGCGTCGACAGACAGCTGGATAGCGTTGAACCGTTGGACGAGTTCGATCTCGACGAGATCGAGCCCACTCGTGTCATGTCGTCGTTCGAGGACGGCTTCTTCTTCGCGGACCGCTTCAAGATCGACGAGGTCCTCGGCAGCGGTGGCATGGGC
>CAZEAA010000158.1:0-8235 GCA_964510015.1 uncultured Sandaracinaceae bacterium
GCTCGGGGCCGGCGCCGCCGGAGCGGGGGGCTTGGCTGGAGTGGGGGCCGGCGCGGGGGCCGAGATCGCCGGGGGCGCCGCTGGGATGGACGCCGCGCTGGCCTTGTTGTCGGTGGCGAAGCCGAAGTACGGCACCGAGTCGCGCTCGGCCGGCGCAGAGCCCAGGATCTCGTCCAGGTTCGCGTTGACGCGCGGGGCCGCGGCGCGCCCCTCGGAGCTCACCTTGTCGAGCGCCGTGTTGATGTCGTCGGCCACTTGGCGCAGCCCACCCGCGTAGGCGGCGATGTCCAGGCGGTCCACCTCGCGCCGCGCCAGCACACGCACGCCGTCGCGCAGCTTCTTGAGCGGCCGATCGTGCTCGAGGAAGCTGAAGCCGATGCCGAGCGCTCCCAGCAGCAGCGCCACCACGATGATCACCGGGAGCGGCACCTGGTCGCGGTCCTCCGGGGTCGCGTTGTCGAAGATCGCCATGGGCGACTGCACCGCGTGGTTGGGGCGGCCCACCGCATAGCCCGCGCCCACGTGCGTGGCCGTGCCGGTGACCGGCGCGAAGATGCCCATCGCGGTGGCGCCCAGCGGCAGGGCGGCGCTGGCGTTGCCCGCCACGTACTGCTCGTCGGCGCGCGCCGCGGCGATGCTGGCGGTGAACTCGGGGGTACCCGGCGCGTTGGCCACACCGGCGGGCGTGGACGTGGCGGCCACGCGGTCCTCCGCGAAGAAGGCCACGCTCGCACCGGGGATGCGTCCCGCGAGGCGCTCGGCGAAGGTCTGGTTCAGCTCGGCCGTGTGCACCACCGCGCCCACGTAGCGACCGTTCTGTGCCACGGGGTGCGCGGCCACGCGGTAGAGCGTCTCGTTGTACGTCCAGACGTCGTCGGTGGCGTAGCCCTGCATGGCGCGCACCACCACGGGGAACTGCTCGAGGCTCGCGCCCGGCGGCGGCGGCGTGCCACCCACCTGGCCGATGATCTGACCCTGCAGGTCCACGGCGAAGAGGATGTCGGCCTTGCCCTCCTGGAGCGCGTCGTTGAGGCGGGTGAGCGTGCGCTCGAGGCCCGCGCGCAGCGTCGGGTCCACCACCGTGCGGTCGCGCCGATCGGTCGCGGCGGCCAGCGCCACGCGCACGTCGCCGTTGGCACCGAGCGGGGCGATCGCGTCCAGGCGGGTGCGCGCTTCGAGGCGCAGCCAGAGCTCGAGCTCGGTGCGGTCGCGCACCAGGTCGTCGCTGAGGCGCGCTGCCACCGTACGGTTGTAGGCGTTCTGCGCGAGCATGGTCGCCATGAGCGCCGCCGCTACCAAGGCGGCCAGGACGATGTACCAGAGGCGAGAGAGCATGTTCAGTTACCCGTGAGGAGGATGGGTTCGACGACCACTTCGCGCGTGCCGGCTGCGACGGTCAACGGTGCTGCGTGTGCCTCTTGGCCCGCGCGGTAGACTTTCAGGACATAGGTGCCGGCGGCGACGTCGCTGAAGCGCCACTCCCCGCGCGGCGTGACGGTGGCGCAGGCGGCCAGGTCCGGGATGGACACCAGGTGGCCCACCAGCTGCGGGTACTCGCGGTCGCGCAGCTCCCAGCGGCCGGCATCGGGGACCGCCACCTCGCGCGCGCGGCCCGGAGCGGTGCGCAGCGCGGTCAGGCCGGGCAGGGTGTCCGAGTACACGCGGTGCGCCGTTCCATCGCGATTCTCGAGGGAGATGCGCGTGTTGGCCTGCGCCACCAGCGTGCGCGGAAAAAGGTCACCGCCCTCGATGCGGTAGGAGCAGCCCCGCGAGCGCGGGTTGGCGTCGCCGGTCAGCACCACGCTGACCTCTCGCTCCGTGGGCACGCGCGCGGCGACCGGGTCCAGCAGCTCGGCCCAGACGTTCCAGTAGTGGTCCCGGCGAGCGCGCTCGGCCGCGGGGGCGTCCGCGGCGGGGGCGGCGGGGCGGGGCAAGCTGACGATGCCCCGGACGGGCACGGCGGCGACGCGAGGGGCGGCGAGGGCGAAGGCGATCAGCGCGAGCGCGATGAGGCCCGACGCACGCACGAGAGAGGACTGGGATGGCATGCAACCCCTTAGGTTCACACGGGTTCGGGTGGCGATGCTACCGAAGCATGACCCTCGCGGTCAACGCATCTCGCGAGCCCCGAAGGGCCCTCAGACTGGCGGCGGCGCGTAGAAGTCCACCACGGCGATGGGCTCGGGATAGAGGCGGGCGTGGATGCAGCGCGACGTCCCGGCGGCGTCCCCCCCGATCTGCACCGGCAGGATCTCTTCACTCTCGATGCGCACCGCGTCCACCAGGAAGTCCACCAGCCGGGGCGTGCGGAACGTCCCGTTCCAGATGCTCCGGATGTGGAGGGCCACGTCCATGGACTCGAGGTTCACGATCCGCAGGTTGAAGCGGTCCTCGCGGTCGTCGGCGAACGGGAAGATGCGGGACCCAAAGCCCCAGTAGGGGATGGACGAGAAGGTCACGGCGCGCGCGAGCCCCTCGAAGAGCACCTCACCGCGCTTGATGGGGGCTCCCTCGGGCTGCCCGTTCGGCCCCACGCGATAGGCGTCCTCGCCGTCGTTGACCACGCGCATGTGGGCGTGCGAGCGCACCAGCACCTCGGGCAGGGTGCGCCCCGCGATGGCCACGAAGTAGCTGAAGCGCCCGCGACCGTAGCGGCCCACCACCGGGATCTTGGCCACCAAGTCCCGCACCTCGTTGAAGTGCCGCAGCGCGAGGGCATCGACGCCCACGCCCGCGAACGGGGCCAGCGTGCCCTCCACCTCCAGCAGCCGCAGGTTGCGGTGACCGCCTTCGCGCCGGAGCCGCCCCAGGTCGGCCACCACGCCGCGGTGGTGCTTCTGCGCGCCCAGCACCCAGGCCAGCGCGTTGCCGGTGCCGAGGCGCAGCAAGCCGAATCGCGGGAGCGGGCGCCCTTGCTCGCGGCAGCCGCGCACCACGGCCGTCACCATCTGCGAGAACGTGCCGTCGCCGCCACCGGTGAGCACCGTCTGGTAGCCGCGCGCCACGATGTCGCGGGCGATCTCGCGCCCCTCTTCGAGCGAGCGGCTCACGAACAGGTCGCCGCTCGCCACGATCTGGTCGAGGATGTCGACCAGCTCACGCGTCACGTCCTTGGCGTTGCCGTTGATGACGACCGCGACGCGGTCTCGGTGGATCTCGGACACGAGTTCGCGGCAGCTCGTCTCGCTCAGAGGCGGACGAGTCCTGCGCCCCAGGTGAAGCCTGCGCCGAACGCCGCGAAGAGCACCAGGTCGCCGGGCTTCACGCGCCCTTCGCCGATGGCCTCGCTCAGCGCGAGCGGAATGGAGGCGGCGGTGGTGTTGCCGTACTTCTCGATGTTGTGGACCACCTTCTCGGGCGGGATGTTCAGCTTCTGCGCCACGAACTCGTTGATGCGGCGGTTGGCCTGGTGCGGCACCAGCAGCGCGATGTCGTCGATGGTGACGCCGTTGCGCTCGAGCACCTGCTCCGCCACCTCGGGCATCTTGCTGGTGGCCCAGCGGAAGACCTTCGGCCCGTTCATGGACGGCCATACGCTGCGGTTGTCGATCATCTCGTGCGTGATGCGCGGCATCTCGCAGCTGGCGGGCGACTCGATCCAGAGCAGCTTCGCGCCGCTGCCGTCGGAGTGCACCTGCACGTCCACCACACAGCGCGAGGTGTCTTCGGTGGGCCCGAGGATGGTGGCCGCGGCGCCGTCGCCGAAGAGCACCGCCACGTCACGGCCTTCGTTGGTGAAGTCGAGGCCGGTGGAGTGCACCTCGCCGCCCACCAAGCAGACGCGCTTGTACATGCCGCAGCGGATCCACGCGTCCGCCACCTGCAGACCGTAGAGGAAGCCGCTGCACTGGTTGCGGATGTCGAGCGCCGGGATGCCCGGCAGGCCGAGCTTGTCGGCCAGCAATACGCCGCTGCCGGGGAACGTGTAGTCCGGGGAGAGGGTCGCGAAGATGATCGCGTCGATCTCGGACACGTCCACCTTGGCGCGCTCGCACGCCATCTGCACTGCCGGCACCGCGAGGTCGCTCGGGCCGCACGGCACGTGGTCGATGTAGCGGCGCTCCTTGATGCCCGTGCGCTGTTGGATCCACTCGTCGCTGGTCTCGAACATCTTGGCCAGGTCGTCGTTGGTGACGACCTTGCTCGGGACGTGGTGGCCGACTCCTAGAATCGCAGTACGCAACATGTGAACTCCTGATGGGTAGCGGGCGAGACTAGCAGCCCCCTCCCGGAATGGCACCGAAGTCTCAGGGGGACCAGAAACAAAAACCCCCTGAGCCGAAGCTCAGGGGGTGGAAATTAGGTCAGGCCCGGGGGTGCAAGGAGGGGAGGGACTGCAGTATGCCCGGGCCTGCGCACGCCAACCGGTCAAAGGCCTACGTGCAACTCTTAGGTAGCAATCAGGTTCCACAGTGTCCAGTGGTTTTTCGGCGCCCGCCGAGAAAAAATGATCGTGCCGGGCACGCACGAATCTCGCTACGTTCAGGCATGGATCAGCCCTTTCGGCGCGCGCTCCACTCGTCTCTGGTCGGTGCCGTCGTCGCCGCCGTCATGGCGCTCGGCACGCCGCTCCCCGCCCACGCCCAGGTGCGGCCGTCGTTCTTCGATCGGCCCTCCGAGGTGCGCGTGGTCGGGGGGGACCCGGCTCCCGGCGAGACCCTCCCGGTGGTCGTCTTCCTGGCCGCCACCAACGGAACGTCGGCCGGGCAGATGGAGTGGCTGGGTCGTGCCGTGCCCTTCGCACGCTACATCGCGGTGCTGCCGCCGGGCCAGCCCACCACCGCCCACTACCTGCCGCGCTTCGGCTCCTATGTGGGGTGGATGGAGCAGCGCCTCGACACGGACCTCACGGCGCTGCGCGCGCGGCTGCCGGTCGACGCTTCACGGATCTACCTGTGCGGCTTCTCGCTGGGAGGAGACACCAGCTGGGCGCTGCTCGCCCGGCGCCCAGAGCTGTATCGCGGCGCGGTGGTGCTCGGCGCGCGCTCCAGCGCTCGTGCCCGCGGCAACGCCCTCGGCGTCATGCGGACCCGCGGGGTGCGTGTGGCCTTCGCCATCGGCCAGGACGACGACGCCACGCGCCGCACCGGCATCGAGCGCACGCATCAAGCGATGGTCACCGCGCGCGTGCCGACGCGCCTCGACTACTACCCGGGCACACACACCCTGCCCACGGATCCCGCGCTGCTCACGACGCTCTTTTCCTTCGTCATGGCACCTCAACCCTGAGGGCGTTTCATCCCGCGGGGTGAGCCGTTGTGTGCGCTATGGTGCTCGGATGCTGCCGCGCCCACACCCCCGCTTGCTCACCGCGTTGGCGGGCCTCGGGGTGGCCGCGCTCACCACGGCCGCCACGCAGCCAGCGCCCGCCGCCGCCACGGGGGCGCTGATGGTGGGCCTCGACCGCAGCCCGAACACCGGCGAGCCGCACACGCTCACCAGCCACGCCACGGTGGTGGTCATGCTCCGCGAGGGCACCCGGACGGTGCTGTCGTTCCAGAGCGACTACGCAGGGCCGGCCGAGGACTTCGCCCTGGTCGTGCCCGTGCCGACCGCCGTGCAGCCGAGCGACGTGCACACGCTGCACCCGTCGGTGTTCGAGGCCGTCGAGCGGGCAGCGGGACCCCGCGTGGTGGCGCTGTGGGAGCGTGACCCGTGCCCCACGCCGCCCACGCCGGTCGGGAGCGCCTCGCCCACCTCGATGATGGGGGCCGAGGTTGGGCAGCCCTTCACGGCGCGCGACGATCTCGTGCCCGTGCGCGTGCAGAGCCAGTTCCAGGCGGGCGAGTACGACATCTCCATGGTGGAGGCGAGCGACGCGAGCGGGCTCGAGGCGTGGTTGCGCGCGCAGCACCTCGCCGTGACGGAGCGCGCCAGCGCCGCGCTGCGGCCCTACGTCGAGGCCGGCATGCAGTTCTTCGTGGCGCGGGTGAACGTCGCGCGCCTCGCCGCGCTCTCGCCCGAGCACGCGGCGGGGCTCCAGCAAGGGCGCGTCATGCTCTCGGCGCTGCGCTTCCACGTGGACAGCGAGCGCTTCGTGCTGCCCATGCGCTTGGGCCTCGCCAACAGCGCGGGCGAGCAAGACCTCACGGTCCACATCCTGTCGCCGGAGGGGCGTTACGCCGCGGCCAACTACCGCAACCGCTTCGCGCCCACCAACCAGCCGCTGACCCTGGGCCTGGGGGTGGACCTCTCGCGCACGTACGAGCGGCTGTTCGCGCGGCTCTCGCGCACGTCACCGCGCACGGTGTTCACCGAGTACGCGGGCGCCATCACCCCGCGTCGCGCCGACCCGTCTTGCCTCGGCTGTGAGCGCGCGGGCGTCTCGCCGGCGGTGCTCGACGCGCTGGGTGCTGGTGAGCTCCCCGGGCACATGCGCTGGACCTCCGAGCCGGGGCAGGCGCGCTACGCCCACTTCGTGCTCACGCGGCTGCACTATCGCTACGCGCCGAGCGGGTTGCCGCAGGACCTCGAGCTCGAGCTCGCGCCACCGGTGGCAGGCGGATACGACGACGCCACCCAGGCGCGCGCCCTGTCCGTGCCGGCGCGCGCGTCCCTCAACGACTTCGGGGTGCGCTTCATCAGCAAGCAGCGCTGGGCGGACCGCGTGAGCTGCGATGCACCGCGGCGACATCAGTGGGGCACGTCCCCCCGAGGCTCCGAGCCGGCTCCACCCCCGCGGAGCCTCGCTGGCAACATGAGCCAACGCTCGGCCTCGGAGGCGACTACATCAGCTGGAGCAGGCGCTGCGCACGCGACGTGGCCATGTCGCGCAGCTCCTTCGCCTCGGCCTCGTCGAGGTGCAGGCGGTTCTGCAGCTCGTCCAGGAGGGCCAGCTCTTCGGCGCTCTGGTCGCCGTCGATGAACGTCACGATCACGGCGTGCTGCAGCAGCATGCGGCGGTCGTGCAGGCTCAGCTCGGTGAGCGGGATCTCGGCGAGCGTGCGCGGCGTCTTCGCGAACTCGCGGATCTGGTCGGCGTCCTCACCCTCGAGCTCGAACGCGGAGATGAGCGCGTCGATGACCTCGGTCTCTTCGTCCTCCACCTTGCCGTCCGCCCAGGCGACGGCGATGAGGGACTTGACCATGGCTTCTTGATAGTCCTGCATGGGCGCGACTCTAACTGAACGCATGTGCCTTAGGAAGAGTGATTGCGCTGCGCCCGGGGGTGGGGCCTGGTATGGTGCCCACTTCATGACATCGCGATATCAGGCACCGTTCGTCCCGGGTGGCAGCGCCCCCATCGACCGCGCAATGGCCGAGCGCCTCCTCGCCGTGGCCCTCGAGCAGGGTGGCGACTACGCCGACCTCTTCTTCGAGTACGCCGTCAACGGAAGCTACGGCTACGACGAGGGCCTGCTGAAGTCGGCCGGGCGCTACGTCACCATGGGCCTCGGCGTGCGCGTCATGCAGGGGGACGCCACCGGCTACGCCTACGTGGAGACCCTCGAGTGGGACCAGCTCGCGCACGCGGCCCGCACGGCCTCGCAGATCGCGCGGGGTGGCAAGACGGTGGCGCCGGTCGCGCTCGCCCCTTCGACCCTGCCCGTGCGCTACCCGGTGGTGCAGCACTCGCTCGACGTGGAGGGCATCGCCAAGCGCGCCCTGCTCGAGCGGGCCGATCGCGCGGCGCGGGCGCTCGACTCCCGCATCGTGAAGGTGACCGCCAGCCTCAACGAGGAGCTGCGCGAGATCCTGGTCGCCACCAGCGCAGGGCACTTCGCCTGGGACAGCCAGCCGCTCGTGCGCTTCGGGGTCAACGTGATCGCCGAGCAGAACGGCAAGCGTCAGAGCGGCTCGTCGGGCGGCGGCGGTCGCACGGGCATGGAGTACCTCGAGACGCACACGCCGGAGTTCCACGCCGGTGAGGCCGTGCGTCAGGCCATCGCCATGCTGGACGCGCGCGAGGCGCCCGCCGGCGAGATGGAGGTGGTGCTCGCTCCCGGTGACAGCGGCATCCTGCTGCACGAGGCCGTCGGGCACGGGCTCGAGGCCGACTTCAATCGCAAGAAGACCAGCAACTACGCCGACGCCATCGGGCAGCAGGTGGCCAGTGAGCTCTGCACCGTGGTGGACGACGGCTCGCTCATGTCCGGCCGCGGCACCATCAACGTGGACGACGAGGGCTACACGCCCACCAGCAGCACGCTCATCGAGAAGGGGCGCCTCGTGGGCTACATGCAGGACCAGCACTCGGCCAAGTTCTTCGGCGTCACGCCCACGGGCAACGGGCGT
>CAZEAA010000158.1:8245-12818 GCA_964510015.1 uncultured Sandaracinaceae bacterium
ACACGCTCTTGCTCAACGGCGACAGTGACCCGGAGGAGATCGTGAAGAGCGTCAAGCGCGGGGTCTACGCGCGCAAGTTCGGCGGCGGCCAGGTGGACATCACCAACGGCGACTTCGTCTTCTCGCTGACCGAGGGCTACTTGATCGAGGACGGCCGCATCACGGCGCCGCTCAAGGGCGTGAACCTGATCGGCAACGGCCCCGACGTGATGCGCAAGGTCACCATGCTGGGCAACGACATGGGCGTCTCCGACGGCATCTGGACGTGCGGCAAGGACGGGCAGTCCGTGCCGGTGGGCGTGGGCTGTCCCACGGTGAAGATCTCCGCGATGACGGTCGGCGGCACGGACCTGGGAGGCTGAAGCATGAGCCAGACGAACACGGACGGACGCGCCGAGCAGCTCCTCTCCCTGGGGGACGAGATCGTCGCCCGCGCCCTCGACCGAGGCGCCAGCGTGGCCGAAGCCAGCGTGCGCGAAGGCGCTCACCTCTCGGTGAAGGTGCGCCTCGGTGAGCGCGAGCTGGTGGAAGAGGCCGGCTCCCGCGCCATCGGCCTGCGGGTCATGGTCGGCCAGCAGGTGGCGGTCAGCTACACCAGCGACCTCACCGAGGCCGGTCGCAAGCGCTTGGTGGAAGACGCGCTCGAGCTCGCGCAGCTCAGCGAGGCCGACCCCTTCGCGGGTGGCCCCGAGCCCAGCCTGCTGAGCCGCGAGTCGGAGTGGCCGCCCCTCGACACCAGCGATCCCGACATGGGTAGCCTCACGGCCGGTCGGGCGCTCGAGCTCGCGCAGCGCGCCGAGAAGGCCGCGCTCGACTTCGACCCGCGCATCATCAACAGCGAGGGGGCCACGGTCTCTCGCGCCGTGGGGGGCAGCGCCCTCGTCACCAGCGGCGGCTTCCGTGGCTACGGCGATGGGTCCTACGTGTCGCTGGTGGTCAGCCCGCTCACCGAAGAGGCCGACGGCAAGAAGCGGCGCGGTCACCACTGGGCCGCGCGGCGCTTCCTCGCCGAGCTCGACGACGAGGTGGAGGTCGGTCGCGAGGCCGCGCGCCGCACGCTGCGCAAGCTGGGCGCCAAGAAGATCGAGAGCGCCGAGATGCCGGTGGTGTTCGACCCCGACGCGGGCCGCGCCATCCTCGGCCTGGTCTCCAGCTGCATCAACGGCGGCAGCATCTGGCGCAAGAGCAGCTACCTGGTGGACCGCCTCGGCACGCTCGTCTCGAGCCCGCTGGTCACCATCATCGACGACCCGCTCATCAACAAGGCGCCCGGCTCACGCCGCTTCGACGGCGAGGGCCTCGCCTCGCGCCGCAACGTGGTGGTGGAGCGCGGCGAGCTGAAGACCTACCTGCTGGACTCGTATGCCGGCCGCAAGCTCGGCATGCCCAGCACCGCCAGCGCCTCGCGCGGCAGCACCGGGGGCGTGGGCATCGGCACCACCAACTTCGTGCTGCAGCCCGGCCAGGAGACCCCGGAGGCTCTCATCGCGCGCACGCCGCGCGGCCTCTACGTCACCGAGATGATGGGCTTCGGCTTCAACGCGGTCACCGGCGACTTCAGCCGCGGGGCCAGCGGCTTCCTCATCGAGAACGGCGAGCTCGGCCCCGCCGTCAGCGAGGTCACCATCTCGCTCAACCTCGACGAGCTGCTCAAGCGCATCGACGGCGTGGCGAACGACCTCGACCTGCGCACGAGCATCGCGTCGCCCACGTTCCGCGTGAGCGCGATGACCATCGCCGGACGGTGACGTGCGCTGACCCGCCCCTGCGGGTTCAACGCACGTCCATCCCGAGCGAAGTCGTCCCTACAGCGCCCGACGTTTGTCAGGGCGACGGCGGGACAATGGCGAATGTCTCATCGCGGCACTCGATGCTGTCCGGAAAGACTCGTTGATACTCGGCGCACGAGCGCGCGGGTACCACCCACCCCGTCAGCTCGTCGGCGTCGTCGCGCTGCGGGTAGGTCACCATGCAGAGGCAGGCGGCGTCCTCGTTGAGCAAGCTCTCGCGCCACGAGCCTCCGCAGGCGTTGCGAAACGCGACGTCCACGTTCTCTGCCGTGCAACGCCGCCCGGTAACCGCGCAGACCCCGAAGCTCCGGTCGTCCGAGCGTCCGACGCAGTCGAATTCGTAGTCACTGGAGATGAGATCTCGACACCCGCCCCGCCCGCACGTGCCCCCGCAGAAAGAGAGCACGGTCTGGTACGCGCCCATGGAGAGAGCCGTCGGGAAGATCCCCGGGCACGCGGTGTCGGGGGCACGCTGGGTGACCGGGAGCCCGTCCGACCAAACGCAGCTCCCGGCGAAGGTCTCTCCATAGGTCGCGAACTCCGGGGACGAGGGGTCACTGAGACCCAGGCAGATGTCGAGTGGCAAGCCGATTCCCATGGGCGAATCGGGAGTGGCGAGGCCGCAGGGTTCACCTGTGAAAGTGGCGCGATGCCGATCGTCACCATCGGGGCGCGCGATGATGCAGATGGGGTAACTCATGGAGTTCGTGTCGACTCCCATCCGCTCATACACCAAGCAGATGGCGTCCTGCTCGCAGGTCAGCCCCTCGGGGCAGCCGCCTTCCGACGAACAAAGCGGCGGCCTAGCCTCCGGGCCTCCGTCCACTATCCATGGGCCCAGGTCGAACGTCGGCGGGCCAGTGTCTGGAATGGACTCATGGCTGTTCGCGCAGCCGGTCGCACCGAGCACGGCCAGCGTGGCGATTGCTACCTTCTGTTCAAGTGGCGACAGGCACCTCATAGGGCATCCCGAATCGGAGGCAGCGGGGCTGGGCTGACCTCTGGTCGGTCAATACTGTTGAGCGCTCGCGAGTACCCACTCGTCCTTGCGGCGGTCTTGAATGCGCCCCATCTGGCAGCAAACGAATCCGGGTTCCCGATCTGATCGAACCTCGGATCCTCCAACTCGATCGGGTGGCACCAGTCTTCGACAACCTGGGCGTTATAGTACGCGGCACCCAGGTCGTCCGCGGTCACGATGGCCAATCCGGCTGGTGTCAGCATGATGCGCTCAGGCTGAGCCAGGACCACGCAATCTCCTTGGGAGTCGTCTCCCGGCTCGGTCCCGTGACCCGTGCAGATCAGATCGTGGGCGTCTGGAAATTGCGCGTTCAACCCAGCGATGAAGCATTCCGTGTCCGACCTGCATGCCGTGTCGAAGGTGTACTCAGCTGGTACGGGCAAGGTCATGGACTCTTCAATCAGGCCCCGCTGGAAACCATTTCCTAGGCTAGACTCGAGACCGTCTCGAATGCGATCGCGAGTCAGGTCGCCGAATATGATCCAGTCGGAGTCGTAGGTAGCTTGAACGTCGCTCGAGTCGACGTAGACTCGCCGAACCCGCGGACGCGCGTCTGGATGGGTGATGAAATGGATGGCGCGACCGTCCGCCGCCGACCACGCAATCCAGTCACCCGCCGAGGGCACGGAGATGTAGTCGTTGAGCGGGTCCCGATTGCAGTAGTCGTGGATGCCACGCGCGTGCCGGGTGTCTTCGTTGAACATCAAACCTTGGTCGGCAGCCACCATGGCATCCCAGTTCAAAATCAGGACGTCGACGTTGGCGGTGATGGTGACGCGTGGGTCACTCTGGTCCACGCATTCGATGAGCCGGCCCGTGCTCTCGATATTTTCTAGCTCCGCAGCATCCCACTCGATCCGAACCGCGAGATAGTCACCGTCCAGCGGGTGGAAGTTGTCCTTGAAGTACTCGCGAGGGATGTCGCGGAGCGGTCGCAGTCGGCGGGACGAGCCCGCGGATATGAAGAGTTCGGCGAAGTTGGCTGGCGTGATGATCAACTCCGCGAACCTCGCCTCGGGCCCGCGGAACACGGGCATCACGTCCATGTAGCGGAGTTTCGGCTCTCGGAACGCGCGGGAGTTCTCGAGGCCATCGATGAAGCGTTCGGCCATCTTGGCAGCGAACACGGGGTCTCCGAATTCGAGGTTTGGCGTTCGGCTGCACTCTCCGAAGTCGTATACCCGCAGGCTGATGAACTTCTCGGGCTGCCATGTGGGGTGCTCCGTTATCGACATCGTCGTGTCTCGGAGAACATCGGGTTCGGTGCCTTCGTCGGGACCGTCGGGTCCGAGCGCACTGGTCGCCGGCCGCGCCCATGTGGACGTGAGCGCGCAGGAGGGAGCCCCACTCGCGAAGCACGGCGCCTGCACAGGACCACCCGCAGCCAAGTCCACCGACATCAGGTACGGGACATAGCGGGGGTCCCAGTTGCTCAGACTGACGCGCTCAATCGCGCCGGAGAGACCCTCGAGCTCACTCGGGCTCACCGACATGGAGCCACCAAACGAGTTCGGGACCGAGTAGCTCCATCTCTGCCCACTCCCGCTCTCCAGTGTGATGACGCTGCCGGCTTCAACCCCGGTGCAGGTGGCGCCCGACGCTCCCGCTAGAACCGTAAACAGCCCCAGGGCGAATGGCGGCACCAGCCACCGGAACGCACTTCTCTCTCTCTCTCTCTCTCTCTCTCTCTCTCTCTAGTTACCAACGACTCCACCACGACCCTTGGGTCACCGACAACGCAAACTCGCTCACGAAATCCGAG
>CAZEAA010000159.1:0-12781 GCA_964510015.1 uncultured Sandaracinaceae bacterium
GCAGTCTTGCTAGGTTACCGGGCATGTCCGAGGACAAGCTCTTCGATCGAGTCGGCCGCGTGTTCCCTAGCGGTGAGGTGCTGTTCCGCGATGGCGATGCCGCCGAGACCATGTACGTGCTGCGCTCCGGGCGCGTGCGGGTGTTCAAAGAGGTGAACGGTCGCGAGAAGACGCTGGCATACATCGAGGCGGGCGACTTCTTCGGCGAGATGGCCCTGCTGAACAACAAGCCCCGCACGGCGAGCGCCGAGTGCGTGGAAGAGACCGCCGTGCTGGTGATCGACGCGAAGATGTTCGAGGCCATGCTGCGCGGCAACGCCGAGATCGCGGTGCGCATGATTCAGCGCCTGGCCAAGCGCCTCGACGAGGCCAACGGCCTGGTGGGCGTGCTCATGCAGAAGGACCCGAAGGCGCGCGTGATCCTCGGGCTCGAGCGCGCGGCCGAGGGCGGCATCGTGCTGGAAGACGGCACCGTGCGCGTGCTGACCGACGAGGACCAGCTGGCCCTCGAGGTGGGCGTGGCGCCGGAGGATGTGCGCGGGGTGCTGCAGCGCATGGCGCGCCTGGGCATCGTCGAGGTGGAAGACACGGGCTTCCTGATCCCGAACGTGATGCGGCTCCACGAGTTCCTGGAGTTCCTCCAGAGCCGCAGCAAGTCATGAGGAACGCGTGAAAATACGGGTGCTCGGCTGCCACGGAGGGGAGACCCCCCGGCATCGGACGTCCAGCTTCCTGGTGGACGAGAGCCTCGCCATCGACGCGGGGGCGTTGACCAGCGCGCTCGAGCTGCCCGACCAGCACAAGGTGCAGGCCGTGCTGGTGAGCCACGCTCACATGGACCACGTGCGGGACCTCGCGACCATCGCGGACAACCGCTGCCAGCAAGGGGGGCCGCCGCTCGAGATCGTGGGCCTGCGCAGCACGCTCGACGTGCTCCGGAAGCACTTCTTCAACGACCTCTTGTGGCCGGACTTCTCGCGCATCCCCGCCGGGCAGACCGGCATGACCATCGTCTACCGCGAGGTGGAGCCCGAGCAGACCGTCACGGTGGCCGGCAAGTCCGTGCTGCCCGTGCACGTGAGCCACACCATCGACACCGCGGCGTTCATCGTGTCGGACGGAAAGCGCTCCATCGCCTACAGCGGCGACACCGGGCCGACCGACCGCCTGTGGGAAGTGCTGCAGCAGCGCAAGCGCTTGGACGCGCTCCTGATGGAGGTCTCGTTCCCCAACGACAGCGCCGCGCTCGCCAAGGTGAGCGGGCACCACACGCCCAAGAGCCTCGACGAAGAGATGCGCAAGCTGGACCGCGCCGAGGACGTGCCGACGCTGCTGTACCACATCAAGCCGTACTTCCAGCGCGAGGTGGAGGAGCAGCTCTCGCGCGTGAAGAAGTGGAACCTGACCGTGTGCGCGCTCGAGCAAGAGTACGAGTTCTGAGCGCGGCGAACCTCGCAATCTCGGAGTGACGCTCCCGAATTGCAAGGATCGCTGGCGGCTCACTCCCCGATGGAGGTCCGCAGCGCGCCGTCAGTGGCGCCGAGCACGCGCAGCTGCTGGTCGCAGCGCAGCGCGAAGGCGTCCTCGGTGGCGACCAGCTCGCCAACGCGGTCGCAGCCCGTGAGCTCCTGGCTGAAGAGGCGGCGCCCGTCGGCGACGTCGAACGCGGTGATCCACGTGTTGCGGTCGCCCGACTCGGAGGTGTAGAGCGTGGCCAGCGTGGTGCCCACCAGCGCGGTCTCGCGCGGGCCGCCCTGCTCGGCTTCGAGCGGGTTCTGGGCCGGCACGTCCACCGACCACACCACGCGACCGCGCTCGACCAAGGCGATCTTGGGGACGTAGCGACCGGGCGCGCGCACGCCGAAGATGAGCCAGCCCGCGCCGTGCTTCCAGATGCGGTGCGCGACGAGGCCATCGAGCGAGCTCGGGATCTTGCCGTGGCAGATGTCCGGCACCGTGAAGTTGGCGCTGCCCATCACGCGGGTGCCGCCGCAGCGGTAGGCCTCCACGCCAAGCGGCGCGTCGTAGTCGTGGCGGTCGCGCGGGTCGGCCCGCATCTCCGCGAAGGCCTGCAGTGGCGCGCAGGTGGCGCGCGTCTCCGTCTGGCGACCGGTGGTCAGGTCCAGCAGCAGGTGGCGCTCGTCGGCGGTGCTCACGTGCAGCTCACCGTCGCGCGTGGTGCACAGCCCGAGCACGCTGTCGGCCAGCGCGGTGGTCCACTGCTCGGCGCCGCTCGCGAGGTCGAAGGCGTGCAGCTGCCCGAGGCGCGTGGTGACGATCAGCCGCTTCACCGTGGCGCCCGCGACGGCGAGCAGGTCGGCGTTGGGCAAGGGGGTGGTGCGCACGCGTTCGGCACCCGTGTGCGCGTCGAACACGGCGTAGAGCGGGGCGCCTTCGAGCGAGACGGGCGCGATCAGCTCGACCGTGCCGTCACCCTCGAGGTCGGTCGCGAACACGGGAGCGCCGTCGCGCAGGCGCAGCGCGGGCGCGGGCGGTGTCTCCTCGGGGGCCACGGGCGGCTCGGCCTGCACTTCGGGCGCAGGCAGTTCTTCGGGCGTGGCCACCGGAGGTGCGAAGGTCACGGCGGGTGTTGAGGCGGCGTTGCTCCTCAGCGTCATCACCGCGACGCCCACGCCACACAGCGCCAAGACGCTCACCAGCGCCATGATGGGGACCAGCAGGCCCGTGCCGCCGCTGCGCTCGGCCGTGGCGGGCATGGCCTGCGTCTTCTTCACGACGGAGACGGTCTGGCAGTACTTGCACGTGGCGCGGTCCGCGCCGTCAGGGACCGGGACGTGAGCGCCGCACTTGGGACAGGTGGTGGTGACGAGGCTGGCCATGGCGGGGCGCAGCATAGCGCGCATCCACGCTCGCGCGTACGCTGTGGCCATGCCCTCACCTCGTCGCGCTTCAGCGAAGGGCGCAGCGGAGATTGAGCATGACATCCCAACTGGACCTCATCGGCGTTCTCGACGCACCGGTGTTCTTGGTGAACAGCGCGAAGCGCAGCACGGTGGTGACCGCACACTACGCACGGGCCGGCAATGTCGTGCGAAAGGTCCGCGGCTGGAAGTGCCGCAACGTTCGCAGCCTCATGAGCGAATTCGGCGCCGCCTTCCAGTTCTTCGACGGCTTTGGCGAGAACTGGTACGCACTCGAGGAGTGCATGTCCTATCTCGATGAGTGGCTCGACGGCGAAGGGTATGTGGTGGTCGTCGAACGCGCCGGGGACATGCTTCGCGAGGCACCCGACGAGTTGCGCTGGTTCGTCGCCGTCATGAACGACGTAGCCCGGTCTTGGGCACAGCCGATCATGGACAACGATCGATTCGACCGCCCAGCTCGCCCCTTTCAGGTGGTTCTCGAGTTCGACGGAGACGTCGAGGTCACTCGACGATTCGAGGAAGCGGGCGCGATCCTCGCGCAAGCGGAACCGTAGCGCGCCCCCAAGCTCGCGCGTACGCTGCGCTCATGCCTCCCTCTCGTCGCGCTCGTCCGTTGCTCACCGCCGGCTTCGGCGTGGCCTCCATCACGATCTCTGCATGCGGCGGCGGCGCGACCACGGGCAACTTGATGGCCCCGCCGCCGTGCCCCGAACCCCAGGTGCACACGGGCAGCGGCTACGACGACTGCGCCGACGAGTGCCCCCCCGGGACGGCGGTGCTGCGACCGAGCGAAACACCCGGCTACGACTACTGCGAGCCGGTGGATGCTGGTGCGGACGACGGTGGACAAGACGCCGCCGTGGACGACGGCGGCCCCGATCCCGGCTGAGTCGCAGCGCTCTCAAGGAGCGAGCAGCGCGCCCGCGACGGCCGCGGCGATGGCAACGACCGGCAGTAGCGCGAGCGCGAGGCAGCCCAGCCGACGTACCTGCGCCCGGCGCTTGAACGCCGGATACGTCTGCTCGCACAGCGTCATCTCGGGCCACGCGTTGCGCAGGTCCGTCATCTTGCCGAGCGCGTAGAGCTTCCCGCCCGGATCGCGCAGCGACTCGTCGAGCGCCTTCGCGGCCTGGTCCAGCTGACCGAGCTTCTCGTAGGCGGCAGCACGGTAGAGGCAGGCCATCGCGTCGCGGTCGGTGCGGATGGGCACCTGCTCGGCTTCACGGCCGAGGCGCGCGAGGGCGAGCGGGTAGTCGCCGCGCATCAGCGCGATGCGCGCTTCGCTGAGCCGCACGTGCGTGTGCACCGTGAGCACCTCCGACTCGCGCGGCACGGGCGCGAGCCAGGCCTCGGCGTCGTCGAGGTTGCCGGCGTCGCACGCGCGGTTGGCGAGCGACGTGCGCTGCACCGTGCGCAGCACCGGGTCGGTCAGCGCCTCGAGGGTGGACTCGTCCACGGCGCGCGCGTGCCGGAGCTCCTTCTTCACGACGTACATCGTGCGCAGGACGCTGGCCGTCCAGAACAGCTCCACCTCGGCGTCGAAGCCGCCGCCCTGCAGCACCTTCGCCTCGGCCGCGCGGAAGAGGCCGTCCACCTCGGCCAAGCGCGCCACGTTGGTGGCCTGCCTGGCGAGGCCCAGCAGGTGCCCCGGCGGGAAGTTGTAGGGGTGCGTGTCGTTCATCTGCCCACGCAGCACGGCGAAGCGCTCGGCTTCGGTGCCAGAGGGCTTCGCTTCGAGCGCGCCGGTCCCCGCGAACGTCTCGGGGCGCTCGTCGCGCGGCCGCACCTCGTGCGTGGCGCGGCAGTACGTGCAGCTGTGGTGTCCGCCGCTGGGCGCCGTCTCGAAGGGCGCCCCGCAGTTCAGGCAGACCAGGAGGCGGAGCGAGTGGCTGGTGACGCTGACGGTCGACATGCCGCGGACCATAGCTCGATTGCAGGTCCGAGCGGGCCCTCCGCCGCGTCCTTGCGCGTGCCCCCCGGCGTGAGCACCACCACCTGCTGCGGGCCACACCAGTCGAGGCTCTCGCGCTCGCGCGCGGCGTCGTCGCTCTGATGGAGCCACAGCGTGTAGCGCCCGGACCGCGCGTACACCCGTCCGCTCGGCTCGCCAGCCAGCTCGGGTGAACGGGCCAGACGCTCACGGCTCTCGATGCACAGGCGCCCGGTGGGGACGTCCAGCAGCGCGGTCTCGGGAGGCAGCCAGCGGCCGTGATGGAGCTGGCTCAGCTGCTCGGGGTCGAGCGGCTCACCCACCTGCACCGAGACGGTCACGTGGTGGCTCTGCGCGAGCCCGTAGCCCACCACCAGCCCCTGCTTGGTGAGCGCCTTGAACTTGGTGGCGACCAGCGGGTCACGCGGGTCCAGCACCCCCGACTCGAGCAACACCGCGCGGTGCTGTTCGTCGTAGATCCAGACCTCCGGGCCTGCGCTCGGAAGGTAGGTGGTCTGGGGGATCTGGAAGGAGGCGCGGCGCTCGATGTTCGCGTTCAAGACGGGTCCCTTTCGCGTGGTGGTGATGGTTCAGTCGAGGAAGCTGAGCATGCCGCCCGCCTCGCCGAGGTCGTTCTTGGCGCTGTCCACGCGCGCGCGGACGGCGGGGTTGATGGCCTGCCCCTGGATGCTGGTGTGGAAGCGGATGAGCAGCATGGTCAGGCTGATGGGCTCGAGGACCGCGGTGCGCAGGAACCAGGAGGCCAGCATGCCCATCGGCACGCCCACCAAGAGGCCCATGAAGCCGGCGGCGAACGCGCCCATCACGGCGGCGCCTTCGCCGGGCACGCCCGAGGACGTGGCGGCGTCCCCCGCCAGCGCGTTGACGATGGCGGCGACCACGGTGAAGCCGATCGCCATCAAGATGAAGCCGACCGTGCCGCCGATGAACTTCTCCGTGAAGTGCGCGCGGATGGCGGTGCCCAGGATGGGCTTCGGGTTCTGCGCCACGTAGGTGATGGCGTCCTTCGAGGCCTGGTCGAGGTTGCCGTCGCCGCGCGCGATGGCGAACGAGAGCGCGATGTCCGCGATGCGCGGGGCCACGCGGTCGGTCAGCCAGCCCAGCGCCTTGCGCAGCGCGTCGAGGTCGATGGGCAGCAGCTCGTCCAGCTTGTCGAACGTGCGGAAGAACTTGCGGACCAGGCGCTGCACCTCGTTGTGCGCGTCGGCCACGGGGCCGAGGTCGCCGAACTGCTGCGCGAGGAAGCCCTTGGCGGTGTCGGCCGCGCCGCTGCCGGGACCGTCCTGGCCGGTCATCAGCTGCTTCGTGGCGAGGTACGTGAGCGCGGCGCGCATGGCCCACAGGCGACGCTCGATGAGCGGCATGATCCCGAGCGCGATGCCCAGCACCAACACCAGGAACACGATGGCGGCGGCCGCCTGGTGCACGTACATGCCGAGGATGGCGGTGAGCAGGATGCCCACCGTGAGCGTGCCGCCCAGCAGCGCCAGCTGCCCGAGCACCGCCATGGCGCGCTCGACGGGGTAGCTGCCGGTCTTGCGTACGATGCCGGCGGCGGCGAAGAACGTGGCGTTCTGCTCGGAGAGTCGATAGTTCGGGACGGACATGAGACCTCGGTGGATGGCCAGAAGGGTGGCCGTTGCATAGGGGTTCGGGGCGACGCCGGAGGATCCGTCACGAGAAATGCGCTGGCTATGACGGAGTGGGCGCCCGACCACGTGGTGGAGGGGCGCCCGTCCGAATTCATGCCGCTAGGTGCAGCGCTGGCGGTATTGAGCGATGCGGGTGTCAGCCGGTGGCATCCGCGCGGCCTTCAGTCGGTGGCATCCGCGCGGCCTTCAGCCGCGACGGCGTCGCACGCGGCGCATCCACCCTACGAGGGCCAGCAGCGTCAGCGGCAGCCCCGGATGTGGGCCGGGCGCGTTGCCGCCGATCACGCAGCCGCAGCCTCCGCCCGAGCTCGGCGGCGGAGTCACGCCCTGGTCGCCGCCACCCGCGTCGGGGTTGGTGCTGCCCGCGTCGTCGTCTCCCGCGTCATCGCCTGCGTCGTCGCCTGCGTCCTGGCCCGCGTCGCTCACGCCACCGTCATCGTTCACGCCCATGTCGGCGCCCATGCCCGCGTCCGTGGGCACGCCCGCGTCGGGCTGGTCGCAGACCGGGTCGTCCGCGAAGTCGCATGCGTTGCCGAAGCACGCGTCCACGGTGCACTCGTCGCCATCGTCGCAGTCGCTCGCGTCGTCGCAGCAGCCCGCGCTGGGCGCGCCGAAGACGCACTGGTGGGTGCCCTCGTCGCAGCTGTCGACGGTGCAGGCGCTGCCGTCGTCGCAGTCGCTGTCACTCACACAGCAGTTCGCCGCGGGCGGGCCCGACTGGCAGTTTCCGCGCGCGAGGTTGCACGTGTCCACGGTGCACACGTTGTCGTCGTTGCAGTCGCTGTCGGCGGTGCAGCAGCCGTTCGCGTCCGAGGGGCACTGCGTGTCCTCGCCGCTGCACACCTCTTCGGCGTCGCATGCGTTGGTGGCGCCGCGGCAGACCGTCTGGGCTGGTGCGTACGCGACCGAGCAGCTGCCGCCCAGGCACACGTCCTGGGCATCGCAGTCACCGCTCGGCGCGCCGTTGCAGGCCATGCCGTTCAGCGTGTTGGGGTTGTCCGCGGGGCAGCTGGCGCTGAGCCCGCTGCAGCTCTCCGTGGCGTCGCACTCGCCCGTTGCCGGGCGGCAGGGCGTACCGGCGCCCACGAACACGCTCTGACACGCGCCGCCCATGCACAGGTCCTGGGCGTCGCACAGGCCGCTGGGCGAGCCGCCGCAGGGCATGCCGTTCAGCGCGCTCGGGTTGTCGGCGGGGCAGCTGGTGGTCACCCCGTTGCACGTCTCGGCGGCGTCGCACGCGCCGGTGGAGGGGCGACAGGGAGTGCCCGAGCCCACCACCAGCGCCATGCACGTGCCGGACATGCAGACGTCCTGGGCGTCGCACAAGCCGCTCGGCGCGCCGTTGCAGGGGGTGCCGTTGCCCGCCAGCTGGTCGGCCGGGCAGGTGGTGTTGCCCGCCACGCACACCTCGGCGGTGTCGCACTGGGCGTTCGCTGCCGTGCGGCACGTGACGGTGGGCGCCGCCGCCACGCTGAGCCCCGTGCAGGTGCCGTTGAGGGTGCCGCCGGCCGCAACGCTGCACGCCTGGCAGTCGCCCGCCGCGCCGCCGCCGCAGAGGCTCCCGCAGCACACGCCGTCCACGCAGAGGCCGCTGCTGCACTCGCTGCCGGCGCCGCAGGTGTCGCCGTTGCCCTTGATGAGGGTGTGCACGTACGCGCTCCCCGCGTCGGAGGCGTCCACGTCGGAGAGCATGGCGCCGGTCAGCAGCAGCTGCGCGGAGATGCCCACCGAGCGGCCGAAGTCGTCTTCGTCCGCGTCGTCCAGCGCGGGGGCGGCGATGACCGCCTGCGCGGTCCACGTGGTGGGCGTGAGCAGGTGCGGGACCACCACGCCCACGTCGGTGCGGCCCGCGTGCTCACGGCCCGGGGCGCCCACGGCCAGCACGTCCCCCGACAGCGCGAGTGAGGCGCCGAACTCGTCGCCGATCACGCCAGCGGCGAGCGTGATGGTGTGCTCGAGCGGCCAGCTGGTGCCGCTCTGCATGAAGGTGCGCACGCTGCCCGGGCCGGCCGGCACGCCGCTGAGGGGCACGGCGGCGGCGCCCACGGCCACGCGCGTGCCGCGGATGGCCACGGCGCGCCCGAAGGAGCTCCCCGCGCTGGGCGGGCCCACGAGCACGGCCTGCTGCGACCACGCGTTGCCGCTGCGCGTGAACACGTAGGCGATGCCGATGTCCACCGCGCCGCCACCGCCGTCGCGGTTGGGGGCGCCCGCCACCAGGATGTCGCCGTCGATGGCCACCGCGGTGCCGAGGCTGTCCTGGTCCTGCGGGTTGCTGGCCGTGAGCATGCCCTGCTGCGTGAACGCAGAGCCCGAGTCCACGAACACGTAGACCGCGCCGCGGTCGGAGCCGCCGCCGTTGACGCCCGGCGCGCCCACCGCCAGCGACCCGTTGCTGAAGCTGAGCGACGCGCCGAACGCGTCGCCGATGGCGCCGCCCATGGGCGTGAGCGCCGTGGGCGCCGACCACGTGCTGCCGGTGCGGCGGGAGATCCACACGGTGTTGGCCGTGCCGTTGCGCGTGCTGAAGGCCAGCGTGTCGCCCTCGAGCGCCACGCTGCCGCCCGCGAGCTGCACGCCCGCCACGGTGAGCTTGGCCTGCTGCGTCCAGCTGGTGCCGCTGCGCACGAACACGTAGACCGCGCCGCCGTTCGGGGCGGCCTCGTCGTCGTTGGGTGCGCCGATGGCGGCCGTGTTTCCGTCGATGGCCACGCGCTCGCCGAAGCGGTTGCCGGCCACGCCGTCGGGCCGCAGCGCGGTCTCGGCGTTGTTGGTGGCGAGGTTCTCGCCGTACACGATGCCGGCGTCGAAGGCGTCCGCGTCGTGGAAGGGGGCACCGAAGAGCGCGACCTCGGGCGACGCGCCCGATCGGTAGGGCAGCGCGCACGCCGAGCCCGCTGCGTCCCCGCCTGCGGCGCCGAGGAAGCGCTCCACCGACGTGAAGGCGAAGGCGGCGTCCATGGTGTAGCGGTAGAGGGCGCCACGGTTGAACATGACGCCGCGGGCACCGACCACCACGTGGTCCGCGGTGCCGTCGTCTTGGAACGCGACGCAGGTGCCGAAGCCATCGCTCGCCTGACCATCGGCCGCCGTGAGCGAGCCCGCGAGGGTGAGGGCACCGCCAGCGCGCGCGAGCCGGTGCACGGCGCCGTTGGTGCGGCCGGGCTCCCCCGAGAGGAACTGCGTGTCGCTGATCACCGCGAGCGACGTGCCGAAGGCGCCGTTCGCCACCGGCGCGCCGTGCGTGACCTTGGCTTCTTGAGACCACACCACCGGCGGTCCCGCCACGCGCACGAAGCTGTACACCGAGCCCGCGTTGGCCGTGGCGCCCGCGTCGTCGCTGGGCGCGCCCACCAGCAGCGCGCCCGTGTAGCTGAACGTCGGCGGCAGCACCGCGCCGAAGCGGTCGCCGTCGGCCGCGTCACTCGCCGTGAGGGTCGCCTCGTGCGCGTTGTTCCGGTAGACGAAGACGCTGCCCCGGTCGGTGTCTGCGCCGGGCGCGCCGACCGCGAACGCGGTGGCGCCCACGACGTAGTTGAACGAGAGCGCCGCGCCGTACTCGTCGCCCGCCACCGGCGTGGGCGCCACGAACGAGCTGGTGGTCAGCGCCAGCGTCGCGCTGGTGTAGGTGAAGGCGTAGACCTTGCCGCCCGCGGCGCGGTCGGGGGCGCCCACCAACACACGCACTTGGGTGCTCGAGATGGCGCCCACCGCGACGGCCGCGCCGAAGTGCGCGTTGGCCTCGGCGTCGCTGGCCTGGACGCGCGCGATGAGGTCCCAGCCGTCGTCGGCACCGTTGCGGCGATACACGTACGCCGCGCCCGCGTTGCTGGCGGCCCGGTCGTCGTACGGCGCGCCCACCACGGCCCACGTGCCTTGCACCGAGGTCGTCATGGCGGCCACGCTGGCGCCGAAGCGGCCGGTGTTCGCGAGGTCGCTGGGCGCGAGGCGCGCCTCCTGCGTGGACACGAGCGGATCCACCACCAGGGGGTAGCGCGCGTGCCGGTCGTCCACCTCGAGCACGATGCGTCCGTCTTCCACGTGCATCCGCGCGGGCACGTCGTCGCCCTCGGCGTCGAGCGCGTAGAGGTCCGAGTAGCGCGCCTGCGCCACACCGGCTGCGTCCACGAGCGCGATGAGCTCGCCGCGCGCCTCGGGGCGCAGGCCCTCCACAGCGAGCTCGAAGCGCAGCGGGCCCTCACCCGCGGGCCGCTCGGCCAGCTCGAAGCCCTGCTCGAGGCCCAGCGGGCCGTTCACGAACCACTCGAGCAGCCCCTCGCGCAGCACGCGGATCCGGTTGCCCTCCGTCGCGGTGCGCGTCGGCGTCACGTCCAGGGTGTGCTCGTCGCGCCCCACGGCCACCAGGTCGAGCGAGAGCGTGAAGCCCGGCGCGCCGCCCTCGGCCACGTGACTCGCCACCGCCACGCGACCCCGCGTGACGTCCACGCGGAACGCCTGCTCGCGGTTCTCGGCGCGCGCGGTGTCGTCGCCCACGGCCTGCGCCACGTAGGTCTCGTCCGCGCTCGCTTGGGCGGCGCTCATGGCCACGCGCGCCGCGCTGCGTGGTTCTGCGCTGGCGTGGGGTTCGCGGTCGGCCCCGGTGGCCCCGCCCCCAGCACGAGCCAGAGAGGCTGCGCCACGCGCGGGCGAGTCCTCTCGGAGCTGGAGCGCGACGGCTCCACTCCCACCGAGTACCGATAGAACGACGAACGCTAGAGCTGCTCGCTGACGAGAGATCGTATCCATGAACTCCTCCGGCCCACGTGGGCGCTTGGAGGGGCTCGGGGCCACGCTCGCCGTTCCGTCACGCTTTCTTCGCCGTGGCCGCGCCGCGCACGGGAGGAGCGCTCAGGGCGAGATGTTGTAGACCTCGCCGGGCCACGCGATGACCGGGTCCGGGTTGGTGCTGCCGCACTCGCGGAACGCGTTGCCGCCGAACGCCATGGGTGTGCCGTTGCTGGCCACGATGAGGTTGTGGTCGCCGCTGGCCACCACCTGCGCGACGCCGTCCACCTGCACCACGTCGCGCGGGGTGCGCGCGCACGGGGTTCCGTCGCAGCTGTCCACGGCGCCGCTGCTGTTGCCCACCTGGCCGAGCGCGTCGCTGCCGAAGCAGCGCAACAGCCCGTCCTCCAGCAGCACACAGGTGTGCTCGTCGCCGGCCACCACCACCGAGGCGTCGGCCAGGTCCGTGACGCGCACGGGGGCGAGCGCGCACGGCAGCGCGTCGCACGTGTCGGGCGCGGCGCTGCCCACACCCAGCTGGCCCAGGTCGTTCACGCCGAAGCAGTGTGTGCGCGCGAGCGCGTCGATGGCGCACCCGTGGCGCTCGCCGAGGGCCAGGTCCACCGCGTCCGTGATGACCAGCGCGGTGGGCGTTGCGACCACCTCACCAGCCGCCGCGCCCACGCCGAGCGAGCCGCCCACGTGGCGCCCGAAGCAGACGGGACCGCCGTCATCGCGCAGGACGCAGGTGGCGAAGGGGCCCGCCCGCAGGCCGGTGGCGTCGGTGATGCCGGGCACGTCCACGGGGCTGGTGGCGCAGCGGCGCGTGACCCCCACGTCGAGCGCCACGCGGCTGGCCTCGCCTGCCGTCACCAGGCCGCAGTCGCTGAGCGTGCCCGGGTCCACGCCGAGGGCGCCGTGGTTGCCGAGGCCCCAGCAGGCCACCGTGCCGTTGGTGCGCCGCGCGCACGCGTGGTGACGCCCGGCGACCAGCTCCACGATGGGGCCCGTCACGTCGTTCTCGAGCGGCTCGACGTGCGGGTCGGTGTCGCGCGTGCCGCGCCCGAGGCCGCCGAGGTCGTTGCTGCCCGCGCACCACACGGCGCCGTCCACCACCACGCAGGTGAAGGCGTCGCTCAGCGCGACGCTGGTGGCGTTGCGCAGCGCGAAGGTGGTGGGGAACGCGTCGCACGGCTCGCTGCCGCACAGCGAGTGCAGCATGGCCGGCGGGATGGAGAGCTGTCCGCTGCCGCCGGCGCCGAAGCACTGCAGGCGGCCGCCGTCCGAGAGGATGCAGCTGGCGCGCGGCCCGGCGAACAACACCAGCGGCCCGCGCGCGACGCCGCCGTCACCGCCGCCGAGGTCCACGTTCATGGTGCACCCCGCCGAAGCGCCCAGCGCGGCGAGCATGAGCACGAGAGTGGCTGCCGCGCCGCCCCGTGCCGCGCTCCCAACCCGCGTGACGCACGTCACGGGGTGCCCTCCGTGTCGCTGGAGCCGGGGGTGGGACTCGGGCTGGGGCTCTGGCTCCCGCTGCCGCCCACGGCCGCGTTCACGGCGCGCAGCAG
>CAZEAA010000160.1:0-12717 GCA_964510015.1 uncultured Sandaracinaceae bacterium
GTCATGGCGAGCGAGGCGGGGTGGCTCATGCGCGCAGGGTGGCGCGCAGCGCAGTGTGGCAGCACTCCGCTTCTTGCGGTGGCGGTGTGGCGCGGCTCCGGTGTAGCGACGCCGGCCTGCGTTTGCTATCCCGCCCGTGTGGAACACCCCCCTCGCTCACGGCGCGCCCTCGCGCTGGGCCCCGTGCCCGGACTCGCGCTCGTGGCGGGGTGGGCGCTCGCCGTGGGTGTCGCGGCCGGCAGCCTGGTGGGCTGCGCGGAGCCCGTGCGCTTCGAGCGGGACCAGGGCATCCCCCCGCGCGAAGGCCCGGCCCTGCCGCCGCGTCCCAGCGTGCGCACGTGCCTCGCCGGGGTGGATCTCTCGCTCGGCTCGCTCGCCCCCATGCCCGACGTGCTGAGCGCCACGAGCTGCTTCACGGACGTGGCGGCCGGCGCCCCCGCGGCCGACCTGATCCCGTTCGGGGTGAACTCGCCGCTGTGGACCGACGGCGCCGCAAAGGCCCGCTACGTGGTGCTCCCGCCCGGCGAGGTGGTCACGCGCCTGCCCGACGGCACGCTCGCATTCCCGGTGGGCACGGTGCTGGTGAAGGAGTTCGCCATGCTCATGGACGACCGGCGGCCCAGCAGCTTCCGGCGCCTCGAGATGCGTTTCGTCGTGCGGGGGGCCAGCGACTGGGGCTTCTTCACCTATCGCTACGAAGCTGACGGCGAGGACGCGCGGCTCCTGACCACGGGCGCCGACGAAGACCTGCGCGTCCGTCGCGCCGGTGTGGTGGAGGAGTTCCCCTACCACTTCCCGAGCCGCGCCGAGTGCGTCACGTGCCACAGCGCGGCCACCGAGCGCGCGCTCGGGTTCCGCATCGACCAGCTGAACGGGGTCTTCAACTACACGGGGGTCATCGAGAACCAGCTGGTGGCGCTCCACAGCGTGGGGGTGTTCGCGGGGCTCGACGTCCCGGACGGGGAAGAGCTGGATCCCGCCGCTTACCCGGCCATGGTGGACCCCACCAACGAGGGCGAGGAGCCCGAGGCCCGGGCGCGCGCCTACCTGCACGCCAATTGCAGCCACTGTCACCGGCCGCTCGGCCAGTCGTCGCCCGCGCTCACGCTGGACATGCGCATCGAGCGGTCGCTGGCGGACACGCACCTGTGCGACGAGGCCCAGTTCTTCGCGCCCGCCGGAACGCTGCGCATCGCGCCCGGTGACCCGGACCGCAGCTTCGTGGTGCAGCGCATGGAGTCCACCGACCCGCTGCGGCGCATGCCCCCGCTGGGCCGCACGCTGCCGGACTACGCCGGGGGGGTGCGCGCCGTGCGCCTCTGGGCTGCGCGGCTGGACACGTGCCCCTGAGTCCGTCGCTCTCGCGGCGCTCTTGCCCACATTCACCGACGTTTTTGGCAGGGAAGGATCCCCCCGGGGCCGGGCGTACACCGACCCATGACCGTCGGCGACGATGCGTTGAACGCGGAAAACGAGTTCTATCACCTGACCCTGCAGCGCCTTGGGCGCGCCCTGCCGGGGGCCCGGGTCACCTACCTGCTGGACTACCTGGAGCGCCACCCGCTGGGCGCCCACAACCGCCACGTGGCCGAGCGTCTCGAGCGCGCGCTCGAGGGGCTGCCCGACACCCCCATGCGCACCGGCTTCGCGGGCCGCTACCGGGCGCTGCGGGACCCGCTGCTGCCGCCTCTGCTGCACGGCGAGCGGGCTTGACGCAGCGGATCGCCAGGCGGGCGGCACGCTGCTAGCGTAGGCCATGCTCGAGAGCCTCCCCCGCTCCCCCCGTGACCTGCTCCGCACCTCCTCGTCCCGCTCTCTGCTCGGGCGCGCGCGTCCGGGGCTCTTGATGCTGGCTTCGCTGTCCCTGCTGGCCCCGGGCTGCAGCGGTCGTGACGAAGCCGCCGCCGAGGTCACGCCGCCCGTGGCCCCCGCGCTGGACGCCACGCCGCCGGCCAACATGACGGTCGAGATCTGGTTCTCGGGCGGCCGCGACGCCCTGACGGGGGTGCGCGATCAGGTCCGCGCCGAGACGCTCCGCACCATGCTGCCCGCCACCATGGGCGGGTTGTACGAGCGCTTCGCTCCCATTCCCGAGAACATACGAGCCCGGGTGCGCGACGACGCTCCCTTGGTGGCCGTGCGCGTGGAGGACGAAGCTCAGGTCGTGGCGGCGTTGGTGACGCTGGACACGGGGACGGCCCCGCTCGGGACCAGCGTTCCGATAGTGTCGGGTGGGCCGTCGGGCAGCCGCTTCGTGGGCACCGCGCCCGTCGCGGGTCAGCCGGTGGTCGTCCTCTACGAGGACGTGCTGCTGATGGCGCGCGACCCCGCGCACATCCAGGCGGCCCTCGGTTATCTGGTGTCGCGCGTGCGCAGCGCCGAGCTGGGGGCGCCCGGCCTGCACATCCGCAGCGCCGAAGGGGTGATCGCCCGGCGCGCACGCACCGAACTGGAAGGGGCGCTCGATCAGCACGTGGCGGCGGCCCTGGCGGCGGTGCGGGCGGAGCGCGAGGCGCACGCTGCGCCCCCGGCCCTGGGCGACCCCGAGGCCTTCGTGCAGACCATCTCCACCGCCATGCGCGCGCTGACGGCCTACATGCCCGACGTGGCGACGGTGACGGCCTGGATCGGCCCCACGGCCCACGGCCTGGGCGTGACCTTCGAGGGCGAGCTGACCCCGGGCTCGCCCGCGGCGCGTGCCCTGGCGGCAATGCCCGAGGTGCCCACCGCGGCGCTCGGTCGCTTGCCCCAGGGCACCAGCATCGGCGGCATCGTGGCGCCCGCGGCCCAAGAAGAGGGCTTGCTGGCGATGTTGGCCGACGTCGGTGGGCAGCGCCTGCGCCCCGAAGACCAGGCGGCCCTGACCGCGCTCTCCGCCTCGCAGCGCGAGCGCTCGGGGGGTGTGCTGATGTTCGGTCTCGGCGCCACCGACGAGGGCGGCTTCGCCCTGCTGGCCACACCGTCCGGGCCGGGCGCCGAGGCCTCCGCGCTGAACGCGGCCCTCGCGACCCCGTACGTGCGCGCGCTGCTGGGTGACCTGCTGGGCTGCCCCAACGCCGAGCCCCGCCGCAACCTGGCCGTGGCTGCGCGGGTGCCGGTCTGCACGCGCGCCACGCCGCCCGTCCCGGCGCTGCACCACCAGGCCGACGACACGCACTCGGTGCTGGCCCTCGCGCAGTCGCCCAACGACGCCACCGTGCACCCGCTGCCGGCGGCCTTCTTCACAGAGCTCGGCAGCCCGGCCGACGCCGTCGCGCCGCACAGCCTCGCGGCGCAGCCCGACGTGGCCCGCGCGCTCGACAGCGCCTCGCCGCGCGTGCTCTCCGCGTGGGTGGTGATGCCGGGTCACCTCGGCCGTGCCTTTGGCCTGCTGGCCTTCCCGGCGGTGCGGGCCCTCGGCGGTGCGCTCACGCAGGACACCCCGCCGGCGCCCATCCTGGTGTTCGTGGAGCGCGTGGAGAGCGGCGCGCGCGTGCGCTTCTCGCTGACCCCGGGCGCGTTCGACCAGGCGGCGCAGTCGGCGCTGCTCACCTCTCAGCTCTTCTGATGCGCGCCGCGGACCTGCTCGGGCCCACGGGTCCGCTCGCGCGCGTCATTCCGGGCTACGAGCACCGCGAGGGCCAGATGCGCATGGCCGAGGCCGTGCAGCGCTCGCTCGAAGACCGCCGCATGCTGTTGGTGGAGGCGGGCACCGGCACCGGCAAGACGCTGGCCTACCTGCTGCCCGCCATCCTGAGCGGCCAGAAGGTGGTGGTCTCCACCGGCACGCGCACGCTGCAGGACCAGATCCTGGACCACGACCTGCCGCTCCTGCGCCAGCACTTGGGCATGCCCGTGCGCGCCAGCGCCATGAAGGGCCTCTCCAACTACGTGTGCCGGCGCCGCTTCGCCGAGTTCGTGGCCAGTCCGCGCGCCGTGGAGCCGCGCTTCCGCAGCGCGCTGCCGGTGCTGCAAGCGTTCCAGGAGGAGAACCTCACGGGCGACCGCGCGGCGCTCACGGCGCTGGCCGAAGACCACCCCGTCTGGCCGCACATCGTGAGCGGCTCCGACACACGCGTGGGCAAGGGCTGCCGCTACTTCGACAGCTGCTTCGTGACGCAGATGCGCGAGCGCGCGCGCGAGGCGCAGATCGTGGTGGTGAACCATCACCTCTTCTTCTCGGACCTGGCGGTGCGCGGCCCCCACGGCGGCGGGCTCTTGCCCGACTACGACGCGGTGATCTTCGACGAGGCCCACCAGATCGAGGACGTGGCCACGCAGTTCTTCGGGCACGAGGTCAGCACCGCGGGCGTGGAGCGCCTGGCGGACGAGCTGGCGCGGGCCATCGCCGACGAGGGCAAGTCCGCGCGCGCGATGAGCGACGCGCTGGTGGTGGCGGCCGGGCGCTTCTTCGGCGCGCTGCCGGACCCGGGCCTGGGCCGCGCGCACCTCTCGCGGGAGACCTTCGCGGGCCACGTGGAGGACGCCCTCTTTGCGCTGGACGACGCCCTCGGTCGGGTCGAGGAGCACCTCGGCCAGCGGGCGCACGAGAGCGACCGCCTGGCCCAGCTGGCGCGCCGCGCCGCCGAGCAACGTCGCCAGCTGATCCAGATCGCCGAGACCCCCGAGGGCGGCCAGCGCGTGGCCTACAGCGAGGCGCGCGGGCGTGGGCGCATGATCGGCTCGCGGCCGGTGGACGTGAGCGACCTCCTGCGCAGCGAGGTGTGGGAGCGCGTGGGGGCGGTGGTGCTGACGAGCGCCACGCTGTCCACGGCGGGCGACTTCAAGTTCATCCGGCAGCGCCTCGGCATCGACTTCGAGATCACCGAGGCGCGCGTGTCGTCGCCCTTCGACTACGCGCAGCAGGCCGCACTGTATCTGCCCACCAGCATGCCGGATCCGCGTGCGCCCGACTACCTCGCGCGGGCGGTGAACGAGATCACTCAGCTGGTGGCCATGACCGGCGGTGGCGCCTTCGTGCTGTGCACGTCGGTGCGCGCGATGCGCCTGCTGGCCGAGCGCTGCGCGCGGGTGATCACACAGCCCGTCTTCGTGCAGGGCGAGGCGCCCAAGGGGACGCTGCTCGAGCGCTTCCGTGAGGCCCACCACGCGGTGCTGTTCGCCACGCTGAGCTTCTGGGAAGGCGTGGACGTGCCCGGTGACGCGCTGCGCCTGGTGATCCTCGACAAGCTGCCCTTCTCGGTGCCGAGCGACCCATTGATCGCTGCGCGCTGCCGCGCCCTCGAGGAGCAGGGCGAGAGCCCGTTCATGCGCTACCTGGTGCCGGCCGCGGCGCTCACGTTACAGCAGGGCTTCGGGCGCCTGATCCGCACCCAGCGCGATCGCGGCGTGGTGGCGGTGCTGGACGGCCGCGTGGTGCAGAAGGGCTACGGCAAGGTGTTCCTGAGCAGCCTGCCGCCCGCGCGGCGCTGCACCACGCGCGAGGAGCTCGAGGCCTGGTGGGCGAACGCGTCGCCCGCCGTGGTAAGCTCCTGAGCATGGCTCTCGGAACCACGACCACGCTGCCCCTCGGGTCGCTGCGCTCGCCGCTCGGGTCGCTGCGCGAGGAAGGGCGCCTCTTCTTGCGCACGGCGAAGCTGATGCACCGCGCGGGCATGCCCATGTTCCACCCCACCCGCATCGCGGGGGGGCTGAGGGGCATCCTCGAAGACCCGAACGACACGCGCCACGTGTTCACGCTCTTCGAGTCGATGATCGGACCCCTCGAGGTGCGCGCCGTGGGCCGCTTCCTGGAGTCCGCCGAGGGCCGCGCGCTCTTCGCCAAGCGCCCGCCGGTGGTGCAGGCCCTGACCGATCGCGCGCGCCTCCGGCAGATGCCCGACGGCAGCGTGGGGCGGGCCTACCTGGCCTTCGTGGAGTCCGAGGGCATCAGCGCCGACGGCTTGGTGGAGGCGTCTCGGCAGGGCGCGATCACCGAGCACGTCACGCACCCCGAGCTGGCGTTCCTGCGCGAGTACATGCGCGACACGCACGACCTCTGGCACACGCTCACCGGCTACCGCGGCGACATCGTGGGCGAGCTCTCGCTGTTGGCCTTCGGCTTCGCGCAGATGGGTAACCTGGGCGTGGGCTTCCTGGTGCTGACGGGGCTCCTCGTCAGCGCGCTGGCCGGCGGTCAGCCGGGCGCCAAGGGCCTGGTGGACCCGCGCGTGTTCCAGAACCGCGATGTCATCATGGGCGGCTTCGTGCGTGGCCTGCGCGCGCGCTTCCTGCCCGTCACCGACTGGGTGGAGTTGCTCGAGCAGCCCCTCGAGGACGTGCGGCGGCAGCTGGTGGTGAAGGCCGCGCCCGACTACGAGCAAGTGCGCGCGTAGGCCTGGCTGTCATGAGGGCTGTCATGAGGGAAGAGGCATGCCTCAGCGCGCGTTGAGCTCCCGCGTGAGACCGCTGCACCGACGGACTGCCCTGCGACGCCTGGCTGCGCTGGGCCTGGTCGCCGCCTGCGCGGCGTGCGTGAGTGCGAGCCTCGCCTTCGTGGCGCGCGGACAGGACTTGGGCGGCAGCATCCCGGCGAACACGCGCATCGACCGGCTGCGCGTGTCCAAGTCGGGGCGGCTGCTCGAGGCGTTCTCCGGCGCCACGCGCGTGGTCAGCTTCCGCGCCGCCATGGGACGCGGCGGCGCGGGCCCGAAGCGTATGGAGGGCGACGGCCGCACCCCCGAGGGCCGCTACACCATCGACAGCCGCCACCGCAGCCGCGACTTCCACCGCTTCCTGCACGTCTCCTATCCCAACGCGGACGACCGCGTGCGCTATCGCGAAGGGCGCCGCGACGGAAGCATCCCGCGCGGGGTGGGCATCGGCGGCGACATCGGCGTGCACGGGACCCCGGCCTGGGCGGGCCTGATCCCCTTCAGCACCGAGGTGGGCTGGACCGAGGGCTGCATCGCGGTGTCCTCGCCCGAGGCCGAGCAGCTCTACCGCGCGGTGGTGCCGTACGCGGTCATCGAGATCGTCCCGTAGCGCTGCCTAGCGCAAACGCACTACGGACGGTCCCTCGAACGCGCCGCATGCTGGGCAGCATGCACTACGCGCTTGGCTTTCGGTCGACGCTCGCCCTCTTCGTCTCGCTCTTCGTCCTGGTCACATGGGGGTGCGGGGACGCCGCCACGGGCACGCGCGACGCCGGCGCGGACGGCGCCACGAACCCCACCGACGGCGGACACGACCTGGTCTGCCGCGGCACGGCGACCCGGTGCGAAGCGCTCGACGTGAGCGAGTGTACCGAGAGCATCGGCTGCCTCGAGGCAGGTCGCTGCGACGAGCTCCCGCGCGAGTGTGCGGGCCTCGACGTGGAGGAGTGCGTAGCCACGCCCGGCTGCGACTGGATCGGCATCGTCGGCCGCTGCGGCGTGGTCTTCATCGACTGCGCTTCCGGCAGCGCCTCGAACTGCACGCTCCTCCCGGGCTGCACGTGGACGCCGCGCTGCGAGGGGCTGGCGCTCGACTGCGCCCAGCTCTCGGTGGGCGACTGCGAAGGGCAAGCGGGATGCGCGCTCGAGCCGCGCGAGAGCCCATCGCGATAGCGCATTCGCGCTACGGCGATCCCGCTGTCGCGAACGTAGGTTGACTCCATGCATCACTTCCCTATCCGCGCGCTGCTCTTTGCGTTCGTGTTCACCTGCGCGTGCGTCGACCCCGATGGCTCACGTCCCGACGACGACGACCCGCCCGATACCTCCGCGCAGCGCTTCGCGGCGTTCGACCGCTGGGAGATTCGCTATACCTACGAGCAGAGCGCGCCCTTCACCTTCGTCGAGGACGGGTACACCACGTGGGCGCTCGGCGCGACGGTCACCTACGCCACGCGCCGCGCGAGCATCACTGGCACCATCCCTCTCGAGGTCGCCAGCGTGGACGAGCAGTACGTGATCCTGCGCGGCACGGGCCCCGTGACCGCCTCGCTCGACGAGCGCTGGACTTCGCGTCGAGACAACCACTTCGAGGAGCGCTACGACCATGGCGCAGGCACGGCGCTCGACAGCGTGGACGTGGTGCTCGAGCTCGCCGAGGGGCGCTACGACGTGTCGTTCCATCCAGGAGACTTCGAGACGCGCTATGGCGGGATCCACGGCCCGGTGGACGAGCCGATCAGCTATCGAGGGACGGGCACGTCGCACGTGGGCCTCCCCTACTACGACTACGACGAGCGGCCTCACCTTCCCGACACGGGCACCACGCTGACCAGCAGCTTCTCGTGGGAGCAGTACTGGATGGACGAGCTGGCCGACGAGCCGAGCACCGTCCTCGAGCGCCGCTACCGGCACACGCCGCAGTCGGGCACGCTGCGCTGGACGCTCGTGCCAGTGGAGCCGCTCGACGTGGAGCTCGTGGTGGTCCCCGAAGACTACGAGGACTTCATGCCGCAGGGAGGCGCGAACGAGGGAACCCCCGGCAACGGGCTGCGCGTCCGCGCGGTTCTCCGTGGAACGGAGGGAGGCGAGCCCCGCCTGCACGCCACATCGATGCGCTTCGACCTGGTGGATGTCTCGCGCGAGCGTGGCGTCTCGCTGAACCGGCCGCTCACCGGCGGAACGGACGCGCCCGACCTCGGCTTTCCCGCGACCCAGCCCGCGAGCGGCGTCGTGATCTCGAACGAGGGGCAGCACGCGGAGGTGGAGGGCGAGGACGACGTCACCGTGCTCGTGGGCGCCTACGACTGGGGCGCAAGCGGTGCGCTGCAGGTCACGGCGGTGCTCTCGAACGGACGCATGGTGGTCGGCAGGCTCGAGGGCGCTCCCGACACGGACACGGCCCTGCGCATCCCGCGGCGCGCGCAGGACTCGCGCATCGCCGACGCCTGGAAGGCGCTCGTGGGCTTCTCGGGTGCAGACGACGAGGACGCGGACGTCCAGCCTGGCAACCCGAACGCGGGCGACGGCCTGAGCGCCTACGAGGAGTACCGCGGGATGCAGGTGCGGGGCATGCACTCGCGACAGCAGATGGGGGTCGCTGGCGTTCCGCTGCTGCGCCCGAGCGTGAAGGATCTGGTCGTCGAGAACCGCATCGGCGCGCGAGCGCGCCGCGGTCTCGGTCGCTTCCAGATCTCCGGCATCACGGTGGTGGAGCTTTCGCAGGGCGAGCTCGAAGAGGGCCGTCTCATTGCCCCGAACCGCGGCGGCGCGTCGCTCGGCGAGCAGTACGGCCTGCGCATGGTCGCGGAGGATCTCCCGGACGGTGTCTCGGGCGAAAACCGCCCGCTGACCACACACGGGAAGACGCCGCGGCGCTCGACGCTGGTGGTGTTCGACATCCCCGGCATGGAGGCGAGCTACGCCGCCCAGGCTGCGCGCGCCGCGATGGCCGGCATCCCCATGCCGTACACGCTGGAGCAGGAGATCGAGAACACCATCGCGCACGAGCTCGCCCACGGCATCGGCGCGCCACACCACGGGCGACCGACCGACTACCGCGGCCCCACCACGATCACCGCCGCGATGACCAGCTGGCACGCCTACGGCGCAGACGGCATCGAGATCATGACGCGTCCGCTCGTGCTCGGCGGCCTGATCGGGCGACCGGGGAACGACGCGAGCGGGGACGCGGGCTGCATCATGGCCTACACGAACGTCTACAGCTGGGCGGCCGTCGGCACGTTCGAGCCCTACGCCTTCTACATGACCGGCATCCAGCCGATGGGTGAGCACTTCTGCGCGTCGGGTGAAGCCACGGGCATGAACGTCCCGCACGCGGCGCACGGCGGCACGCAGGTCCCCGGCTTCTTCGGCGCGTCGGTCGGCCAGGGCGAGGGCACCTCGGCGGGCAACTGCCTCGGCGCCATGCGCGTGCGCGACTTCTAGTCCAGCCCCGCGAGCATCGACGCGAGCTCGGCCTTGTTGACGACGCCGAGCTTCGCGTAGATGCGCGTGACGTGGACGCGCACGGTGTTCGCCGCGATGCCGAGGCTCTCGCCGATCTCCTTCGTGGAAAGCCCCGACGCGAAGCCCGCGGCGACCTCGCGCTCGCGCTGCGTGAGGGTGTCCGCCGGGAGCGCCCCGCGGACGTGCAGCAGCACGACATCCGACGCCGGATCCGCGCGCACCATCAGGCGCCCCACGGGACGCCGCTCGGGCGCGGTCACGCGCGCGAAGGGCATCAACGGCTCGGGGAGCGTCGGCCCTCGAAAGTCGGCCTCCACGAGCGCGAGCAGGTCGAAGAAGCGCGACTCGGCCTCGAGCACGACCCCCTGACGGTTGATGATCGCCGCGGCCGGGGCATGCGCCAGGTGCACGTGCGTCGCGCGCCGCAGGTCGTCGATGCGCGCCATGCGCATGCTGGCCACCAGGTGCGGCATGAGCAGCTCCATCGTCGCGCGCTCACGCTCGGTGTAGCGGTGCTCACGCTCGGCGCGGTAGAGCGAGACCACCACGAAGCTCCCCGCGCGCGTGTCCACCGTGGCGGTGGAGAGCAGCTGCAGGATCCCGAAGCGCTCGCAGTGCGCCATGATCCCGGACCCCGGCGGATACGTCACGGCGGACTCGAACGCGAAGGTCTTCCCGGGGCTCGAGGTCGTGATGAAGGACACCACGTCCTCGGTCTTTACGAGCTCCCAGCTCTGCATCAGCTCTGGGGTCTGACGATGGAGAAATGCATCGTGCGCCTCGGGCACGCCCGCCCGCACCGTGCCGACGGCGATGAGCGCGGAGTCGTGCGGGATGAGCGCGCTGATCCCCTCGAGCGCTCGCGTCTGGAAGGCCCGCAGCGGGAGCTGGTGGCAGAGCGCGTGCAGCTCGAGAGACAGGGCGTTCAACGCCTCGATCGCGATCGGTTCTTCCAAGCCACCCGATATACGTGGTCTTGCTGCGGGTGCCAGCGCCGTGGGTCGAGCGCGAGCGTGCGGAGCGGCGGGTCAGCCCGCGCACGTGAGACTCAGCGCCTCGGCCACGGAACGCACCCGCACGAAGCGCGCGGTCGCCCAGCGCGGGTCGGTCGCCGCGGCCCTGAACTCGGCCCTGTCGGGGGCGTAGCGCAGCCAGCTCCACAGCAGGACGTTCTCGCGCGGGTCGCGCCGCAGCAGGTTGCGCAGGTGCTCGCGGTTTCCGTTCCACAGCGGGGTCCCGCGTAGCGAGCGCGACAGGGAGCGAGCCGCGAGCTGGCTCATCACGCGGAAGCGGGGACGGTCCAGGAAGATCACTAGCGTGGCGCGTGCCCACAGCACCTCGCGCACGGCGGCGTAGTTCCCGTCCACGATCCACGCGTCGCTCGCAGCCACGCGCGCCACGTCGGCGCGAAACCGCTCGGGCTCTGCCGGGGTCCAGTCGGGCCCGTGGAACAGCGCGTCGAGCTCCACGTGAGGGATGCGCAGCGCGCTCGCCAGACGCCGGCCGAGGTGCGACTTGCCCGAGCCACTGGTGCCCATGATGTGGATTCGCTGCGGCATGCGCGGAGGACCGGACCGAGGCTCAGCGGCGGCGCCGGAAGCAGGCGCACCCCTCTTCGCCTGCGAAGCCCACCACCTCCCACCCTTGCTGTGCACGCGCGTTCAACATCGCGTTGAAGGGCCGGAAGTTGCCATACGGGACGAGGGGGTCGCACTCGTAGGACCAAGCCTGCGGCCCAGTGGGCATCACGGGCTGCTGCGTTCCCGCTTGCTGCGCCTGGAGCACCGGCACGGACACACCGACGGCGCATCCCATGAACGCGGTCAGGGCGGGGACCAAGATCTTCTGCACGCTTGTCATGCCGGCCAAGCTATCACCTCACCGCGCCGCTGCGCCGCTCACGGGACGTGCCAGGGTGCAGGTAGCGAGATGTTCGGCAGTGTGCCCAGCTCGTCGAACCGAAGACCATAGCCAGTGCGCACGTTCTGCGTGTCGTCCCGCATGAGGTACAAGATGACGAAGCCGGTCTGCCCGTCGTCGCCGAGCAGGAGCGCGTGGACCTCGTGCCAGCCCGGAGCCCCACAGGAACTCGCGGAACAGTCGACGTAACCAAACGGCACGATGGTCCATGACAGACCGCCCAGCGTGATTGCCCCCGTTCCGTCGTCGCGGGCGGCCGAAAACCACTCCTTCGCCGGCACGGACCTTGCTCTGTGTCACCCCCGTGACCCGCCGCCTCGAGCCCCGTTCCATCGTGGACGCCACCGACCTGGTGTCCCCGGAGCTGCTGGGACAGCTCAAGGTGCGGCGGGTGCTCGTCCAGCGGGCGCTCGAGAAGCTGATGACCGAGCCGCCGCCCAGCCCGGAGCTGCGCGTGCTCGCCGAGCTGTTCAGCGCCTACGACGGCAGCGTGGGGACGCTGCTGGAGCTGCTCTCGCTCGACACGCCGAGCGGCGTGGTGGAGACCCGCCCGACCCCCAGCAAGCGTTAGCCAGCGCAGCCTACGTTCGCCCGCGGCCCAGGCCCCACTCGTTGAGCCGGTAGTGGATGGTGCGCCGGCTGATGCCCAGGATCTCGGCGGCCCGCGCGGGGGACCCGTCCACCGACTCGAGCGTCTTCAAGATGGCGTAGCGCTCGAGCTCGGCCAGCGTGACCCCCGGGATGATCATGCTGAGCGGGTCACTGCCGCGCTCGCTCATGGGCCCGATGGGCAGGTCGCTCGCGGTCACCAGGGGCCCGCTGGCCAGCACCACGGCCTGTTCCACCGCGTTCTGCAGCTCGCGCACGTTGCCGGGCCACGGATAGGTGAGCAGCTGCGCGTGCGCCGCGTCGTCGAAGCCCGTGACCGCCTTGTCCTCGGACGCCGCGAAGCGCCGCAGGAATTCGTCGGCCAGCA
>CAZEAA010000161.1:0-12669 GCA_964510015.1 uncultured Sandaracinaceae bacterium
TAGCGGTCCGCGATGTTCTGCTGGCTGCGTCCCAGCCCGCGCAGCTGCGACACGGTGTACTCGACGGCGGCGGCCAGCACGTCGGGGCGACCCACCGCATCGCGCAGACCGATGTAGTCGTCGAGCACGTCGCGGGCGCAGGTGATGTCGTCCGGGTCGAAGCCCCCCGCGATCATCTGGTCCACCAGCAGCGCCGCCACCGACTCCGAGAAGTCGTCTTCGTAGGCGGAGACGTCCTCGATGTCGTCCACGTCTCCGAGGTCCGGCCCGGCATCGGCGCCAGAAGCAGCGGCTGCGCCACCCACCCGGCCCATGACACGCTTCACCGTGCGGGGGCGCTTGGCGGGGGCGCCTTGCTCAATCCACTCTTTGAGCGCGCGGTGCTCCTTGTGACGAGGCGCGAGGGACACGGCCTCGCGCGCCAGCACGAGCGCCTCCGGGAGGTTGCCGCGCCGGCCCAGGCAGTGCGCCAGCGACGCCACGACTTCGTCGTGCAGCGGCTCTTGCTCGTAGGCGATGCGCAGGTGGTGCTCGGCGCCAGCGAGATCGTCGAGGCCCACGTCCAACAGGTGGCCGAGGTTGTGGTGGTACCACGGGGTGCCCGGCGCGAAGCTCAGCGCACGCCGGTAGCAGCGCGCCGCGTAGGCGTAGTTTCCGAGCAGCGCCTGGCACAGGCCCATGAGCGCGTGCAGCACGTCGCCGTGACGGGGGTGGCCCGCGTCGATGGCGCGACGCAGGTGCAGCGCCGCACGCCAGGGGTTGTCCTCGAGGTGCAGCTCGGCCAGGTGCCGGTGCGCAAAGAGCGCCGCGTCGCTGCCCACCGGCGCCACGCGCGCCAGGTCGATCAGCGCGCGCTCGATGTCTGCGCGCCGACCGCCCTCGAGGGCACGTTCGGCGCGGTGCTGAAGCTCCCTCAAAGTGGGTTGCCCGCGTTCGCTCACGTGGTTCCTATAACCGGGCCCCGCGAAGGGTTCAAGCGTGATGATGGGCTGGCAGCCTCGCGCGTTGGCGCGCCACCACGCTCAGTGGACCAGCTGCACCACCGTGATGCGGTCCCCACCCTCGTCGCGCTCCCCCGTCCGGTGATCCCGAACGTAGCGCGTGTGCTCGCGCAGCTGCTGCCGGACCGCGTCGCGCAGCGCACCGCTGCCCACGCCGTGCAGGACGTAGGCCGTGGCCTCCCCCGCGCCGAACATGCGGTCCAAGAACGCCTCCAGCAAGGCCAGCGCGTCGTCCACCCGCATGCCGCGCACGTCGAGCGTGTTGTCCGCGGTGGGCAAGCTGGGCGCCTTGCTCAGGGGCAACCCCAGGGGCTCCGCGGCCGATGCGCGATCCGGCACGCGCTCCTTCGAAGCGCTGCGCAGCTCGCTGACGTCCACCCACAGCTTGAGAGCGCCCGCGGCGACGCGCACCTTGCCCTTGAGCGGCCCCTCCACGATCACGGCGCTGCGCCCCAGGTGAGCCACGTGCACCGTGGCACCGACGGCGATCTCGGCCTCCCCCATGCTCGGCGCGGCGCTCGCTTCGGCGCGCGTCTCCTCACGGCCCACGCGGGTCTCGGCCACCAGCGTGTTGGTCGCGCGCATCGCGTCGTCGGTCTTCTTGAGGAGCGCCTGGAGCGACTGCTCGTCGCGCGCCTCGCGCAGCGCCTTGCGTGCCTCTTTGATGCCCTGCCGCAGATCGCGCAGGTCGTCGAACAGCTTGGTGGTGGCGCGCTCCACCGTGCGTTGGTCGGCCACCGTGAGCGCGTCCAGCTTGGCCTGCGCCTTCTGCTGGAGGGCCTCCGCCGCGCGCTCACGCTCTGCGGCGCTCTCGAGGCTGCGCTGGGTCTGTTGCCGCAGCACCTCGATGCTACGCACCAGCTGGTCGAAGTCGCGGGTCTGCTCGGGCAGCACCGCGCGCGCACGCTCGATGACCACCTCGGGCACGCCGAAGCGCCGCGCCACGTCGAGCGCGCTCGAGGCGCCGGGCATCCCCAGCGTGACCTCGAAGGTGGGCAGCATCTGCGCCACGTCGAAGCCCACGGCCGCGCTCATCAGGCGCTCGTCACGCATGGCCATCGCCTTCAGAGCCTCGTAGTGCGTGGTGACCGCCACCGCGCCGCCGCGCCGACAGAGGGTGTCCACCAGCGCACAGGCCAGCGCCGAGCCCTCTTCCGGGTCCGTGCCGCCGGCCAGCTCGTCCATCAGCAGCAGCGCGCCGGGCTGACACTCGTCGAGCATGCGCACCAAGCGCGTGACGTGCGCCGAGAAGGTGGAGAGGTTCTTGTGGAGGTTCTGGTCGTCGCCCACGTCGCTGGCCACGTGCGAGAAGAAGCCGCAGCGGCTGCCATCGCCCGCGGGGATGGGCAGGCCCGCGCGCATCATCAGCGCCGCGAGCCCCAGCGTCTTGAGCGCCACCGTCTTGCCGCCCGCGTTGGGCCCCGACAGCACCAGCGCGCGCCCCGCCGCGATGGGCAGGTCGTTCGGCACCACCTCCACTCCGTCCAAGAGCAGCAGCGGGTGACGCGCCGCCTTGAGGTCGATCTCCGCGTCGTCCGCCAGGTCGATGACGCGCGCGCGCAGGTCTTCGCCGAGGCGCGCCGAGGCCCCCCGCAGGTCGGCGTGGTCGATGGCGTCCACCGCGGCCATCAAGCTGGGCAGGCGCTCGGCCGCCAGCTCCGACAGCACCGCGAGCAAGCGCATGATCTCGCGGTCGAGCTCGGCCTGCGCCATCTTCAAGCGGTTGCCGAAGGGCACCAGCGCGCGCGGCTCCACGAACACGCTGTTCCCGCTGCTGCTGGTGCCGTGCACGATGCCGGGCAGCGTCTCGTGCGCGTCACGCCGCACGGGCACCACGTAGCGCCCGTCACGCTCGGTGTAGAAGCTGTCCGACAGGATGGCCGCCTTCTCGTGGAGGATCTCCTCGAGCTTCGCGATCAGGCGCGCGCGCAGGTTGGCCACCTCGGTGCGCAGCTGCCGAATCTCGGGGCTGGCGCGGTCCGACACGCTGCCGTCCGACTCGATGGCGTTCTCCAGCTCGTCCAGCAGCACGTCCAGCGTGGGGTCGAGCGCGCAGCGCGCGTGCAGGGCGGGGGCCACGTGCCGGTGCCTCGCGAGGAAGAGCCGCAGCACGCGCGCCACGCCGAGCACGCTCATCAGGTCGCGCAACGCCGGGCCATCGAGCGCACCGCGCTTCTGCAGGCGTGCCAGCTGCGGCAGCACCTCGCGCGCGCCATCCACGCGCAGGGCCTCGCCCATGGAGGCGAGCGTCATGGCCTCGCGGGTCTCCGTGAGCGCGATCTGGGTGCCCTCGCGCGTCTGGGCGATGGGCAAGCGCTGGAGGCGCGCACGCAGCGGCCCGCGACAGCGCTCGGCCACGGCGAGCGAGAGCCTGTCCCACTCGAGGTCTGCGAGCGTCTTTTCGAGGGTATCCGAGTCCGGAGCCGAGAGCGTCATGGCGCCGCCACCCTGGGGCCCGGCTGCACCAAGCGCAAGCGCTTCAGCCACCGACGCAGCGCACGGGCTTCAGCAGGAGGCGAGGCGCGAGCGGCTCAGCGGAAGATGTCCGGAACCTTCAGGTCCCCGGTCATCCCGCTGGTCTGACCGTCGGTCATGCGCGTGTCGCTGGGGTCGGCCATGGACGTGCCCGTGGTGGGCCGCGCGCCCGCACCGGTGCGGCGAATGAGCGCCATCTGCACCGTGGTGCTCGAGCCCTGCGGCGTGATCTCGAGGTCGCCCACCGACAAGCCGTGCCGCGCCTGCAGCACGATGGGCACCCCGGAGATGACCTCGAGGGTGCACGGCGTGGGCCCGCAGATCTGCGTGGTGTTGGCCACCTGGACGCTGGCGCCCTCGGGGCGCGTCTCCACGCGCACGACCGTCATGGCTGGGCCTTCGGGCCCCGCGTCCACCGCTTCGGCGGGAGCCACGGCCACCTGCGGCTGCCCCCCCGCGTCCACCACGCCCGTGACGGGCGGCGTGTTCACCTGCGGGGTGTTGGTGACTTCGACCGGCCGCTGGCTGATGAACCAGGCCGCCACCCCACCACCGAGCGCCAGCACGGTGACGATGGCGAGGATCATGGGCAGCTTGCTGCGCTCGGGGGGCGGCGCGAGAGACGTGGGCGACGACGCCCGGCCCGGGGCGATGGAGCGCGGCGGCTTCCGCGGTGCCTTCACGGGCTCGCCGTAGCCAGCGAGGGTGGACTTGGCCACGCGGCCCTCGGACGCGGCCTCGAGCGCCTCCAGCAGCGCGGGCATGTCCTGGTAGCGGTCCTCGGGCGCCTTCGCGAGCGCCTTGTAGATGACCATCTCCAGCTCGGCGCTGCACTCCACGTGCGGGTTCACCTCCGCCAGCGGCGGGGGCTCCTCGAACATGTGCTGCGTGAGGATGCCCATGAAGGAGTCCCCCACGAACGGCACGCGCCCCGTGACGCACTCGAACAGGATGACGCCCATGGCGTACACGTCGACGCGGTGGTCGAGGTGCTTACCCGCGGCCTGCTCTGGCGACATGTACTCGGGCGTGCCGAAGATCATGCCGGTCTTTGTGAGCTTGCGGCCGGGCTCACCCGGGGTCTCGATGTCCGACATCTTGGCGATGCCAAAGTCCACGATCTTCACGAAGTCCGCGTTGTCGTGGCGCGACACCAAGAAGATGTTCTCGGGCTTCATGTCGCGGTGGACGATGCCCTTCGAGTGCGCGGCCCCGAGCGCTCGGCAGCACTGCGAGACGATGGCGATGGCGCGCTGCACCGCGAGCACCCCCTCGCGCTCGAGCACGTTCGCGAGGTCCTCGCCCTCCAGGTACTCCATGATGAAGTAGCTGGCGCCGGTGACGGTCTCGCCGAAGTCGGTGATGTCGACGATGTGCTCGTGCCCGATGCGCGAGGCGCTCTTGGCTTCCTGGCGAAAGCGCGCCACCACCTCGGGGCGGCTCGAGAAGTCGTCGCGCAGGAGCTTGATGGCCACTCGCTTCTCGATGACGGTGTGGATGCCCTCGTAGACGAGGCCCATGCCGCCTTCACCGATTTGGCGGATGACCGTGTACTTGTCGAGCATCTGCCCGATGAGCGGATCGTCTGGAATGTCCCCGGATTCCATCTGCGTGTGCGTGACCACGCGAGCCCCGTCGAGGGGGCAAAAGACCTCGCCGCCTTCGTACTCGTTCTTACAAACTGGGCAGACTTTAGTGGCCATCATTCAAGCGGGGACAGGCTGAAGCGGGACGAGGGACCGTATCACCGGGGTCTTGGGGGGTCAACGAAAGGCCCGCGCCAAGTGAGCCTAACTGCTTGGAAACTCAAATGCCGAAGACCCTTGGGGTTCCGCCCCCGGAACGTTGCGGCGCAGGCCCCGCTCTGGTACCGGGATTCCCATGAGTCAGGCCGAGCCGCGCATCCGGTTGCTGGACGACGCGCTGATCGACCAGATCGCGGCGGGCGAGGTGGTGGAGCGCCCCGCCAGCGTGGTGAAGGAGCTGCTGGAGAACGCGCTGGACGCCGGGGCCACCACCATCACGGTGACGATCCTCGAGGGGGGCGTGGACAGCATCGTGGTGAGCGACGATGGCCACGGCATGGGGCCGGCGGACGCGGCGCTCGCCATCCAGCGGCACGCCACCAGCAAGATCCGCTCGTTCGACGACCTCACGCACATCAAGACGCTGGGGTTCCGGGGTGAGGCCCTGCCCTCCATCGCCTCGGTGAGCCGCTTCGAGCTGACCACCCGGCGGGCCGACGACGTCGAAGGCGTGCGGGTGCGGGTGCACGGCGGCGTGCCCGAGGCGGCCCAGCCCATCGGCTGCGCCAGCGGCACCACCATCAGCGTGCGCGACTTGTTCTATGCGGTGCCCGCGCGGCGGAAGTTCCTGAAGGCCCGCCAGACCGAGACCAGCCACGTGACCGACGTGTGCCGTCGCGTGGCCCTGGCGCACCCCGAGCTGCGCCTGCACGTGTTCAGCAACGAGCGCCGCGTGGGCGAGTGGCTGCCCGCCAAGGACTGGTTCGCGCGGGCGCAGGCCAACTTCAGCGACGAGACCCTGCAGCGCATCGAAGGGCAGCGTGGCTCGCTGACGGTGCGCGCGGCGTTGGGTGCCCCCGAGCGAGCGCGCACGGGCGCCAAGAACCTCTACCTGTTCGTGAACGGCCGGCCCGTGCGCGACGCCACGCTGGCCCGCAACATCAGCTTCGCCTACGGCAGCGTCATCCCTCCGGGGCGCTACCCGGCCGGCGTGCTGCACGTGGACCTGCCCGCCGAAGAGGTGGACGTGAACGCCCACCCCCAGAAGAGCGAGGTGCGCTTCGCGGCCGGGTCCGCCACGTACGAAGCGGTGACCCGCGTGCTGGCGAAGGAGCTCGGGACGCAGGCCTTCGGGGGCCCCGCCAACCGCTCGAGCAGCGGGTTCTGGGACGCGCGCCTCGGCGGCCTCGGAGCGTTGTCGCCAGCGCCATCGGACGCCGTTCTGCTTGGTCCCGTGCCGTATGCCGCCGTGTCGAGCCCCGCGCCGAGTGGCGGGGCGCCCCGCGTGGGCCGAAGCGCCCCGGCTCAGACCAGCTTGATGAGCGTGTTCGAGGCGGGCCCGGCCGCGCTTGACGCGAGCGGCGATGCGCTGCGCGAGCCGCGTGGTGAGTTCGGCCGGCTGCGCGTGCTCGGGCAGGTTCGCCAGATGCTCATCGTGTGCGAGGGCGAGCACGGCCTGGTGGTGCTGGACCAGCACGCCGCCGACGAGCGCGTGGTCTTCCACCGCATGAAGACCGCGTACCAGAGCGCCAGCGTCAGCACGCAGCGGCTGCTCTTCCCGGAGCGCCTGGAGCTGACCGAGAGTGACGTGGCGCTCGCCGAGGAAGCGCACGAGGCCATCACGCGCGCTGGCTTCGAGCTGAGCGCCATCGGTGCCCGCACGCTGGCCGTGCACGCCATGCCCACGCTGCTTCGGCGCGCGTCTCCCGAGCGCTTGGTGAAGGACCTGCTGGACGAGCTCTCGCGGGCGGGCGACCGCGCCTACGGCGACGCGGTGGACATGGCCATCGCCACCATGGCCTGTCACGCCTCCATTCGCGGCGGTGACACGCTGAGCGTGCCCGAGTGCCAGGCGCTGCTGCGCGCCATGGACGAGGTGGGTGAGTTCCGCGGCCACTGCCCGCACGGCCGTCCGGTGGTCTACGACGTCTCGTTCGCCGAGCTCGAGAAGCGGTTGGGGCGCTGATTCATGGGCCCGAACGAACGCGACGCCTCGCCCGACAACCGGCTCTTGGTGCTGGCCGGGCCCACCGCCAGCGGCAAGACGCGCGTGGCGCTGGCGCTCGCCGAGGCGTTCCCCATCGAGGTGGTCAGCGCCGACAGCGTGCAGGTGTACCGCGGCTTCGACATCGGCTCGGCCAAGCCGACCGCCGACGAGCGCGCGCGGCTGCCGCACCACCTGGTGGACATCGTCGGTCCGGAGGAGGGCATCGACGCCGGTGACTTCGAGCGGCGCGCGAGCGCGGTCATCGCGGACATCCGCGCGCGCGGCAAGCTGCCCGTGGTGGTCGGGGGCACGGGGCTCTGGCTGCGGTCGCTGCTGCGTGGCCTCGTCTCGCTGCCCGCGGTGGACCACGCGCTGCGCGCGTCCCTCGAAGCCGAGAGCGCGGCCATCGGTGCCCCCGCGCTGCACGCACGCCTCGCGCTGGTGGACCCGAAGGTGGCGGCGGCGGTGCACCCCAACGACCAGCTGCGCATCGTCCGCGCGCTCGAGATCCACACGCAAACGGGGCGCGCGCTCGGGGACCTGCAGGCCGAGCACGCGCTGGGCGGCAAGCGCTACGCCTCGCTCATGATCGTGCTGGACCCCTCGCCCGAGCAGCTCACGCGGTCCATCGAGCAGCGCCTCGACGCCATGCTCGCCGCAGGCTTCGTGGACGAGGTGCGCGCGCTGCGCGAGCAGCACCCGGACACCGCGCGGGCGTTCGGCAGCGTGGGCTACAAAGAGGTGGTCGCGCACTTGCGCGACGGGGTTCCGTTGGACGAGACGCGCAAGCAGATCCGCAAGGCCACGCGCACGTATGCGCGGCGTCAGCGCACGTGGTTCGGCAGCGACCCGAGCGTGGACCACTTCAGCGAGGCGGGCGCGCTGCTCGAAGGCGAACGCCGGGCCAAGCTCGAGCGCTTCTTGCGCGGGGAGCCCGCGCCCACGTGAACTTCTTCGGTCACGCGGTGGTGGCGGGCTGGTTCGAGCGCGAGCCGCACTACGTGCTCGGCAGCATGCTGCCCGACTTCGCGACCATGTCGGGCACGCGCCTCGCGAGCGTGAGCGACCCGCGCGTTGCGGCCGGCGTGACGCTGCACCTGCGCACGGACGACGTGTTCCACGCGTCGCCCACGTTCTTGGCGCTGCAAGCCGTCGCGCACCAGGCGCTCGACGCGCAGGGCGTGGGCTGGGGGACCGCGCGCGCCGTGGCCCACGTGGGGACCGAGCTGCTGCTGGACGGAGTGCTGCTGTCGCGACACGCAAGCGAGCCCTACGTAGAAGCTCTCGACGCGGCTCACGCGCTCACCGACCAGGACCCGCGCGCCATCGCGTGGAAAGACGAGGGCGCGGGCTTCGCGGTGCTCCTCGCACGGCTGCGTGACGCCGGGCCGCCGCTCGCCTACCAGCAACCGGAGCGGGTGGCCGAGTTCCTCGAGCGCGCGCTCGCTCGGCGCCCTCGGCTGTGCTTCCAAGAGGGGGACCGCGAGCGCGTGGCCGAGGTGCTGCATGGGCTCGCGCCCGAGGTCGAGGCGCGCACCAGCGAGCTCATGACCCACCTGCAGCAGCATGATCTGCTGCAAGCCCTGCCCTCGCAGGCTACAACAGCGCGATGAGCCGCGGCGACGAACGCACCAGCGAGCCGCCCGAAAGCGCGGCGAGCCCGAGCGCGAGCCCGATCCGCCGCTACGCGTGGCTGGCCGTGAAGGTGCTCTTCTCGGTGGGCATCCTCGCGGTGGTCATCGTCCGCAACGACCCGGCGCAGCTGGCCGAGGCGCTGAAGGGCATCTCGGCCACGGCCTTCGCCACCAGCGCGGCGCTGATCACGCTGACCGCCGTCGTGGGCACGTGGCGCTGGGTGGCCGTGATGCGGGCCTACGGAGCGCAGCAGCTCCCCAGCGCGGGTCGGCTGCTGGCGCTCTACTTCATGGGCTTCTTCTACAACCTGTGGCTGCCCGGCGGAGTGGGCGGCGACCTGGTGCGCGGCGTGGCCAGCCGCGAAGTGTTCGGCGAAGCGGGCGCCACCGCGGGCCTGACCGTGGTCTTCGTGGAACGCCTGTGCGGCCTGATCGGGCTGTTCTTCTTCGTGGGCGTCAGCTTCTCGCTGTGGCCGCTGCCCGGCGTGAGCGTGCCGCTGGTGTACGCCGGCCTCGCCATCCTCGCCGCGCTCGCCGGCGTGCTGGCCGTGGCGCTGGCCCCCAAGCTCACGCCGCACCTGCCGCCGTTCCTCGCGCGCATCAGCTCACGCGTGCCGGCGCTCGAGCGGCGCGGCCCGTTCGTGTTGGCGCTCGCGCTCTCCACGCTCACGCACACCTTCACCGCGCTGAGCGGTCACGTGCTGGTGGCGGACCTCGCGCCGCACGTGGCGGTCACGCACTCACTCACGGTGGTCTCGCTGGCCGCCGTCTCGGCCTTCTTCCCGCTCACGCACGCCGGCGCCGGCATCCGTGAGGGCGCCTTCGTGCAGCTGTATGCGCCGCTGGGTGTGCCGGGCGCGGTCGCCGTCGCGGCCTCGCTCGCGCTCTTCGCCACGCAGCTGGCCGTGTCGGGAGTGGGCGGGTTGCTCAGCTTGCTCTCACCCGGCCCTTCCGCCGCGAAGCCGCGCGCATGACGGACACGCTCGCGCCGCAGGAGCCCGTGCGGGGCTGGCTCGCCCGTCCCCGCGAGACGGCGCTCGCCGCGCTGGCCCTCGGCACCTACTACGCGCTGAGCATGTCGCCCGACATGAGCGTGTACGACAGCCCCGAGCTCGCGCTGGTGGCGGTGCAAGGGGGCGTGGGGCACCCCATCGGGCAGCCGCTCCACACGCTGCTGGGTCACCTGCTGGTGCTCGCGGGGGGCGCGCTCGGCGTGGCGCCGCTGCTGTGCCTGAACCTGCTGTCGGCGCTGGCCACCGCGCTGACGGTGCTGCCGGTGGTGAGCGTCATCGACCGCGTGGCGCCCTCCCCGTCTCCGGGCACGCAGCGCGCGCGGCCCTTCGTGGTGGCGCTGCTCGGCATGCACGCGAGCCTCTGGGAGCCGGCCACGCGCATCGAGGTGTATCCCCTCGGCACCCTGCTCGGTGCGCTCTCGCTCAGCGCGCTGCTGCTGGCGCTCGACCACGCGCCTGGCCGCGCGCGCACGCGGTCGATGGCCCTCGCGGGGCTCCTGCTCGCGCTCGCCACGGGCGCGAACATCGTGACCGCTGCGTTCTTCGCGCTGGCCATGCTGCCGCTGGTGGCGGTGGCCCTCGCGCGCAAGACGCTCACGCTGCGCGCCATCGTGCCGGCCGTGCTGGCAGCCATCGTGGCGATGCTGGTGTGGGTCTACGTGCCCCTCGCCGCGCGCGACCCGGACGTGGTGGCGTGGGGCCGCCCGAGCGACTGGCCCGCGCTGCGCGCCTACCTCACGGGCGCCGACTACCAAGGCAAGTCCGTCGCGCTGCTGTCGCCCGAGTTCGCGAGCCACGTGATCGCGTTCGTGTCGTGGGCGGCCCGCGTGGGGCTCTTGGCGCTGCCGCTGCTGGGCCTCTTCGGCTTCGGCCTGCGCGCGCGCCGCCTGCTCCCGGCGGCCTTGCTGCTGCTGGTGCTGAACGTGGGCTGGTACGCGCGCTACGACCCCTACTCGCCTGGCGTGCTGGACTACCTCGGCTACCTGGGCGCGCCGCTCTGGCTCTCGGCGGGGGGCTGCGCGCTGCTCGTGGAGTGGGCGCACGGCCGCTCGCGCGTGATGCACGGGCTGGCCCTGCTCACGCTGCTCGCCGTGGTGGCCCTCGCTGCGCCCGCGCCGTGGGAGCGCACCCGTCACCTGGACCAGACCAGCCGCGTGCTCGCGGAGTCCGCGCTGCGCGAGCTGCCGCCACACGCGGTGCTGCTGGTCGAGGCCGACCACGCAGTGGGCCCGCTGCTGTACCTGCAGGAGGTCGAGGCGCAGCGCCCCGACGTGGTGGTCTTGCCGCTGGGGCTCGCCAGCTCGAGCTGGTTGTGGGAGTTGGTCTACCGTCGCCACCCCGACCTCGCGCCCTTCGCCCTTCGCGGCCCAGGTGGCCGAGAGGCACGCGTGCAGCGCTTCCTCGCGGCACAGCCGGCGCGCGCGGCGTTCACCCTGCACCGTGACGTCGCCCTGCGCGTGGGCGCCCCCGGCTGCGTGCACGGCGTGCTGCTGACCCTCGCGCCCTGCACCGGTCCGGCGCGCCCCGACGGCCTCGCACCGCTGCTGAGCCGTGCTCACGCGCTCCTCGCGGACGGTTCTCCCGGAGCGGCCGCCCTGCTGGCCTGGGAGGCCGAGACCCGCGCCCGTGCCCTCGCTGCCGAGGGACGCGCCCGGGACGCGTTCGCGCTGCTCACGCTCACCGTTCCGTCCGTGCCTTCGAGCGGCATCCCCGAGCGCACGCCCCCGTTCGAGCTGCCCGCCAGCACCGTGGTGTCGGACGGGATGGGCTCCTATCAGCGCAACCTGCTGCGCGCCGCGGACTTGGCCCTCTTGGCGCGCCAGCCGCACGTGGCCAGTGCGCTGCGGACGCACGCCGAGACGGCCCCCCGCTGAAGCGCCAACCCCGCTCCGTCAACCGACGGCGGGCTCGGCTGCAGCCCGGATGCGGTCGCGCAAGTGCGGGAACGACATGAGGTGGCGCACCACCGGCTCGGCGTCCCCCAGCACCTGGTCGAGGTGCTCGCGGATCTCGCGCTCGAGCGACACCAGCTCCTCACGCGCCGGGCTGATGTCCACCTCGGCCCCTGCCGTGAACGAGCCCATGCGTCCCTTCAGCTGCGCCATCTGGAAGCGGATGTCCTCGTGCTCGGCGCGCGCCTTGGCCAGCTCGCGCATGTGTGTGTCGATGGAGCGCTTGGACACCAGCTGTCGCTCGGCCACCTTGCCCACCTGCGCGAGCGTCGTCAGCTGGGCTTCGTTGAGGCCCGCTTCCGGCAGCGTGGGCGCCAGCGCCAGCAGCTCGGTGCGGGCGTCACGCCAGGCCGCCAGCGCCTGATCCAGCTGCATGCGGGCCTTGCCCAGCGCCACCGCGTGGGCCTCGATCTCTTGGGCCGCGCGCGCCTCGTCGCCACCGAGGGCGTCCAGCGCACGCCCAATCTGCAGGCGCTGCTCGCGCACCTTGCGCTCGTCCTCCGTGATGGCCCCGGCCTGCGCGTTGAGCCGCGCGCGCGCCTTGCTCATGGCGGTCACGTGAGCCCGCATGCGCTTCAGGTGTTCGTCGAGCCAGGCCGGCGGCTGCGTGCCCGTGTGGGCGCGCCGACTGACGTCTTCCAGCACCTCGAGGCGGTTCTCCCACGAGACGATCACGCCATCGAGGCCGATGTTCTCTTCGACCTTGCTGACGGCCTTGCGCGGCTCGCCGGACTTGGGCGCGAGGCTCTTGCGCGTGAGCGGGATGGGCTCCACCGTCGCGGCGTCCATCGACTGCAGCATCGCGCTCAGCTCACTGGCCAGCGCGTACGCGCTCGGGTGACGCGCGTCGGGCTGCTTCGAC
>CAZEAA010000162.1:0-12556 GCA_964510015.1 uncultured Sandaracinaceae bacterium
TCGGCCTCGCCAGCATCTTCTGGCGGTCGCGCCGCGGCGGCAGCAGCCAGGGCAGCGGGCGCAGCCTGGGCCTCCGCTGGGGCGTCATGTTCGCGCTCGAGCTGGACTTCATCGAGCCGCGCGCTGCGCGCCGCTTGGACGAGGACTGGGGCATCAACCACAGCTACCTGTTCGTGGAGCTGTACGGCTCGCTGCTGGGCTCGAGCATCCCCATGCGCGACGCGTTCACGTGGAGCGCCGGCCTCGGCCTCACGTTCTAGGCCTTCGGGGTTCCCGTCATGACCGCTGACCCGGCGCCGCCGCGCGAGCTTCTCCCCCACGGCGTGCGCCTGATCGTGCGCTACGACGGGACCGACCTGCACGGCTGGCAGTATCAGGACGGCCTGCGCACGGTGCAGGGCGAGCTCGAGAAGGCCATCGCGAAGATGGCGGGCGACAAGGTCAGCCGGGTGCGCGGAGCCAGCCGCACCGACGCGGGGGTGCACGCTGCGGGTCAGGTAGCCGCCTTCGACTGTGAGCGTCTCATCGCGCCGCACGGCTGGCAGATGGGGCTCAACGGCCACCTCCCGGACGACGTGGCCGTGTCGCTCGCGGAGCCCTGCGCGCCGGACTACCAGCCGCGCTTCGACGCGTTCGAGAAGACCTACCGCTACCGGGTCTACTGCAGCCGCACCCGCGACCCGCTGCGTTGCCGCCAGGCCTGGTTCGTGGGTCCCGGCCTCGCGCGCAAGGACATGCGCGAGCGCACCGACGACGCGGGCAGCTACCTCGACCTCGCGGCCATGGACCGCGCCGCGCAGCAGCTCGAAGGCGAGCACGACTTCCGGGCGTTCCGCTCCGCCGACGACGAGCGCGTGTCCACCATTCGGCGGCTCGAGAGCGTGAAGGTGCTGCGCGGACCCGACCCGGGCGACCTCACCATCGAGGTGCGCGGCAACGCCTTCATGAAGAACATGGTGCGCATCCTCGCGGGGACGCTGGTGGAGATTGGCCGCACGCGCATGAGCCCGGACGTGATCCCCTCGCTGCTGGGGCCCGAAGCGCGGCGTGAAGACGGCGGCCCCACCGCCCCGGCACACGGCCTGTGCCTGATGGGCATGCGCCTCGGGCGAGCCAGCCTGCCGCGCTGAAACGGACGGGTGGACGCCCGAGAAGAAGTGCTTAGGCTGCTGGAGATGCGTTTGCTGCTCTCCCTCTTCGCCGTGCTGCTGGGCCTGCTGCTCCCGGCGGCGGGGCGAGCCCAGGAAGAGGCGGCGGCCGAAGCCCCGTCGGACGCGGTGTTCGACAGCTCGCTCGATCTCACGGCGCTCCCGCCGAGCCCGGCGGACTACATGAGCGAGTCGGTCGGCAACGTGACCTGGGACTTCCCGCGTCAGGCCGAGAGCGACGCTCGTGACCTCATCGCTGCGTGGCGGCCGGCCTGGGACCGCATCGAGTCGGACCTGGGGGAGTCGCTCGACAGCACCATGCGCATCCGCATCGCGCGCAACGCCACCGAGATGCGAGCGCTCGCCCCCGTGGGTGCGCCGCCGCCCGACTACGCGGCGGGCGTGGCCTACCCCGCGCTGGGCCTGATCTTGCTCAGCTTCACGGCGCCGCAGGGCGTGGAGCCACCCGACATCCAGAAGGTGCTGGTCCACGAGCTGTCCCACGTGGCGCTGCACCGGGCCGTGAACGGCAACCCCGTGCCGCGCTGGTTCACGGAGGGACTGGCCATCCACCAAGCGGGCGAGCTCTCGTTCGAGCGCGCCAAGGTGCTGATGCGCGCCACGTACAGCAGCCAGCGCATCCCGCTCCGCGAGCTGTCCCAGCGCTTCCCCACGCGCGCCTACGACGTGGACCTGGCCTACGCCGAGAGCGCCGACATCGTGCGCTTCCTGCTGGACGACCCGCGCGGGGCGGCGAAGCTGCGGCGCTTGATCCACGGGCTGCGCGGCGGGCTCGACTTCAGCGAGGCGCTCGAAGACGCCTACTACATGCGGCCCGCGCAGCTGGAGCGCGAGTGGATTGCGGACCTCAGCTCACGCAACCGCTTGTTCCCGGTGCTGGTGGGCGGCGGCATCGCCTGGGCGGTGGCCGCGCTGCTGCTGCCCATCGCCTACGTTCGGCGCAGGCGGCGCGCCCGCGAGAAGCTGGCCGCCATGGCCAAGCGTGAGACCGAAGAGCGCGCCGAGCGGCTGCGCGAGCTGCTGGAGACGCTGCGGGCGCGGCAGTCGGTGTGGGTGGTGGCTCCCGACGGGCTGTCGGCGGCCCCGCTCGCGTTGGGCATTGACCGCCAACCCAGCCACGACGCAGTGACGCACGTGGCTCGCGAGGGCCGAGATGCCGACGACAAGCCGGACGACCGGCCGGACGAAGCGGATCCCCTGCAGGAAGCGGATGACGCGCAGGGCGACTCGCTGGACTCCGAGCGCGTGACTCCAGCGGACGGGACGCTGCCCGTGGTGCGGATCGGCGGCGAGACACACACGCTCCACTGAACTGGGCGGCGAGGAGCGCGCCCGTAGACCGAGCACGTGAGCGGGACGGAACACAGCGACCCCGCGCGGCACACCCAGGGGCTGCACGAGCAGCGGGCGACCATGCGGGGTCAGCGGCCAGGCGGGAAGCCCGGGCCTCTCGCGCGAGAGCTACTTCGACTCGGGGTGAATCGGGAACTTGGGCGTGGTGCCCTTCTTGTCGAGCTGCTTCTTGCGGGCGCGACCGGCCTTGGTGGTCTTGTTCTGGCGACGGGTCTTGGTCTTGCTGGTAGCGGACATGGGGCGCGTTGTAGCGGGCCCTGCTGCGACGGGCAAGCGGATTCCTGCCTGTGAGCGGCATGCAGGTTCACCTGCATCAAGCTCAGTGCGCGCGCTGCGCTTGCTGTGTCCGCTCGCGGATGCGTGCTCGATATGCGGCGTGGAGCTGCTGCACCAAGGGCCCCGGCGCGCCGCTCGCGATGACGCGGTCGTCCACCTTCACCACGGGCACCACCTCGCGGATGCTGCTGGTGATGAACACTTCGTCGGCGTCGTAGAGATCGCCCGGAAAGAGCGCCACCTCGTCGACCGGGAGCCCCACGGCGTGGGCGGCCTCCAACACCGTGGCCCGAGTGATACCTGCGAGGATCCCGGACTCGGAGCGGGGCGTCCGCAGCCGACCGTCCTTCACCACGAAGACGTTCGAGCTGGCCCCCTCGAGCACCTCACCGCCGCGGCCCGTGATGATGGCCTCGTGGGCGCCCTTCTGCTTGGCCTCGTGCACCGCCAGCAGGTTGGCCAGGTAGTTCGACGCCTTCACGCCAGCGGCCGCTTTGTCGTCGGTGGGTCGTGACACCTGCATGATGCGGACGGCCACGCCGGCGGTGTAGTGCGACTCGGGGATGGTGGGCACCGGCGCCGCGATGATCACCCGCGTGGGGTCCTTGGCGGTCGTCAGGTCGTAGGTCAGAGGCCCGCTGCCGCGCGTGATCACCAAGCGCAGGTAGCTGTCGGGGTTCCCCGTCGCCACGTGGGCCGCCGCGGCCTCGCGGGCCAGCGTGCCGAGGTCCACGGGCATCGGGATCAGCAGGCGCTCCGCCGAGCGGGCGAGCCGCGTGAGGTGCTCGGCCTCGGCGAAGGGCACCCCATCATACGTGCGGTAGACCTCGAAGACGCTGTCACCGTAGAGGAACCCGCGGTCGAAGACCGAGACCTTGGCGTCCTCCTCCGCGAAGACGACGCCGTTGATCGACACGACGATGGGCACGGCGCCTCAGCTCTTGAGGGTGGCCAGCAGCGTGGCAGCGCGCTGGTGCGACGAGTCCTCGGCCACGGCGCGCTCCAGCATGGAGATGGCCTTGCTGCCCTCCCCTTGCTGATGCGAGATGTCGCCCAGGTAGAAGTAGACGTCGGCCTTGGACAGCCCGTCGCTCGGATGGAGCTTCTGCAGCAGCAGGGCACGGAACGTCTTCTGCGCGCGGTCGAAGTCGCCCGTGCGATGGGTGATGATGCCGAGGTCCTTCAGGATGGCCACGTTCGTGAGGTCGATGCGGAAGGCCGCGTCGTACTGCTCGAGCGCGCCGGCGTCGTCGCCCATGCCCTCGAGCGCCTTGCCCAAGCGGTGATGGAAGGCCGCGAGCTCCTTGCTGCGCCGACCGCCGAAGCTCGCGATGATCTGCTGCAGCACCGGCACGGCGTCACGCTGACGCCCAGCCTTGATGTAGAGGTCACAGAGGGGCAGCAGCACCTCGCGGTCCTCGGGCTTGAGCGCTGCCGCCCGCTCGAGGTAGCTCGCGCCGCTGGCGGCGTCGTCGAGCTTGTCGGTGTAGAGGGCCGCGATCTCTTTGTAGAGAGCCACCTTCTTGGTGTCGTCCGTGATCCGCTCGGCCTCGTCGGCCAGGAAGCCCGCCAGCTCGACGTGCTTCTTGTGGGCTTCGAGATGCGCCCGCAGCCGCTTGCGCGACGCGTCGGTGGTGTCGAGTTGCGCGGCCGCGCGCAGCATGGCCTCGGCGCGCCCCAGGTCGGAGAGCTCGCGCTCCGCGAGGTCCGCGATGCGCAGCGTGGTGGTCAGCGCCTCGGCCTCGCCCAAGACGGGCAGCAAGCGGTCGAGGGCGTCTGCGGTGGCCGCCTTGTCGCCCGCGCGCTCGAACAGCGCCACGCGCGCCCGGAGGCTGGGCTCGTGAGCGGCTGCGCGCGCGAGAATCTGGTCGTGGGCCGCGATGGCCCCCGGCCCGTCGCTCAAGTGATCGGCTCGCACGTCGGCCAAGCGCGTGAGCAAGGCGACCAGGCTGTCGGTGTTGGACTCGCTGCCCGCGCGGCGCTCCAGGATCTCGGCCACGTCGGGCCAGCGCTCCTCGAGCCCCAGCAAGCGCTCCATCTCGTCCAGCGCCTCGGCGTGGTTCGGGTCGATCTCGAGGATGCCCTGCAGCTGCTCGAGCGCATCGCCGCGCCGCCCGAAGGCCTGCTCGTCGAGGCGCGCCATGCGGACACGCGCGCTGATCTGCTCCTCGGTGGTGTTCGCCAGGTCGAGGCGCCGCTCGATGAGGCTCTTGAGGGCGCTCCAGCGCTCGTCCGCCTGGTAGAGCTTCTCGAGCGCGTCGATGGTCGCGAGGTCCGTGGGCTCTTCGTCCAGGAGCTCCTCGTACGCCGAGGTCGCTCGACGCGCGTCGTCGAGGGGACCCGCGAACAGCTCGGCGAGCCGGCGCCGCAGACCCATGCGCGTGTTCGCGTCGGACTCGCCTTCGATGCGCTTGGCGAGCAGGTCCACCACGTCGGGCCACTGCTCCTGCGTGGTGCGGATGTCGATGAGCGCGTCGAGCGCCTCGGCGTCCGTGCCGTCGATGTCGAGGATCTGGCGGAGGCACGCCGACGCGGTGTCCACGTCGCCGGCCGACTGCGCGAGCGCCGAGGCCTCCCGCAGGCGGTCCTTCTTCGCTTCCTCGTCGTGGTCCGCGCTGGCCCACGCGCGCAGCGCGGGGATGAGGTCCGCGTTGCGTCCGGCCGAGCGCAGCAGGTCGATGAGCTGCTCGTGGGCGTCGAGGCTCTCGGAGTCGGCGCGGAGGCTGGCGCGCAGCGACGCTTCGGCCGCTGCCGCGTCACCCAGCTTGTCGCGATACCAGCCCGCGGCGCGCAGGTTCAGGTCCCGCGTGAGCATGCTGTCCACGTCGTTGCCCTTGGTCACGGACTCGACCATGCCGCGCAGCGACTCCCACGAGCCGGAGGCCTCGGCCAGCCGCTCCACGTCCGAGAGGATGCCCTCGTCGCGGGGGTCGAGCTCGAACGCCCGACGCATCGAACCGAGCGCACGACCGCGGTCGCCGAGGTCCTGCTCCCAGATCTGCGCGGCGTCCTGCAGCATGCGCACCCGCTCCCCGTCGCTGTCGGCGAGGCGGATGCGGATGTCGTAGAGCTCGAGCACCTTGTCGTTGCGCCCCTCGGCGCGGTAGGCGGTGTCCAGCACCTCCACCACGTCCGACGCCAGGCCCGGGTTCTCGGTGAGGGTCTCGAGCACGCCCAGCGCCGTCGCGTTCCCGGGCTCGTTCTCGACCACCTCTTGGTACGCCGCGAAGGCACCGCGGAGGTCCTCGAAGCGCTCGTTCCGCAGCGCGCCGAGGCGCAGCAAGAGGCCAATGCGCTCCTGCGGATCGTCCACCGTCGAGACGCGCCGCTCGAGCACGTCGCCGAGGGCGGTCCAGTTCGCGGTCTTCTCGTGGAGACGGTCGAGAGTGGCGAGCAGCTCCGGCTCGTCACCGACCTGCTCGAGGGCCCGCTGCGTGGCGGTCACCGCGCGCGCGTCGTCGCCGAGGTGCTCCTCCGCGATGCGAGCCGTGCGGACGAACAGCCCTCGCCCCACCACGGGGTCGAGCGAGTTGCTGGCGCGCGCCATGAAGGTGTCGGCCGCCGCGGACCACAGCCCGAGCGAGCCCGCGAGGCGCTCGATGTCGTTCTGCACGTCCTCGTCGCTCGAGTCCTCCGCCAGGGCCTGGCGCAGGGTGTCGAACGCAGCGTTCGGGTTGTTGCGGCCCTGCTCGTGCGTCTCCGCGAGCTGGCGCAGGATGGTCTTCTTCTCGAAGGGGTCGCCCGTCCCGTCGGCGCGCAGCTGGAGCAGCGCGGCGAGGCCGTCGTGCATGCCCTGCGCGCGGAGCAGCGGCTCCAGGATCTCGGCGGCTTGTTCGCGGTAGTCGGCCAGCTGCGAGATGCGCGTGAGCGCGTCCAGCGACGGCTTGTGGGACGGGTCGATGGCGAGCGCGCGACGGTACATCTCGAGCGCCTCGAGCACGTCGTCGAGCTCGCGCTCCAGCACGGAGCCCGCGCGATGGATGAAGCCCACCTCGAGCTCCGGGGCGCCGGCGCGCTCGGCCTGCACACGCAGGATGTCGAGCAGCTCGGGCCACATGGCCTGCCGCTCGTAGAGCCGCGCCAGGCTGACCACCGCATCGGGGTGCCCCTCTTGCAGCGAGAGCACACCGAGCAGCGCGTCGATGGCCTGCTGCGGCCGGCTCAGCTGCGTCTCTTCGAGCTGCGCCAAGCGCAGGCCGAGCTCGACCTTGGTGTCGGGGTCTTCCTCGACCTCCACGCGCCGCCCGAGCACCTCGCTCAGCTCGGGGAACTTGCCGGCCTTCGAGTACAGCGAATCGAGAGCCTCGTACGCGCTCGGGTCGTTCGGGTCTTCGGCCGTGGCCCGCGTGTAGGACTCGATGGCGCCGGCCGGGTTGGCCAGCAGCTCCTCGAGCACCGAGCCCGCGCGACGCAAGTACTCGGCGCGCTCGAGCGGGTCGAAGCTGCGCTCCGTCTTCTTGTTGAGCACGTCCACCATGCCCGTCCAGTCACCCACCATGGTGTGGAGACCTTCCAGCATGTTGAGCGCGTCGGAGCTCTCCGGGTCGTGCTCGGCGAGGCGCTCGTAGGTGACGATGGCCGCGCGCGGGTCACCGAGCTTCTCGTCCTGGATGCGGGCCACCGCGGCGAGCAGCTCGCCCACGTTGACCGGGTCCTCGGAGGCGTTGATGGCCCGCTCGTACGCGGCCACGGCCTGCGCCCAGTCCTGCACCACGTTGGCCAGGCGGTCGATCTGCGCGCGCGCCTCGGTGGAGTGCGGCGCCGCGGCGAACGCGCGACCCCAGGCCTCGAGCGCCATGGCGTTGTCGCCGCCACGGGTCTCATGCAGGGTGGCGACTTCGCCCAGGATGCGCTCGGCGTCGTCGGGCGTCTCCGCGTTGCTGGCCTGCGCCTCGAGGATGGCGATCAGCTTGCGCCACTCGTCTTGCTGCCGATAGATGGGCTCGAGCACCTCGGTGATGCGACGCTGATGCTCCTCGTTCATGACGAGGCGCTCGAGCTCCGCGACCGTGGGCGCGTGCGTGGGGTTGGTCTGCAACACCTCCTCGAAGGTGTCGATGGCCGACCGAATGTCGTTCAGCTGAGTGGCCTGGAGGACACCCAGGCGGTGACGCAGCTCGGCCTCCTCGGCCGTGCCGCGCGCCTGGTCCACGCGGTAACGCAAGTGGTCGGCCAGCTCGTCGAACTGGTTGGCCGCCCCGAGCAAGCGGTCGAGTGCCTGGATGGCGCCCGGATCCTCCGGCGAGACCTCGAGGATCTCGCGGTACAGGCGCGTCGCCCCCGCCGCGTCACCCAGCTTGGTCTCGGTCACCGTGGCCGCGCGGTGCAGCACGTTCACGCGCTCCGCGTCGGTGTCCACGAGATCCACGCGCTCGCGGTAGAGTTCCATGAGCGGCTGCCACTGCGTGGTGCGCGTGTAGACGGACTCGAGCGCGGCGAACAGGTCGGCGCGCGTGGGGTCGAAGCGCAGCGCGCGCGCGAAGTAGCCGGCGGCCCGCTTGGGGTCTTCGCTGCGCTGGTCGAAGATGCGCGCGGTCGTGACGGCCAGCTCGGCGGTGTCGTCGTCGTCCACCGAGATCTGGTCGAGCGCCGACGCGTAGACCTCGCCGAGGCGGTCCCACTTGTCGAGCACGTTGGTCATGCGCGTGAGCGTGTCCCACACGCTGCGGTCACGCGGGTCCTCGTTGAACAGGCGCGCGTAGGCCTCGAGAGCGCCATCGAGGTCTTCGAGGTAGTCCTCGTGCAGCTGACCCATGCGACCGAGCAGGCTCTTGCGCGCGTCGAGCTCGTTCTCGGACGCGAGCCGCGCCTCGAGCGCCGCGCGAACGTTCGGCCACTCCATGCGCGCCAGGTACACCGGCTCGAGCACACGGGCAGCGGCCCCGCTGTGCTCCGCGTTGCCCATCAGCTCCTTCAGCGCAGCGATGCTGGGCTCGTGGTTGCCGTCCAGCTTGAGCGCCTTCTCGAAGTTCTCCATGCCGGCATAGGCGTCGTCGAGCGAGCCCACCTGCACCACGCCCAAGCGGTAGTGCAGCCCCACCAGGTCGCCGGCGCCCACCTCGATCTGGCGCTCCAAGATGGCGGCCAGGTCCGAGTGCCGGTCCGTGCGCGCGTAGAGGCTCTCGAGCTTGCCGTAGGCCTCCGCGTGCCGCTCGTCCTCCAGCACCACGGCCTCGAGCGCGTCGATGGCCGTGCGCATGTCTTGGAGGTGCTCCTCCGAGATGCGCGCCTGCTCGAGCAGCAAGCTCACGCGCTCGCCCTGCGTCTCGGCCACCTCCACCTTGCGGCGGAGGGTGTCGAGCAAGGCCGGGTAGTCGCCCGCCTCGGCCTGCAGCGCCTGGAGCGCATCGAGGGCCGCGCCGTAGTCCGGGCGCTGCTCCAGCACCTTGCGGTAGTAGTTCCGGGCGGTGTCGATGTCCGACAGCTTGTCCCGCGAGGTGCCGGCGATGGTCATCATGACGTTGACCTGCAGGTCGCTGTCCATGATGTCGGGCGAGATGTCGCGCAGCGTGTCCACGTAGGGGCGCCACTGCTCCGAGCGCTCGGCCAAGCGGCCATAGTCGCTGACCATGGCCCCGAGGTCGTCTTCGGCCAGACCCGCGCGCACGGCGCGGCCCATCAGCGTGAAAGCCTGCTCGGTGTCACCGAGACCCTGCTCCGCCACCTCGGCCGCCTGACGATGCGCGGCGAGGCGCTCGGCCGGGTCGTCGCACTCCGCCACCACCTCGAGGGCGTTGATCAGGTCGGCGTACTGAGCGTTGGCCTGGAAGTGCGGCACCAGCACGCGAGCCGCGTCCACACGCGCCTGCCCGTTGGGATCGGTGACGATCTCTTCGAGCGCGTTGATGGTCCCAGGGTGGCCCGGGAGCTGCGCCAGCACCTCGCCGTAGGCTTCGATGGCGCGGTCCACCTGCTGGGTGCGCGTGCGCATCAGCTCGGCCGCGGCGAAGCGCAGCTCGGCCATCTCGGAAGCGTCGCTGACGAGCTCCAGCTGCTGCTCGCGGATCTCGAGCAGGTCCTCCCACTTCTCGGTCTCGCCGTAGAGCTTGACCAAGGCTTCGAACGACTCGGCGTCGGCCCCGAAGCGGCCCACCACGTCGTTGTAGGCCACGATGGCGTTGTCGAGATCGCCGAGGCGGATGGCGTACACCTCGCCCACGCGGCGGGCGATGGTGCGCTGCTCGTCCGGGTCCTCGGTCAGCGCGTCGCGGTTCTGCAGCACGCCCACCAGGTTCTGCCACTGCGACTCGGTCTCGTAGAGGCGCTCGAGGGCACGCAGCGCCGACACGTCGTCCGGCGCGTTCTCGAGCCGCTCGCGATGCGCCTCGATGGCGCCGGGGCGGTCCTCGAGCGTGGTCTCGAGCAGCTCGGCCAGGCGCAGCAGCAGGTCCGCGCGCTGCGTGGGGTCTTGCTCGAAGCGAATCTGGCGACGCAGGTCGTCGGCCAGCGCCGCGAAGTTCTCGGCGCCCAAGTGGATGCGCTCGAGCGCCTGCGACGCGGGCACCACGTTGTCCGGGTTCTCCGGATCGACCGCGATCAAGCGCTGATAAGCGCGCTCGGCCTGGGCCGGGTCGGCCTCCTGCTCGTCCCACAGGCGGGCCACCTCGAGCAACAGCTCGCCGGACAGGTAGGGCTCGTTCACGCTCGCGATGGCGCGCTCGAGCACGGCGGCACGCTCACGCTGGGCGTCCCGAATGGTAGCGAGACGTGCCAGCACCTCGCGGGTGCCGCGCTCGCTCGGCTCGGCCTCGACGGCCCGCGCATAGGCACCAAAGGCGAGGTCCACGTCGCGCAGGCGCTCTTCGGTGATCTCGCCGATGCGCGTGAGCAGGGCCACGCGGGCGCCGGGATCGCGCACGTCTTCGAGTTGCACCTCGAGCACCCGCACCAGCGGCTGCCACGAGCCCTGCTCCGTGTAGAGGGGCTCGAGGATGCCGGCGATGCGCTGACGCTGGCTGGGCTCCGCGATGAGGCGCTCGAGGGCCTCCTGGGCCTTCGCGTGCGTGGGCGCGTCGAGCAGCACCTGCTCGTAGAAGTCCACGGCCTGCACGGGCTGGTCGAGGCGGGTCTCGGCGATCTCACCGAGCTCGTAGGTGATGTCCACCCGCTCCGAGCCGCTCGCGCGGTCTAGGTCCTCGCGGCGCAGCGCGGAGAGGTCGCGCCAGCGGTCGGTCTTGCGGTAGAGGCGGTCGAGGGCCCGACGCGTGGGCGCGTGGTCGGGCGTGAGCTCGATGACCTCTTGGTAGTACTGGATGGCCTTCGGGAAGTCCTCGAGCAGCTCCTCGAACAGGAAGCACACCTGCAGCAGCAGCTCACGCTTCTGCTCGGCGTCGAGCGTCTCGGCGATGCGGTTGCGGTACAGCGCCTGGAGATCGTCCCAGCGCTCGCGGTTGGTGTACAGCTCCTTCAGCGCCACGAACGAGCGCTCGTTGACCGCGTCGTCGGAGAGCACGCGCTTGTGGAACGGCTCCGCGTTGTCCGGCTGGTTGAGCACCACCTCGTAGAGGTCGGCCGTGCGGCGCGCCAGGTCGAGCACGTCGCCCTTCTCGAGCCCGCCCGCCTCGATGGCGGTGGAGTAGGCCTGCGCCAGCTCTTCGTGCTTGCCGGCTTGCTCGGCCGCGCCCGCCAAGCGGTCCCACAGGTCGGTGTCCGCCGGGCGGTCGAGGAAGGCCGCCTCGAGCGCGCGGTAGGCACCGTCGGCGTCGCCCAGCTCGGTGGCCGCCAGCTCGGCGAGGCGCAGCCGGAGCGTGCGGATCTCTTCCTCGTCCGTGGCCGCCGCGAGGCGCTTGGTGAGGATGTCGTTCACCTTCGTGAACTCGCCCTTGCGCGTGTAGGCAGGCTCCAGCACGCGCCCGAGGCGCAGCGCGAGCTTCCCGTCGTCCGCTTCGCCCAGGGCCTCGAGGCCGCGCACGGCGGCTTCGTTCGCCGGGTCGGTCTTCAGCGTGACGGCGTAGGCGTCGAGGGCATCCGACGGACGCCCGAGGAACGTGCGCAGCACGTCGGCGTGGCGAAGCGCGAGCTGACCGGACTCGGCGCTTCCCGCGTCGGCCAGCTGCCGACGCTTCTCGAGCATGCTGCTCACCTCTTCCCAGCGGCCCGCGGCGCTGGCCAGCCGGTCGAGGGCGCGGAGGGCCTCGGGGTCCATGTCGTCGATCTCGAGGATGGCGCGGTAGCGGCGAGCCGCCGCTTCGGAGTCCTCCAGCAAGGTCTCTTCGAGCTCGGCCACCTCGGACAGCAGCACCCAGCGCTCGCTCGGCGCCTCGGTGTGCGCGAGGCGGTGATCGTAGAGGTCGCGGAGCTCCTTGGCCTTGCCCTCCACGCGGTACAAGCGCCCCAGCACGTCCAGCGCTTCCACGTCACGCGGGTCCTCGGCGAGGATCTCCTTCAGCTCCACGATGGCGTCGCCAGTGGCGCCCAGCTTCTCGCCGGCGATGGACGCGATGCGCCGACGCAGCTCCGTCTTCTCCACGGAGTCCACGTCGCTGGACTTCAGGCGGTCGCGATAGAGCTGCACCAACGCGGCGTGAGCACCCGCGCGTTCCGCGGTCTCGGCGACCGTGGTGCGCACCTGCGGGTCGGCCGGCGCCAGGCGATAGGCCTCGGTGGCGTGACGGAACGCGGCGCTGGTGTCGCCCAGCTGTGTGAGGCAGAGGATGCGCAGACGCTCGAGCAGCTCGAGGCGCGCGGCGCCGTTGTCGGAGGCCGTGTCGGTGTTGCGCGCGAGCAGCTCGAGCAGGCCCACCAGGCGGGGCCACTTC
>CAZEAA010000163.1:0-12533 GCA_964510015.1 uncultured Sandaracinaceae bacterium
GCATCCGCTCGGCGCGGCTCGGCGGCGGAGAAGCGCTGGCGAGCGCGAAGTCGACGTTCTCGCGCACGCTGAGGTGCGGAAACAGCGCGTAGTCCTGCGGCACGTATCCCAGGCGACGCTGCTCGATGGGCACGTGCACGCCACTGTCGGTGTCCGTGAGCACGGTGTCGCCGACGCTCACGCGGCCGCGCTCCGGCGGCAAGGCCCCGAGCAGCAGCGCGAGCAGGCTGCTCTTGCCCGCGCCGTTCGGTCCCACCAGCACCAGCGTGCCAGCGACCGTGTCGAGCTCGGCGTCGATCACCATTCGCCCCACGCGCGCGGTCAGCCGGGCATGCAGCCTCCCGGCACTCATGACGCGCCCTCCCCCCGCTCGCTCCCACGGCGCAGCACCGCGCGCACGAAGAGCAGCAGCGCAAAGGCCACCACCACCAGCACGATGGACAGCGCCTGCGCGGCCCGCATGTCGGACTCGAGCGCGGTGTAGATGGCGAGCGGTAGCGTCTGCGTCTCGCCCTGCAGGTTGCCCGCGAACATGAGCGTGGCCCCGAACTCGCCCAGCGAGCGCGCCCAGCTCATGGCGGCGCCAGCCACCAAGCCCGGCGCGGCGAGCGGGATGGCCACGCGGAAGAAGACACGGAACGGCGAAGCCCCGAAGGTGCGCGCCACGATGAGCAGCTTGGGATCCACGCGGCGGAACGCGCTGGTGGCGGCCTGAACGAAGAACGGCGCCGACACGAAGACCTCGGCCATCACCACGGCCGCCGTGGTGAACGTGACGGCCCAGCCCTCGGGGTAGAGCCAGCCGGCTAGCAAGCCCCGGCGGCCGAACGCGAACAGCATGGCCACACCCGCCACGGCCGGCGGGATGACGATGGGCAGCTGCACGGCGGTCTCCACCGCCCGTGCCAGCCTGCCCTCGCCGCGCGCGAGCGACCACGCGAGGGGCGTGCCGAGCAGCACCACCAGCGCGAGGCTCACCGACGTGGTGAGCAGGCTCAGCCGCAGCGCGGGCCAGACCAGCGGGTGAGCCAGTCCCGCTCGAAATTCCGAGACGGATACGCTGACGAGCAACGCCACGAGCGGCACCACCAGGAACGCCACGAGCACCGCGCCGGCCAGCCCCAGCGTGGCCCGCTCGAGGGCGGTCCGGCGTGCGCTCACGGTGGGGCGCTGCTCCCCGCGGGCGCGAGGAAGCCCGCGCTGCGCAGCGCGGCCTGCCCGCCGGCCGCCTGCACGAAGTCCACGAACGCGCGCGCCAGCGTGGGGTGCGCGGCGTCGGTCACGATGGCGATGGGGTACTCGGCGATCACGTTCAGCTCGGGGGGGATGGTGACGACCGCCACCTGGCCCTGCGCCGACTGTGCATCGGTGCGATAGACGACGCCAGCTTGCGCTTCACCGAGGCGCACCTTCGCGAGCACCTGCCGCACGTTCAGCTCGCGCGACACCACGCGCGCCTCCACGCGGGTGCGGAAGTCGGCGCCCAGCGTTGCCGACGCGCGGTCGAGGATCTGCAACGTGTACCGACCGATGGGCACCTCGGGCGTGCCGATGACGATGCGCTCGGCCGAGGGCAGGTCCGCGATGCCGTGCAGCCGGTCGGCGAACTCCGTGGCCGCCACGATGACGGGCTCGTTGCGCGCGAACACCACGGGCGCGCTGGCGCGCGAAGGCTCCACCAACGCGGCCATGTGCGCCTGGTCGGCTGACGCGAAGACGTCCACCGCAGCGCCTTGCTCGAGCTGCGTGCGCAGCTCCTGAGTCCCCGCAAAGTTGAACGTGAGCGTGACCCCGGGGTGAGCGCGCTCGAACTCGGCGCCCATCGCGGTGAACGCGTCGCGCAGCGAGGTGGCGGCAAACACCACCAGCTGGTCCTCGGCGGGCGGAGCGGGCTCGACGTGAACGAGCGGCTCGGCGGCGGGCTCGGATGGGGTCCGGTCGCAACCGCTTGCACAGATGGTGGCGACGAGGGCGAGGACCTGGGCAGCCCCAGCCGGAATCGCGAGTCTCGTGGGCATGGTACTCAGAGTGGTATCACGAGGTCGCGGCTGTTCGACGAGAGCCGCTCACTGCGAGCAAGATGCTCGGCGGGGTCGTGCCGCGCGGCACGCGCAGCGTTCACGGGAGTCGTTCATGTCACGGTCGCGCCTTCAGCTACTCGGTCTCGGAGTCCTCTGCGCTGCGCTGCTCGCGGCCCAGCCGGCCCGGGCTCAGGACCAGTTCCTGAGCGTCACGCGACGAGCCTACGGGCCGAACGACGTGGGCCGCCTGGTGGACGCCAACTGGAACCCCGCCGGGCGCGCGCGGGTGACCGCGGAGGTGGCCACGGGCCCGGGTCCAGGCACGATCCGTGAGGTGCGCACGCTGCTCACCCCGGACGAGGCCAGCGCCAACGCCAGCGCGTTTCCTGCGGCAGCGGCCATGCGCCGCGCGGAAGCCAACGGCTACGTGCGCATCGCCACGCTGGAGACGGTGTACCAAGTCGACGGTGAGGTCACCGCGCCCGCCGGCGCCGAGGGCCAGTTCTACATCCACGCCGTGTATGCGGGACGCGTGTACCAGCGGCAGTTCTACGGCGGCGGCACCGCCGTTGCCGCCGCCATCACCCTCGCGACGCACGGAGAGCCGTACGCGAGCGTCGCGCGCAGCGCCCGGCTGATGCGCGGCTACCCGGGCCTGCGCGCGGGCGACGAGGCCGCCATCCTGCGCACGGAAGAGCACGGCACCTTGCAAGGCATCTTGGGAAGCCGCGGGCGCCCAACCGGCGTGCTCGTGGTCTTCCGCCGCGTTCCGCGGGTGGTGTCCGACGTGCCGCGCGGCCAGGTCACGTTCAGTCCACCCGTGAGCGTGCCGCTGGTCGGTGACACCGAGTCGGGCGACGCCTACGATTCCGGCCTGGTCCGTCGCGTGATCCTGTCGCGTCGAGCGGCGTTCGTGCATTGCTACGAGCGCGTGTTGCGCCTCGATCCGGGCGCGCGCGGGACGTTGATCCTCACGTTCACGGTGACTCCCGAGGGACGGGCCGCGGATGCCACCGCAACGAGCGAGGACTCGCGGGACGACGTCACCTCCTGCGCTCGACGGCAGATCGAGATGGTGCGCTTCCCCCAGCCTCCCGAGACACCGGCTCGCTTCGAAGTGCGCATGTTCATGGCCCCGCGAGACGACTGAACCGGGGCGCCGAGGGGGCTGCTAGCCTGCTCGGATGACCCGCGCAGGAAACACCACGCTCGACGTCCTCGGCGCCTTCGACGAGCAGCTCATCGAGACCCTCACCAAGACCACGGAGGCCGAGGCGCTCGCCGCGCTCGAGACCGCGCACCGCCTGCACCAAGACCGCAGCGCGTGGCTGAGCGTGCCCGTACGCGTGGCCGTCTTGAAGCGCTTCGCCGTGCTGGTCAGCGAGCAGGCCGAGGCGCTCGCCAAGCAGGCGGCGCGCGAGGGCGGCAAGCCGCTCAAGGACTCGCGCGTGGAGATCGCGCGCGCCATCAACGGCGTGGAGGTGGCCATCGCCGAGATCCCGCAGCTGCACGGCACCGAGGTCCCCATGCGGCAGACCGAGGCGTCGGCGCAGCGCGTGGCGCACACCTTCCGCGAGCCGCGCGGCGTGGTGCTGGCCATCAGCGCGTTCAACCACCCGTTCAACCTGATCATCCACCAGGTGGTCACGGCCATCGCGGCGGGCTGCCCGGTGCTGGTGAAGCCCGCGTCGTCCACGCCCCTGTCGTGCCGCAGCGTTCTTCGGCTGCTCACGGAGGCGGGCCTGCCGGCGGGCTGGGCGCAGCTGCTGCTCACCTCGAACGAGGTCACCGAGAAGCTCGTCACGGACAGGCGCGTGTCGTTCATGACGTTCATCGGCTCCGCCAAGGTGGGCTGGCACCTGCGCAGCCAGCTCGCTCCCGGCGCGGCGTGTGCGCTCGAGCACGGCGGGGTGGCGCCCGTCATCGTAGACCCCACGGCCGACCTCGACGACGCCCTGCCACTCTTGGTCCGCGGCGGCTTCTATCACGCGGGTCAGGTGTGCGTGTCGGTGCAGCGCATCTACGTGCACCACAGCATCGCCAGCGACTTCACGGAGCGCTTCGTGCAGGCCGCACAGGCCCTGCGCACCGGGAACTCGCTCGACCCGGAGACGGACGTGGGCCCGCTCATCCACCGCGACGAGCTCACGCGCGTGCACGCGTGGGTGCAGGAGGCCGTGGCCGCCGGCGCCACGCTGCTCTGCGGTGGCCATGCGCTCGGGCCCACCACGTACGCGCCCACGGTGCTGCTCGACCCCCCGGACAGCGCGCGCGTCTCGTGCGAAGAGATCTTCGGGCCCGTGGTGGCGGTCTACCCGTACCGGGACCTCGACGAGGCCATCGCGCGCGCCAACGCGCCAGACGTCTTCTTCCAAGCGTCCATCTTCACGCGCGACCTCGACACCGCGCTCTCGGCGTCGCGACGCCTCGCGGGCATGGCCGTGCTGGTGAACGACCACACCGCGTTCCGCGTGGACTGGATGCCCTTCGGGGGGCATCGGCAGTCGGGCCTCGGCGCCGGTGGCATCGGTCACACCATGCGGGACATGACGCTGGAGCGCATGGTCATCTTCCGCTCGCGCGCGCTCTGAGCGAGCCGCGCGGCGACGAGACCGTCAGAGCCCGAGCTTGGTGCGATACCAGGCGAGCGTGCGCTCGATGCCGGTCTCGAGGTCCACCTTGGCGCGGAAGCCCAAGAGCTTCTCGGCCTTGATCACGTCCGGGATGCGCAGCTCCACGTCGGCGAAGTCCCAGGGCACGAACTCGAGGGTGCTCTGGCTGTTGGCGATCTGCACCACCAGCTTGGCCAGGTGATAGATGGTCACCGAGCTGCGCGCGTTGCCGATGTTGAAGGTCTCCCCCACCGCTTCGTCGCGCGTCATGGCCGCGACGATGGCGTCGACGATGTCGTCGATGTAGCACCACGCGCGAATCTGATCGCCCTCGTTGTGGATCTGGATGGGCTCGTTCTTGAGCGCGCGCAGCACGAAGGCATGGATGGCGCCTTCGCCCACCTGCCCGGGCCCGTAGATGTTGAACGGGCGGATGGCGCACGTGGGGAGCCCGAACTGCTTGTAGTAGTTGTGGGCCAAGTGCTCGGTGGCCAGCTTGCTGACCGCGTACGTCCAGCGCGCCTCGCCCACGGCGCCCAGGCTGGTGACGTCGGCCTCGCGCACGCGGAACGCGTAGGTGCCGAACACCTCGCTGGTGGAGAAGTCGATGAAGCGCTTGATCTTGCCGTGCTCGCGGGCCGACCGCAGCGCGTTCATGGTCCCCTCGATGGAGATCTCCATGGTGGGCACGGGGTTCTTCAGCACGGTGTCCACGCCGGCGATGCTGGCCATGTGGATGACGTAGTCCATCCCTTCCATCGCCGCGTCCACCGAGGCCCGGTCCTGCACGTCGCCCTTCACGAGCTCCACGTTGGGGTGGCTGTCCAGCCCCGCCGCCCCCAGCGCGTTGCGCCGCAGCGTGTCCAGGATGCGGATCTGGTTCTTGTCCGCGAGCCGAGCCGTGAGCGCGGTGCCGATGAAACCAGCACCGCCCGTGATGAGAATCCGAGCGCCTTCGAGCATGGCCAGCGTGTACCACGGCGGGTCGTCGGCGCCCAGCCACCGCCGAAGAAGCGACCAACTCCACGTCGACCTAGGCGTTGACGTACTCGTAGGCGTCGTCGTCGTCGTGGTCCTAAACCTGGGCGTGGGCGTGGGCCTCAACGCCAGCGTCGACGACGACCACCCCCTCACCCTGCTAGCGGGACAACTTGCTGAGCATCGAGACCACCCGCGCGAGCAGTTCGGTAGCCTCGTGGTGCTGCTCGTCTGAAAGCGTGCCCAGAACGCGAGCGACTATGGCCGCAAATTCGATGGAGCATTGGTACACGTCGAGCTTCTGAAAGTTGAGCATGGAGACGTATCGGCTGGAGACAACGGGAGTTGCTTCCATAGGCGTCGACGCTGGCGGTGAGGCCCACGCCCACGCTTACGACCACGTCAACGCCTACGCCCACGACGACGCCTACGCCCACGAAGCGTGAACGCGGAGCGGGGCGGCCCTGCGTCCACCCCGCTCTGCCAAGACCGCCTCAGTCTTGGCAGCCCGACTGCTCGACGATCACGAACTCCACGCGCCGGTTGGCGGCCTGGCCCTCGGGGGTGTTGTTCGAGTCCACCGGGCGTTCTTCGCCGTAGCCTTGGGAGGCCAGACGCTCGCGCGCGATGCCCTGCGCCACCAGGTAGTCCATGACCGCCTGCGCGCGCTGCTGAGAGAGCCGCAGGTTGTGCGCGTCGCGGCCGCGCGAGTCCGTGTGGCCCTCGATGCTCACGCGGCGGATGTCCGGACGCGAGCGGAGCACCGCGGCCAGCTGGTTCATGAGGTCGTGCGAGCGACGCTGGATCACCGCGCGGTTGTTCTCGAAGTGGATGCGGTCGCGGATCTCGATGGCCGCACACGTCACCGTGATGACGCTGCGGTCGGGGCAGCCGTCTTCGTCGTCGAGCCCGTTCACCACCTCGGGCTCCAGCGGGCAGCGGTCGCGCACGTCCGGGATGCCGTCACCGTCGTTGTCTGGGTCGGGGCAGCCATCTTCGTCTTCCCAGCGGTCGCGGTCTTCCGGCTCGCGCGGGCAGGTGTCGCGCGGGTCCAGCAGGCCGTCGCCGTCGCTGTCCACCTCGGGGCAGCCGTCGTCGTCGTGCACGCCGTTCATGTCCTCGGCCTCGAGCGGACAGCTGTCCACGCCGTCTAGGATGCCGTCGCGGTCGTTGTCCGGATCGGGGCAACCATTGCGGTCTTCGAAGCCGTCCATGTCCTCTGGCTGCAGCGGGCACTCGTCCACGCCATCCACGATGCCGTCGCCGTCGTTGTCGAGCTCGACGCAGCCGTCGTGGTCTTGGAAGCCATCCGCGTCTTCGGCCACGTTCGGGCAGCCATCACCCGCATCGAGGATCCCGTCGTCGTCGTTGTCCGGATCCGGGCAACCGTCTTCGTCTTCCCAGCCGTCGCCGTCTTCCGGGTCGTTTGGGCAGGTGTCGGCCGTGTCGAGGATACCGTCGCTGTCGTTGTCCGGGTCCGGGCAGCCGTCTTCGTCTTGGAACTGATCAGCGTCTTCCGCCACGTCCGGGCAACCGTCGCTGCCGTTGCGAATCCCGTCTCCGTCGCGGTCGCCGTCCGGCACCTGCAGCCAGCTCAAGCCGAACATCACGCGGTAGTCCGGCGCACCAACGCCCTGGAAAAGGCCCACGCCTCCACCGAACTGGATCTGCAGCTGCTGCACGGGCAGCACGCGGAAGTTCAGCGCGGCCTCGACCGGCATCTCCTCGTAGTTCAGGTCCTCGGCGGCCACCACGATGGCGCCGCGGATCTCGGGCACCACGTGCACGTACTGGCTGCGGAACTGGATGGCGAAGCCCCAGTCGAAGGTGCCGCCTACGCTCAGCCCGGCCATCTCGACCTGCTCGCGGTGCGTGTAGCCCGCGCTCAGCGAGATGCGGTGGCGGTTCTTCGTGACGCCGTCGAACACCAGCGTGGGAGCGAAGCGCCAGCCCTCGCCCTGGAACATGGCTTGGTTGCCGGTGGGGAAGAAGACCTCCATCACCAGCGCGAGCGCGGTGCCGCCCGGGGAGTCGTCCGTGTGCGTGCTGAAGAACTGGAGCTTGGCGGCGAAGCGCGCGTCCCCCGCCCCCGCGCCTGCGCCCGAGGCGTCCAAGTCGAAGTTGGGCAGCGTGGGGATGGCGTCACCGCGTTGCATCACGATGACGGGCACGTCGATGCCCAGCTCGAGCCGCCCGGCGATGCCCACGCCCGCCAGGAGGTGCACGCTGGCTTGACGGTCGATGACCGAGTACAGGCGGCTCCCGTCGGCGTTGCGCAGCACCAGCGGCTGCGACTCGTAGTGGCCCAGCACGCCGAGCTCGAACGAGGCGTTGGGCAGCACATCCGCGGACCAGACCCCAGCCGCGTTGCTGCGCTGCGTGATGCTGGGGTGGAAGAACTGCGGGTCGAAGCGCTCCTGCGCCAGCGCCGCGAGCGGAAGGGCACCGGCGGCCACGAGGACCGAGGCCGTGACCAGTGCGCCGAGGGAGAACCCCCGAAGGGCCATGCGGAGCCGCTTCATGAGCGCCTCACGCTGCGACGCACCACCGCGAAGCCGAGCAGCAGGAGCCCGAGCAGCCGCCAGCCTGCGTCACGACCCGGTGCCGCCGCACACGTGTAGACACCACCGCCCGAGAGCAGACCCGGAAGCGGGTCGTCCACGGCGTCGAGCGGATCCGAGCCACGCCCCACCTCTTGGCCGTCGGGCAAGCCACCCTCGTCCGTGTCGACCACGCGCGGGTCGGTCGCCGCGCAGCCGTCGCAGTCAGCCGGTGTGTCGCAGATGGCGGCGCATGCCGTCGGGCAGGTCTCCGTCTCGGGGATCTCGCAGACGTTCAGCAGCCCGTCCGCGTCGATGTCGTCATCGCACACGTCACCAGCCATGTCGTCGTCGAGGTCCTCTTGCTCCGGGTTCGCCACCGTGGGGCAGTTGTCCACCTCGTCCGGGTCGCCATCGCTGTCGGTGTCCAGCTCGGGACAGCCGTCGGTGTCCTCGTAGCCGTTCGCGTCCTCCGAAACGAGCGGGCACATGTCCACCAGGTCGTTGCAGGTGATGGCCGGGACCGTGGCCTGCAGCGCGCAGTCGCCGTCGCTGTCGTTCGTCAGGTAGTTCGGCAACGGTTCGCTGTCGGAGTTGTCGTTGGTGGGGTCGCCGTCGTCGTTGGCGTCCTCCGCGCAGGTCAGCACCCCGTCACCGTCGTCGTCGTCGTCCAGGTAGTTGGGCCGTCCGTCCGTGTCGAACTGGTCGTTGGTGGGGTCCCCGTCGCCGTCGATGTCTTCGTCCGCGGTCGGGATGCAGTCGTTGTCGTCGTTGTCGTCCAGCGCGTCCACCAGCAGGTCACCGTCCGTGTTCACGCCGGGCCGGCCGTTGCGCGTCTCCACCTGGTCGTCGACGGTGTCGCCATCGCTGTCGGCCAGCGCCGGGTTGGTGCCCGTGATGCAGCGCTCGATGTAGTCGGTCAGGCCTTCGCCATCCGTGTCCAGCGCGCCGTTCACGGAGCGGATGGTGATGGGGGCGCTGTTGGCCTCGGACAGCCACGTGTATGTGTCGAGGAAGGCCTCGTTGCCCTTGCCGGTGCCGGAGCCGCCCACGGAGACGAAGTCACCCCACGCGCGCGAGTTGGCCGTGGGCAGCACCATGGTCTCCCCGAGCGGGACCGCGGGGTCGCTGGGGTCCCCGGAGTTCAGGCCGTTGGGACCCGAGGTGGACGCCGGACGAAAGGCGAACGGCGCCGGCATGTTGATGTCGCTCCCCGCCACCAGCGAGTCGTTCCAGAACATGTCGAGCGGCGTGAGCGACGCGTCGGCGCCCACTTGGAACATGCGCAGCCCGCGGAAGCTGGTCTCGATGTCGCGCCCCACGTAGTGGAACTCGCCCACTGTGATGCGCACACGGCAGGCGTGGTCCCCCACGGGGAACGGGTTGCCCTGGTTGTCGAGGCCGTCGAACGTTACGCGGTTGACCCCGAACACGGCCGCCCCGAGCCTCAAGAAGTCGCCGTCGTCCACGATGTCGAACGCGCCGTCGTCGTTGAGGTCACACACCAGGTGGTACGAGCCAACGACGTTGGACGTGAACGTGAACACGCCCTGGGTGCTGCCCGCCACGAACTCGTCGCAGGTGCTGACGCCGCCCGGCGTCTGCGTACCGCCCTGGAAGGAGAAGTCGCGCACCTGGGGCCCGAGGAAGCTGTACGAAGCGTCGTCGGGAGGATTCAGGTAGATCTGGTACTCGTCGGCCGCGCTGTTCCCTGCCTCGGGGACGCTGCGTCCGGCGTTGACGCCGCGCACACCCGTGCTGTTGCCCTGCACCTCGAAGATGAAGCCCGCCAGGCCATCGGTGCGCAGCTCCATGACCGCGAAGCTCTCGTCGTCGCCGCCCGGGACGCGCGCGTAGAAGCTGGCGTTGGTGGCAGACGCCACGTTGAAGCCGCCCGTGTTGAAGCCCCACGCGAACGAGTAGACGCGGCCGTCGCGCGGGACCCCGCTGCGGAAGAGGGTCACGTCCCACGCGCGCTGCGTGCCCGCGATGATCCCGTTCGCGTTCGAGTCGAACTGGTCCTCCATCAGGTTCAGGCGGTAGCTGCCGCTGACCGTGGGCGTGATGGTCGCTCCGCTGGCGAACGTGCCCACGGCGCCACCGCTCGGGTTCGTGACCACCACGCTGCCCTTCCCGGTCCACACGAAGGTCTCGATGGCCGGGTCGATGACGTCCACGAAGATGTCCGTGGTGCCGCGCAGGGCCTGCGTGGGCGCGAGCTCCGCACCCACACCCAAGGACCCCTCGGCCGCGGCGGAGTTCGGGAGCAGCGCCAGCGTGAGGAGCGCACCGGAGAGCACGAGGGTCGGACTGACGACGGTTCGCATTCGAACCTCCAAGCGAAGAAAGGTTGCCCCGACGATATCACGAGTGGCCGGCCGCAAGGGACATCGCGCCCGGGACAGGGCTTGCCGATCGCTCTCCCCGACAACAGGACTACGTCATGCACCCCAGCCGCCGCTCGCTCGTCTTGCTCAACGTCGTCGGTGGCGCCGCGGTCCTCGGGAGCTACGCGTTCATGCTGGCCACCCACCCCGGCGTGGGGGACGCTCTGTGGGGTGGCGTACCGCGCGCGTGGGTGCCGCTCTACACGGCGTCCATGCTCACGGCGACGGCCGGCTACTTCGGCTTCGCCCACCACCTCTTCCTGCGAGTGGACCCGCTGGTGACTCGCTTCGGTCGGCTTCCCTTCGCCGCGCTGCACGTCATCTTCGCGTTGATCCTGCTGCCCTCTGCCGCGTGGATGCCGCTGACGTTCGCCTACCTCGCGACGCCCTCGGCGGAGCTGTTCCTGGTCGTCCGCGGGGTGCTGGCGCTGGTGGGGCTCGGGTCGCTGGCGCTCGTGGTGGCGCTGCTGCGCATGCAGCCCCGGGGCCCGAGGGTGTCGTGGGGGTTCGCCGTGGCCGGCAGCGTGCTGTTCGTGTTCCAGACCGGCGTGCTGGATGCGGTGGTGTGGACACACTACTTCCCGCTCGCGCCGTGACCCGTTCATGACCGCACCGTGACGGTCGCGAGCGGACGAGCGTGCCACACTGCCCCGATGCGACGCTTCCGCGGCCTCAAGTCCCTGATCCACGACGCGGTCGACGCCACCGTGGAGCTGGTGCGCGAAGGCCACGAGTCCACGTCGCGGACCGTGATGCGGGTGACCGACGAAGTGCCACCCCTGCGCGAGCCCGCCCGCGCGGTGGACGAGCTGCGCCGGCTCGGGACCAGCGGCGTGCTCGGGACCATCAAGTTCGTGAACCGCTCCGTGCAGACCGCCACCGACCTGGGCCTCGACGCTGTGGACGCCGCCCTCGGCGATGACCGACCCGAGTCGGTGCCCGTCCCGCTGGCGTCGAACGCCACCTCGTCGCTGCACTGGGTGGGCGACGCCGCCCTCGGGCTGGTGAACGCGGCCGTGGGTGACCACCTGCACGCCACGCAGAGCGGGCTCGACCTCTCCATGGAGCTGCGCGCGGGGGACCGCTACGTGCCGGTGACCGCCGAGGCGCTGCGCGCGGCGTTGCCCGAGGCCACCACCAAGGTCGCGCTGTTCGTGCACGGCATGGCCACCACCGAGTGGTCGTGGTCGCTCAAGTCGGAGACGTACCACGGCGACCCCGCGGTGAACTTCGGCACCCTGCTGCAGCGCGACCTGGGCTTCACCCCGCTCTTCCTGCGCTACAACACCGGCCGGCACATCTCGGAGTGCGGGCGCCGCTTCGCGCACCTGCTGGAAGACCTGGTGAACGCCTACCCGGCGCAGCCCATCGAGCTGACGTTGATTGGCCACAGCATGGGCGGCCTCGTGATCAGCAGCGCCTGCCACTACGGCGAAACCGACGGCCTCTCGTGGACCAAGGCGGTGCGCCGCGTCTTCTACCTGGGATCGCCGCACCAGGGAGCGCCGCTCGCCCACTTCGGGCACGCGCTCACCGGGGCCCTCGGCCGCATCGATTTCCCCGCCACGCAGATCCTCGCGCGCATCCTCGAGAAGCGCAGCGCGGCCGTCCACGACATGCGGCACGCGCCCATCGTGGACGAGCACTGGCTCTCCGACAGTCCGCTGGCGCGCGAAGCGCTTCCCCTCCCCCACGCGGCGCACCACTTCGTGTCGGCCACCATGACGGTGGATCCCGAGCACCCGCTCGGGGTGCTGATGGGCGACCTCCTGGTGCGCGTGCCCAGCGCGTCCGGCCCGGTCATGAGCAGCAGCTTCCCGATCGACACCAGCCACTACGGCGGCGTGATGCACCACGAGCTGCAGAATCACCCCGACGTGTACGCGCAGGTTCGAGCGTTTATCGCGGCGGGGACGGGCAACGCCGCGAATACTGCGTTGGACAACGGGTGAACAACGAGAGACAACCGTTCGCTTCATATGACGGACACACCTG
>CAZEAA010000164.1:0-12473 GCA_964510015.1 uncultured Sandaracinaceae bacterium
GTACAGCAGCGACTCGGCGCGCGTGGAGAACTGCGGGCCCTCCATGCAGAGGTACGTGCCGCCGCGGTGCACCGTGGCTTGGGCTCGCTCGCAGGCGGCGTGCACTGCCGCCGCGAGCGCGGCGTCGATGGGCTCCGCGAAGCTCACGTGGGCGACCACTCCGTCGTCGTCGAAGAACGTGTCGATGCGATGCCGCGTGCGGTCGATGAAGTTGTCGACCACCACGAGGTGACCCGGCTCGATGGCCTCCTTCATGGAGCCCACCGCCGAGACGCTGAGCAGCTGCTCGGCCCCCGCCATCTTCAGCGCGAGGATGTTGGCGCGGTAGTTGATGCGGTGCGGCGGGATGCGGTGACCACGCCCGTGGCGCGGCAGGAAGATCAGCCTCGTGTCTCCCAGCATGCCGGACACCAACACGTCGCTCGGCGAGCCGAAGGGGGTCTCGATGCGCAGCTCCTCGACCTGCTCGAGGCCTTCGAGCGCGTAGAGCCCGCTACCGCCGAGCACACCCAGGGTTCGCATCGTGGACATATCGGCCGGTTGTAGAACCCGTCCGGACCGTGGGCAACCGCCCGCACAGGGTCAGTCGCGGCGGTACTCGCTGCGCTCGATGGTGAACGTCTGGAACTCGCCGTCGCGCACCACCTCGATGTCCACGGTGCTCCCGATGGGCCCGCGCAGGCGCTCCACGATCTCGCGCATGGGCATGCGGGAGACGTCGTCGCCGTCGATGCGCGTGATGCGATCGTCCTCGCGAAGCCCCGCGCGCAGGGCCGGGCCGGCAGGCACCTCGGCCACGCGCAGCCCCGTGGTCTCCGAGTACCCGAGGCGCACGAGGATGCCGCCCACCTCGTCGTTGCCGCCGAAGAGGCTGCAGCCCGCGGCCGAGAGCGCGCTCAACGAGGCCAGGCCGACGGCACCAGCGAGCAGCAGACCGAGCCACGTCTCGCGCACCGCCCGGCGCGTGCCCTGTGCAGTGGTCACGGGCCGGCGTCTCCGAGCGAGGTCGGGGAGGCGGCCGGCACGATCACCCGGATGGTCTCTTCGATCAGCACGACGCCATCGCCTACCACACGAACGGTGATGCGGAAGACCTGTTCGTGGTCCTGCTCCCGCAGTAGCACGTTGCGCAGCCCCAGCGTGAACGTGAGCTCCGTGCCACCGCGCACGTCTTCGAACGCGTCGAAGACTCCGTCCAAGGGCGGCGTGTCGCGCCGTGTGGGCGCGTCCACACCCGGCAGCGTAGTGCTCGAGGTGGCCTCGAACGACTCGATGAAGCCGAGGCGGTCGGCCTCGAACGCGGCGGTCACCTCGGCGTAGCTGAGTGTGTCGACCAGGCCCGTGATGGCGTCGAGGATGGCGTCCGACAGGCCCGTGCCGTCGCTGGCGATGTCGAAGAGCAGGGGGCACACGCCGCCCTCGGGGGGGCGCGACGCACCGTTCAGCCCCGTGGGGCAAACGCCACCGACCGGCGGGATCACGGCGCCGCTGCCGACCACCAGGTCCAGCAACGGCTCGCGTGCCATGGGGGAGCCGACGGCGCCGAGCAAGAAGGCCGGCAGCTCGGCGAGCGCGCGCGCGGCGTCGCCCTCGCTGTGGGTGCCGGACACCGCGCGAACGTAGTCCTGCGGCACGTGCGATGGCGCGTCGGTGATGTGCACGATGGCGTGCAGGGCGCCTTCCCGGAAGCCCACGCCGCCCAGCCCTGCGCCGCCATAGGGCGGAATCCACACGGTGCCGTCGCTCGAGAGCCCTTCGCCGGTGGCGATCTGGAAGAGCGCCTCGAAGCCCGCTTCGGGGATGTCCCCCCCTCGGCCGAGGGGACGGTCCAGCTCCCCGACGCCGGCGCCCACGGTCGCGACGTTCGTGGTGATGGGGCTCAGCAGCTCGAACGGGCTGTCCGACGGATCGCCGAAGGGTGTCACCGGGAAGTCTTCGAAGCGCGAGACACCGAAGGCGGCATCGGCCACGCGCGCCCGGACCTCCGGGATCAGGCGCTCGTCCAGATCACGCTGCATGGCGTCGATCTCGGCGCCGAAGCTGCCCGTGGTGTCCACCGAGAAGTGAACGTCCAGGCGGGCTGGGGTGGCCACCAGCGAGAAGGGCACGCTCAGCGTGGGCGCCATATAAGGAAGCGTCACCTCGCGCTCGGCGGGCGGCAGACGCAGTCCACCGTCTGGGCGAGGGCTCGGCTCACCCTGGTCGAGGTCGCCGTCGCCACCATCGCGAGACACCGACCCATCCCGCGTGCCCGGCCCGGGGGGCGGCCCCCCGCTGCACGCCAGAAGCCATCCGAGCGCCGCGCTCAGCGCGAGCCTCGGCCCGAGCCCGAGCAGGCCCGGACGGACACGCGGACGACCTCTTGGGGGTGCTGGCGCCGGGGAGGTCGTCGAGACGCTGCGCATGGACCGCTCCTTCGTGCCACGAAGCAGGCCAGCTTACCAACTACGCCGATATTCTGATGCCCGTTGCGACATCGGAATTGACACCCTGCCCACTGTCAGTACCATCGCGAGATTGCCGGATATTTACCGGCTCAGGCCTTCTGGCCGACCCAACCGAGAGCAGCAGGACCCCTAGGGAATGTACAAACTCGTCATCTCAGATGATGAGGGCCGAACGACCGTCGTTCCGCTCGTGCGCGACGAAATCACCATCGGCCGCGAAGAGGGGAACACGATCCGACTGACCGAGCGCAATGTCTCGCGCAAGCACGCCCGCTTGTCCCGCGTGGATGGGCGTTTCGTGCTCGAAGACATCGGCTCGTACAACGGGATCAAGGTCAACGGCTCGCGGATGGGGACCGAAGTGGACCTCGGCGCTGGCGATCAGATCGTCATCGGCGACTACCGCATCGCGCTCGAGTCCGAGCAGACCGACGTGGCTTCGGGCGAGCTGGACATCAGCCTGTCCGGCGCTCACGACCTGGTGCCGCCGGCCCGCCTGGTGATGCTCAGCCAGCCCGCGCCCGGCGCGGAGTTCGCGCTCAGCAAGGACGAGATCTGCATCGGCCGCGAAGAGGTGATGGACGTGTGGGTGAACCACCGCTCCATCTCGCGCGAGCACGCCAAGATCTCCCGCAAGATGCGCACCGAGGGCGACCGCGAGGTGGCGGCCTTCGAGATCCACGACCTGGACAGCGCCAACGGCGTGCGGGTGAACGGGCAAGAGGTGTTCGAGGCCGTCCTCAAGCAGGGCGACATCGTGGAGCTCGGCCAGGTGCGCTTCCGCTACGTGGAGCTGGGCGAGGTGTTCTCCTTCGAGTCGGGCGAGAGCGCGGCGCTCACGGGAGGCGCGGCTCCGGCCGAAGAAGAAGAAGAGGAGCGCGAGGGGCTGCCCATCATCGCGGCCGTCTTGATCCTGGGCGCGGCCATCGGCCTCGCGGCGGCCATCGCCACGTCGGGCTCGCAGGACTCGGGGTCCAACCCGCCTGCAGGGAACCCGAGCCCCAGCGTGCAGACCACGCCCGACCGCATGGACGAGGTGGACGCAGGGCCACCGCCACGGCCAGCGCCCACGGCCGAACAGCGCGAAGCCGCTCGTCTCGCGCTCGAGAGCTGCCACGACGGCCTGGACGCCGGCAACCTGGAGGCGGCCCTCACGGGCGCCGAGCGCGCGCTCGAGCTTGTGCCCGGCATCGAAGGCGCGGAGGAGTGCAAGCTCTACGCGGCGCAGCTGCTGGCCGACTTGGAGGTCTTCGCGCGCGGCAAGACGCAGCTCGAGGCCAACGAGATCGACTCGGCGTACTTCATCATGGAGCAGCTCTCGGCCGAGAGTGAGCTGCGGGCGGCGCCCGAGTTCGCCGCGGCCAAGGTGGCGTTCGCGCGGCACCACGTCACCCTTGCGCGTGACGCGCTGGCGGACAACCCCGAAGAGGCCGCCAACCAGGCGCAGATGGTCATCCAGACGCCGGACGTCCCGCGCGCCGTGGTGACCGAAGCGCAGCGCATCCTGACGGTGGCGCAACGGCGTCTGGCGGCGACGGCGGCCCCGGCGGCCCCAGCCGAAGGCGGCACTGGAGCGGCCACGCCTCCGGGCGTGGCGCCAACCGTGCGCCGTGAGCCGGTGACGCCGCCCACTCCCGCTCCGGCCGTCGAAGAGCAGAACCCCATGGACCAGGCACGCGAGTGCATGCGCGCCGGGGACAACGCCTGCGTGGTCAACGCCCTCGAAGGCGGCCGCGCTCGCAGCGCTGCTTCCTTGTCGCTGCTCATCGAGACCTACCGTCAGATGGGCAACCAGGACGCGGCGCGCCGCCACATGCGCACGTTCGTCCAGCGCTACCCCGACGACCGGCGCGCCTCGAACTACTCCACGGCGCTCGGGAACTGACGCCTCAGCGGGTGTCGCCAGCTCGCCCGGCGCGGCTCACCGCTCCGGGCGCTGTACGTCCAGGTAGGAAAGATTGCTCCGGGGTGGTGTTCTGTGAATAATCGTCCCCGAGGTCTCCCGTCGAGCCCCCCTAGGAGTCGCCTGATGTTGCGCCAACTCGCACTCGCCGCCCTGTTCGCCCTGTTTCTAGTCCCCAATCTTGCGTCGGCGCAGTCCAGTCGTCTCCAGACAGGCGGCATGAACCTCGAGATGTTCCGCCCCGCGATCGACTCGCGCGGCCATCTCACGATCAACGGCACGGACATCATGCCGGAGAACCGGCTGAGCTTCGGCTTGGTGCTGGACGCGGGCTTCAATGTCCTCCCGTTCAGCGGCGCGGTGAACGACAACCTCGAAGAGGGCGACCGCACCGGCCACATCGTGGACCAGGCGATCACCGGGACCATCCTGGTGAACGTGGGCATCGCCAACTGGGCGGTGGTCGGTATCCAGGTGCCCATCCAGGTGATGAACGGCGAGGCCGTGTCCATCCCGGGCGCCTACGGGTGGTCGTCGGCGGATCCCGTGGCGGGTCCCATCCGCGGCCTCAGCTACCAGGGCCTCGGCGACATCTCCATCCACGGCAAGGTGCGCTTGCTGCGCGCCGAGCGTGACCCCGTGGGTCTCGCCGTCGCGGCGCGCATCGGCCTGCCCACCGGCAACGACAGCCGCTTCACGGGCGACCCCAGCGTCAGCCTCTGGCCGTCGGTGGTGATGGAGGCGCGCACGCGCCCCGACCAGAGCTTCAACGGCCTCTCGCGCATCCGCCTCTCGCTCGAGGTGGGCTACCGCGCCGTGTTCGGCGACGGGGCCAACTTCCCGATCTACGGGCGCACCGAGATCGACGACGACAATGATGGTCTCGTGTCGGACATCACCGACCCCGGCACCAACCTCCGCTACAACGACCTGCTCACCTTCGGCGTGGGCGCCAGCTTCCGCCTCGCGCGCACCCTCGACCTGGTGACCGAGGTGTACGGCACGCAGATCGCGACCGAGTTCGGCACGAACGGCGCGCTGTCCCTCGAGGCGCTGGTGGGCTTCAAGCTCTTCGTCCAGTCGCACAGCTACCTGATGCTGGGCGGCGGCGCGGGCATCCCCACCAACTCGGACGGGCGCGGCTTCCAGGCGGCGCAGTGGCGCGCGATGCTGGCCTTCATCTACGAGCCGCCCATCGGTGACCGCGATGGCGACGGCATCATGGACGACATCGACGACTGCCCGAACGACCCCGAGGACTTCGACGAGTTCTTGGACGAGGACGGCTGTCCCGAGCTCGACAACGACAACGACGGCATCTTGGACGACGTGGACGACTGCCCGCTCATCCCGGAAGACCAGGACGGCGACAACGACGATGACGGCTGCCCCGAGGGCAACGACAGCGACCGCGACGGCGACGGCATCACGGACGACGTGGACCAGTGCCCGGACCAGGCCGAGGACCGCGACCAGTTCCAGGACGACGACGGCTGCCCGGACCTCGACAACGACGAAGACGGCATCCTCGACACCGAGGACCTCTGCCCGAACGACCCCGAGGACATCGACGCGTTCGACGACGCCGATGGCTGCCCGGACCTCGACAACGATCACGACCGCATCCTGGACGGCGACGACCAGTGTCCGGACGAGCCCGAGGTCTACAACGGCACCGAGGACGCCGACGGCTGCCCGGACGAGGGGTCGGTCATCTTCGACGACAACTCGCTCATCATCCTCGACAAGATCTACTTCGAGACGAACAGCGCCCAGATCCTGAGCCGCTCGTTCGCCATCCTGGACGCCGTGGCGGCCACGCTGATCGGCAACCCGCAGATCCGCTTGATCGAGGTGCAGGGCCATGCCGACGAGCGCGGCAACGACGCGCACAACCTGCAGCTTACGCAGGACCGCGCGGCGTCCGTGGTGGAGGCGCTGGTGCAGCGCAACGTGCCGCGCGACCGTCTGCGCAGCGCGGGCTACGGCGAGCTGTGCCCGGTGAACCCGGCCAGCAACCGCGCCGCCTACGAAGAGAACCGTCGCGTGGAGTTCAAGGTCATCGAGACCGACGAGGGCCCGACCGGGGTCCAGGTGGCCTGCGACGCGGCCGCCAACCTCCGCCAGTAGGGCGTCGCCAAATCGCCGGGGCGTCGATTTTTCGACGCCCTACGCGGTGCCGGATAGCTTCGGCGGGTGCTGCGACGTCCCGTGCTCGCGACCCCCGCGATCGTGTGCCTCTTAGTCCTCTCGGGCTTCGAGGCGCCGTCGCGCGCGCGAGCGTGGACCGAGGCGCAGGTGCAGTCCGCGCAGGCGCGCGTGGAGATCCAGCCGAGCGGCGAGGTGAAGGTGCACATGCGCCTCGCGGTGCACGTGCACGGCGGCTGGCTCGAGGGCCTCGACGTCGCCGGACTCGACCCCGAGCTGACGCTCGAGCCCGGTCAGGTGATCGAGCTGGTGTCCTCCGAGGGGCAGCACTTCTTCCCGACGGTGGACGCCGGGCAGCCTGGCACCATCGGCCTCACGTTCCGCCGCCGCGATGCGCCTCGGCGTGGCGACTACTCGCTCGAGCTCGCGTACCGCGCGGTGCTCGCGCCCGGCGCCGTGCAGGCCCTCGAGGGAGACCGCTCGCGCTACGAGTGGATCCTGCCCGGCTGGCGCTCGGGTCTCGACGACGTGCGCGTGGAGGTCGTCGCCCCGGCCAGCGCCGAGCTCGACGAGGAGCTCCGCGTGGGCGAGTCCATGGTCACCCGCGAGCGCGAGACGCTGCCCGACGGTCGCGTGCTCTTTCGCTTCGTGCGCGCGCACCTGCCTCGCACCGTGCCGTTCCAGGTGGCGTTCACGCTGCCCAACGCGCTCGTGCCCCCCGAGCTGCGCGCCGCGAGCGAGGTCGCGCCGCTCTCGCCCATGTCGTGGACCGCGTCGCCGAACCGGCGCCTCGATCCGGTGTTCGCGGTGCTGTGCTTCTTCTTGGCGCTCATCGGCGTGGCCAAGCTCGCGCTCCACCGCCGCACTGCGCTCGCGCTGGGTGTGACTCCGCGCGGGCTGCTGCCGCTGCCGGCCGCGGTGCGGGCCGTCGCCATCGTGGTGCTGTCGTGCGTCAGCGCGTGGCTTTATCACCTGCGCACCGACCTCGGGCTCTTGGGCATGAGCACCGTCTTGCTCTTCGTGCTGGAGCGCGCGCCGCAGCCGAGCAGCCCGCCGCGCCTCGGCGCCTACGCGCCCGCTGGACCGCGAGAGCGCCTGTGGGCCGGTGCGCGTGCGCGGCTGGGTCGCTACGGGGTGGAGCGCTGGCTCGACGCGTCCACCGTGCCGGGGCTGGTCACGCTGCTGGGGGTGGTGCTGGTGCTGGTGGCCGTGGACCGCATGGCGCCGCTGCCGCGCCAGACGCCGCCCGGCTACGCCACCATCCTGCACGCGCTCGTGCCGTTCGTGGGCTTGATGCTCAGCACCACGCGTGCGCAGCTGCCCGCCACCGTGGCCGAGAAGCTGTGTGACCTGGTGGCGCTCGCGCGGACGTTCCCGCTCAGCGTGGCGTCCGTGCCCACCGCGCTGCAGCTGGTGCTGCACCGGGACTCCGCGGGGCGTGGACAGGACGCGCGCCTGCGCATCGTCACGGGTCACCGCGTGACGGGGCTGGTGCGCCTGGACGTGGCCATCGCCGACTATCGGCGCATGGGCCGCTACGTGCGCGAGCCCGTGGTGCTGGTGGTGACGCGCGAGGACAGCGACGCGGAGGCCCGCGTGGCGATGGCGCTGGCCGACCACCCGTTCCGCACGGCTCCCGGAGGACGCCGCGCGCGCACGCTGCCGCTGCACCGCTTGGGTGTGGTGGTGGACGCGGTGGCCACCGAACGCGCGACCGTCACGCTGCGCGCGGACAGCGTGCGACCGCCGCGGCGCACGGTCACTGAACGCGCAGCCAAGAGGGCATGAACAGCATCGGGATGAGGGCCAGCGTCAGCCACGCGATGCGGCGTCGGCCTGGCGAGAGCACGTCGTCGTCCGTGGGTGGGTGAGCGGCGTTCTCACCGCGCAGCATGAACTTCAGCAGCGCCCACCAGACGAGCCACGAGAGCCCTGCCTGGACGTTGCCCACCATGGAACCCGGCCCGTGGTCCAGCAGCCAGCCCCGCAGCGTGAAGGACGCGCTCGAGAGCAGGGCCACCACAGGCAGCAGGCGGCACACCAGGCGTCCATAGCGATCTTGCGCCGGGCCGAACAGCGCGTAGGCCACGTGGCCTCCGTCCAGCTGCCCCACCGGGATGAGGTTGATCATGGTGACCAGCAGGCCGGCCCAGCCCGCCAGCGCCGTGGACGTCAGGTTGATGTCGTGCCCCGCGGGGACACCCCCGCGCACCAGGAACAGGAGCAGTTCGTAGAAGAGGCTATGTCCCTCTTGCACGTAGCCGCCCACCGCTTCGGGGATGCCCAGCAGGCCGGGCGGACCCAGCGTGCTGCGTGGCAACGAGGGCACGATGGCGCTCTCGAGCATGCCGATCACCAGCACGGGGACGGCGACGATCATGCCGGCCAGCGGACCCGCGGCGCCGATGTCCAGCAGCGCGTTCCGTGACCGGATTCGAGCGCGCATGGCGATCACCGCGCCCATGGTGCCGAGGAAGTTCGGGAACGGGATGAAGTACGGCGGCGAGATGTCCACGCCGTGCAGGCGCGCCGCGATGTAGTGGCCGAACTCGTGCGCGTACAGGATGGCCATCAGCGGCACGGCGAAGCGCCATCCCCCTGCGAGCGTCTCGGCGCCGTCGTAGGCCTGGCCCACGTAGAGGACGCTGCACCAGGTGAGAGCCATCAGGCCGAGAGACAGCGGCCAGCCGTCCAGCAGCGGACGACGCTTCACGGGCGTGACGCTCCCTGAGCCGTGGTGCTGCGCGCGGATGCCCCGCGCAGGGCGGCCTCGAGTGCCAGCAGCTGGGTAGTGAAGCGCGCGTCCACGCTGCCCACGTCCGAGCTTACACGGCACTCCCCGCGGGCGAGGCTCGTGTCGGCCCGAACGCGCACGGGACGCTCTTCCCCACGCAGCGCCTCGGCGTGGCCGAGGTCGTCGGGGTGCACGTCCACGACGAGCTCGCTCGCCAGGCGCAGCTGCGCGATGGCGTCGTCGATCACGGAGCGGATCAGCTCGGGGCGCGCGTCGAACGTGGTGCGCACCAGCTTCTCGGTGGCCTTCAGCACCAGCGGGATGGTCGCTTCGCGCAGGGCCGCGAGCGCGCGGGTCTCTGCGGCCAGCGCGGCGAGCTGAGCCTCGGCCGTCTCGTGCGCCACGCGCTCTTCGGCTTCGCGGACCGCTTGCGCGCGCCACGTCTCGTACTCTTCCTCGGCCTCGTGGCGGATCGCGTCGGCGGCCTCGTGGGCCTCGCGCAGCAGCGCGGCGGCGGCCGCCTCGGCGTCCAGCACGGAGCGCGCACGCACCTCGGGGAACTGCGCTCGAACGAGGCTACTCGGCATGCGGGGGACCTTCCGTCGGAACCGAGGCGAGACGCGCGGTGGCGAGCGCCCGCACGCAGGCCCGAATGCCCGGATGCGCCGCGAAGCCCGGGCGGGGAGGGGCCTCCGACAGCCAGCGCCGGCCCGTGGCCCCGGCCACCTCGGCGGCCAGCAGGGACTTGCAGCGCGCGTCGAGGCCACGGGTGTCGGCCGGCACGAGGCGCGCCTTCATGCGGGTGGCGGCCCTGCGCGCGCCCTGGCCGTCCGCCTCGCCCAGCGGCTCGGCGAGCTCCGCGTCCAGCGCTGAGAGCGGCCTCTCGCCGCCGCCCCGCGAGGCCAGCATGGCATGCGCCAGCTCGAAGCCATCGCGGACCTCGTCGAGCCGGGCGGGGGTCGCTGCGGGACGCTCCATGCGGGGAACCTTGCACCACAACCGGGGTGCGGGCCACGCGCGCGGTGCCGGACTCGGCAGCCCGACGCCAAGCGTTGTGCGACGACCCTGGGTGCGCCGCGCGTGCGCGTGCATAATGCATCCGATGCCGACCCGGACCCGTCCTGCCCGCCTCTCGCGACACGCCGCGCCGCTGCTCGCGCTCGTGTGGCTGTCGGGGCTGTTGGCACTCCCGTCCCGCGCGGGTGCCCAAGACGACGAGTGCGATCCGCCAGGCGTGCGTGGCCCGCTCGAGGTGACCCCGGGCGCGGGCGCCGCAGGCGTGCGCCTCGACGACCCGCTGCGCATCCTCTTCACGGAGGGCTACTTCGGCTCGCCGGGGGCGCCCCTGCCCGACGACTCGTTCGTGGTGCTGGGGCCCAACGCACAGCCCGTGGTCGGAGAGGTCCAGCTCGTGACGGACGACGTCCTCTTCTTCGTCCCGACCGGCGGGTGGCTGCCCGACACGCAATACGCGGGGATGGCCTACGGCGAGGTGGACCTGGCCTTCACCTTCCGCACCGACGTCGCGGTCGATGACCGCGCACCCACGGTCTCGCCGCTCAGCTCGCTCGGCTCCACGCGCGTTGACCCGTCGTGCGAGCTGCCCAACGGGGGCTACCGCGTCGACCTCGAGTTCTCGGCCTCGTTCGACGACGGCGCAGCGGGCAGCATCGAGTACCACGTCTACCTCGCGCGCGCCGAGGGCCTCGAGGCGCCGCTGCACGTCGCGCGCCTGCGCAACTTCACGTCGGACCGCGACGCCCGCGTGCCCATCTCGTTCCTTCTCGACGAGCGCTTCGCCGCCACGCCGATCTGCGTCCAGCTCATGGCGACCGACGGCGTGGGCAACGTCGCCTCCAGCAGCCCGTTCTGCTTCGACCCGGTCGAGGGCGCGAACTTCGCGGGCCTGTGCACGGCGAGCCCCGGTCGGCCTCACCCCGGCCAAAGCGCCCCGCTGCTGGGCTTCTTGGGTGTGGTCGTCTTCGCGTGGACGCGCACTCTCCGGCGCCGCTCGGGGCCCGCGGCGCGGCGCTGACGAACGTGCCCGACAACCCGCTCATGTCTCTGGAACGCACCCTCGCGCTCGGCGTCGCCGCGGTGGCGCTGGGCATGCTGGCGGTGTCGGTGGGCACCGACTGGCCGCTCCCCACGCGCGTCGGCTTCGTGGTGACCACGGCCGTGTGCGTGGTGGTGCTGCGCGCGGCCATCAGCGCTCGCGTCAAGCAGCTGGTGCAGCTTCCGAGCCGCCTCGCCGCTCCCGGTCCGCTCGCGTGGGACGACAGCCCCGACGCCACCGCGCTGGGCGCGGTGCTCAACGACTTCCGCCGCGTGCTGGACGAGAGCCTCGCCCGCGAGCAGGCGATCCGAGCGTCGGTCGAGGACGTCGACCGCGAGAAGTCGGCGTTCCTCATGGCCCTCAGCCACGAGCTGCGCACGCCGCTCAACGCGATCCTGGGTTTCACGGACGTGTTGCTCCAGGAGCTGGATGGCCCGCTGACCCGCTCGCAGCGCGAGGACCTCGAGCACGTGCGGCGCGCGGGCACGCACCTCACGAACCTCTTCCGTGACGTCATCGACCTGGCCGCGGCGTCGTCCGCGCAGCTCACGGTGGCTCCCCGGCACGTCGCGCTGCGTCCGCTCATCGAGGAGGTGGTCAGCGAGGTGGATGCCGCGCGCGCCGGGCGGCCGGTGACGGTGCGCTGGCACGTGGACGCCGAGCTCGACACGGTGTGGGCGGACCCGACGCGGCTGCAGCAGATCCTCGGCAACCTCGCGCACAACGCGCTCAAGTTCACCCCCGCGGGCCACGTGGACGTGACCGTGCGCTCGGCCGGCCTGCACGAGATCGAGCTAGCCGTGCGGGACTCGGGGCAGGGCATCGACCGCGGGCGCCTCCAGCAGATCTTCGCGGAGTTCGAGCGGGCTCACGACGCGGACCCCAGCATCGAAGGAGCGGGCCTCGGGCTGGCCATCACGCGCAAGCTGGTGGACCTCCACCACGGCCGCGTGGAGGTCGAGAGCGAGGTGGGCAAGGGGTCGCTCTTCCGCGTGTTCCTGCCGCGTGGCCCGGGTGGCGGAGGAACCGCGTGACCCGCGTCTCGGACCTGCCGGGTGACGAGCGCGACTACCTGCGCCCTCACGGCGAGGCGCTGCTGCGCGCCATGCTGGTGGGGGTGCTGGCGTGCGGTGCGCTGGCGGGTGGCTCGTGGCTGGTGTCACTCGGCTACGAGAAGACCGAGCG
>CAZEAA010000165.1:0-12452 GCA_964510015.1 uncultured Sandaracinaceae bacterium
CACCTGGCGCAGCGCGAGCGCATCGTGCTCAGCGTGCATCCGCACAACGACCGCGGCACGGCGGTGGCGGCGGCCGAGCTGGCCATGCTGGCTGGCGCGGACCGCGTGGAGGGCACGCTGTTCGGCAACGGCGAGCGCACGGGCAACGTGGACTTCGTCACGCTGGCGATGAACCTGTTCTCGCAGGGCATCGACCCGCAGCTGGACCTCCACGACTTGGCCCGCATCAAGGACACGGCCGAGCACTGCAACCGCCTGCCCGTGCACCCGCGCCACCCGTACGTGGGCGAGCTGGTCTACACGGCCTTCTCGGGCTCGCACCAGGACGCCATCAAGAAGGGCCTCGCCGCGCGGGAGGCGGCGGGCGACACCACGTGGGAGGTGCCCTACCTGCCGATCGACCCGGCCGACCTCGGCCGCAGCTACGAGGCCGTCATCCGCGTGAACAGCCAGTCCGGAAAGAGCGGCGTGGCCTACGTGCTCGAGCAGGAGTTCGGCTACGTGGTGCCCAAGGCGCTGGCCGTGGAGGTGAGCCGCGAGGTCCAGCACGAGGCCGAGCGCACCGAGGGCGAGGTCCGGCCGGCCGACATCCGGGCCATCTTCGAGCGCGCGTTCATCGACCGGCGCGTCCCCCTCGAGGTGCTGAGCTACGTGGGCCGGGCCGAGGCCGGCACCGAGCAGCACGCCTTCGCCATCAAGCACCAGGGCGAGAAGAGCGTGATCGAGGGCCGCGGCACCGGGCCCATCGACGCGTTCGTGGGCGCGCTGAACAGTGCGCTGCGCCTCGACGTGGACGTCCTAGACTTCAGCCAGCACGCCCTGGGCGCCGGCGAAGACGCGCGCTCCGTGGCCTACGTCCAAGCGCAGATCAACGGCCGTCGCGTCTTCGGCGTAGGCGTTCACGCGAGCATCGTCATGGCCTCCCTCGAAGCCGTGGCCAGCGCCGTCAACCGCGCCTGAGGGTGGGGCGGTGCCCCGCCCCCTCTCAGGTCAAGACCCAGAAGACGTGCATGCAGCCGGTCACGAAGCCGATGACGCCACCGGTCAGGATGAGCTTCCACTCGTCCTGCTGGAAAGCGGGGCGCAGCACGCCCTCGAACTCGTCGGGCTTCAGCTTGGTCATGCGGTACTCCAGCTCGTGCTGGATGTTCACGGACTTGGCCGCGAACGTGTGGAGCAGGCCGCCCTCCTTGGGCACCTCTTCGCGGATGCGGCCCAGCAGCTCCTCGCGCAGCGCCGGGCGGTCGCCCTCGGGCACCACCATGGCGGCCATGGGGTGCGAGAGGTACTTGTCGATCAGGGCGTTGACGCGCTTCTCGATGATGCCCAGCACCTTCTCGCCCGTGGGGCCCTCGGTGATGGTCTGCGTCATGTTGTCGGCGTTGAGCACGCGCTCGGCGGTCAGCGCGGAGAAGGCCTTGGCCACCTCCTTCTGGCGCTTGTGGAACAGGCCGTGGAACGTGAAGGGGCCCACCTTGGTCGGCACGCGCGGATGGAAGATCATCTTGAGCGCCACCCAGTCGGTGCTGCAGCCCACGAGGAAGCCTGCGAAGGGCAGCGTCCAGTCGAGGGGGTAGTAGACCCAGATGCACATCTGGATGAGGCCGATGGCGAAGCCGAAGTAGATGCCGCTGATCTCGATGAACTTGAACTCGGAGGCGCCCACCTCGAGGAACATCTCGCTCATGAGCTTCTTGTCGCGCTCGGCGGCGTCCACGGACACCTTCTCGAGGTCCAGGATCTCGGTGATGTTCGCCGAGAAGTCGTCCACCACCTGCACGGAGAGCGCCGTGACCTCTTCGCTCACCTTGTCGCGGATCTGCTTCTGCATGAACTCGCCCGCGTTGGTCCACAGCATGGGCGCGCGTTTGGCGGCCACTTCGTCGATGACCTGGTTGGTGATCTGGTCCACCACCGGCTTCATCTCTTTGGCGAAGGCGTCGCCCTTGAACGAGGCGAACAGCTCCTCGAGCGTGAGCAGCTTGGTGAGGATCAGGCGCGTGGACATGCGCGCCAGGCGCTTGGCGTTGGCGGGCACGATGCCCTGCCAGCCGAGGAACGGCTTGATGCCGACGAACTCGGTCGGATAGAACATCATCCGGATCGCGGCCCAGCGCTCGACCCATCCGATGATGGCGCCCAGGATGGGGATGGTGAGAACGATGGGGTTTTCGGCGATGCGAGCGAAGAAGTCCACGGACCGTGGGATGCACTCGTCTGGGGAGAAGATCAACCCAATTTGCAGGGTTTGCCGGCGTTCCGCCTCGGCTTGAAACCCGGCTTCTACCGCTCGGGGGCGGCTACTTCGCTAGCTCGCCGGTGGCCACGCCCAGGATGCCCTTGGCGAGCTTCTCGATCTTGGGGTGGCTCGGCCCCTCCACCATGACCCGCAGCTTGGCCTCGGTCCCGCTCCAGCGGACCAGCACGCGCCCCTCCTTGCCGAGGGTCTGCTCCGCGTCGCGGATGGCCGCCGTGGTCAGCGGCATCTTGGCCAGCGGCCGGCGCTCGGGCAGCGTGCCGTTCACCAGGATCTGGGGCACGCGCTCCATGACCTCGCCGGCCAGCTCGGACAGCGGGCGCTGCTCGCGCAGCAGGATGGCCAGCACCTGCATGGCGGCCACCAGGCCGTCGCCGGTGGTGGCGTGCTGCAGGAAGATCAGGTGGCCCGACTGCTCGCCGCCCAGGTGCAGGCCGTGCTTGCGCATGGTGTCCACCACGTAGCGGTCGCCCACGTCGCAGCGTAGGAGCTTGCCGCCCTCACGGCGGAGGGCGTGCTCGAGGCCCAGGTTGCTCATGACCGTGGCCACCAGCGTCTTCTTGGGCAGGGTTCGGCGGCGCAGCATGCGCGAGGCACACAGGGCCATCAGCGCGTCGCCGTCCACCACCTGCCCTTGCTCGTCCACCACGATCACGCGGTCGGCGTCACCGTCGAGGGTGATGCCGATGTCGGCGCCGCGCTTGCGCACCTCCCGCGCACAGGCCTCGGGGTGCAGCGCGCCGCAGCGCTCGTTGATGTTCCGGCCGTTGGGCTTGTCGCCGATGCTGAACACCGTGGCCCCCAGCTCGCGGAACACCAGCGGGGCCACGCGGTAGGCCGCGCCGTGGGCGGCGTCCACCACCACCTTCACGCCCTCGAGCGTGAGCTCGTTGGGGAAGGCGTTCTTCACGAAGGCCACGTAGCGACCGGGCGCGTCGTCCAGGCGCTCGGCGGAGCCCACGCGAGTGCCCGTCGGCCGCCCGGTGTCGAGACGGCTGCTCTGCAACAGCGCCTCGATCTCCAGCTCGGTCTCGTCCGGGAGCTTGAACCCGTCGGGCCCGAACAGCTTGATGCCGTTGTCTTCGTAGGGGTTGTGGGAAGCGCTGATCACCACGCCCGCGTCCGCGCGCATGCTGCTGGTGAGGTGCGCGATGGCGGGCGTGGGCAGCGGGCCGGTCAGCATCACGCGACCCCCCCACGCGCACACCCCCGAGGCCAGCGCGGTCTCGAAGAGGTAGCCGGAGAGGCGCGTGTCCTTGCCGATGACGACGCGCGGCGGGTGCTTCACGCGGGAGCGGGCCTGGAACGTGATGGCCGCACCGATGCGGAAGGCCGTCTCGGGGGTCATGTTGCCGGCGTTGGCGAGGCCACGCACGCCATCGGTGCCAAAGAGGGTTCTGCTCATGAAGTGCTTCTCGGCGCGACCCGCGGGTCACGGCTCCCAGGTGATGTCCAGGCTCCAGTTGGTGGGCGGAGCGTAGTCGCTTCTTCCCACGATGTTGCGCGGAAATTGAAGCTCGATGAGGAACCCGTTGTCGTGAGACTGGCGCGTCGAGTCCTCGGTGCCGTCCGCGCGCCGGGCGGTGAAGTAGCCCTCGACGTAGATGCCGCGCACCACGTCGCGCAGGCGGCGTGGGATCAGCGAGTCCACGTTGATGCCGGCTCGAATCATGGGGCTGCGGAAGCCGTCGTCGCCCATCTCGATGCGGATGGTCGGGATGATCTCGCCGAACTGCTCGCGCAGCGCCAGCGTGGCCACGCCGAACGCGACACCGGCGAGGAAGTCGGTGGCCTCGGCCGCGGCGCCCTGCGGGTTGTTGCTGTCGGACTGCAGCGCGCGGTCGATGCGCGTGTCGCCGGTGAGCAGCAGCGCGATGATCTCGCCCTGGTCACTGACGCCCTCGATGCTCGTGGTGAAGCGCACCTCGGGCCGCGAGAGCGTGCCGCTGACCTCCACGGAGATGGTCTCCCCCGGACGGTTCCGCAGGGTGTGGACGGCGATCAGCGACACGGCGGGGTCCACCTCCTCCGTGTTGCGGAAGAGCATGGAGCCGCTCTCCACCTCGAAGACCTTCCCGAACACCGCAAAGTTGCCGCGGTGGATGCGGGCTTCGCCGCGGATCTTGAAGTCGTCGCCCGCCATGGCGACCTGCAGCTGCGCCGACACCTGGGCAGCGAAGTCCTGCTCCACGCTGCGCACCCAGAAGCGGTTCGCGGCGTCCACGTAGATTTGGTAGACGAAGGGCACCTCGGCCTCGCCGCCGTTCTCGTGCTCTTCGCCGGAGACGTAGACGTCGGGGTGCCCCGCCAGCGCGATGGACGAGCGCCCGCCGTCGTCCGGCAGCGAGACGTCCAGGCGCTCCACCGCGACGTCGCCGAAGAGCGTGTCGGAGTTGCACTGCCGCTCTTCGTTGTCGAGCATGCAGGAGCGCTCCGCGGTGCAGACGCAGGCGTTCAGCTCGGCCACGCCGTTCAGCTGCGCCATGACGGAACCCTCTTGGCGCACGGGGAAGTCGTCGGCGGTGGCCCGCAGTCCACGGATGTACGCGGGTGCGAGCTCGGCGAAGCCCAGCTGCCCACTGAAGGTCACGTCGCCGTTGCCGTCCGCGGCGCGGAAGCGCTGCAGCTCGATCTCGCGCCCGTCGAAGATCAGCGTGCCCTCCACCTCGCGCAGGCGCTGTCCGATGGAGCGGAGCTCCACGCGCCCCTCGGTGAGCGCGAGGGAGCCGTACCACGTGGGGTCGAGCACGGACCCGCGCACGCCGAGCTCTCCGTCGAGCAGCCCCTCCACGCCGGCCACGTCGCTGAGCCACGCCAGCGGGGCGCCGAGCGGCGTGTGCTGGAAGGTGGCCACCAGGTCGACCTCGGCATCCGACGTGAACATCGGCAGCTCGGGCTCGCCCTCCCAGGTGATGGGCACGTGGCCCTCGATGCTGGTGGAGCCTCCGTTCCACCACTCGGCGCTGACCGTGCCCGCGAAGGTCTCGGGGGTGGCCTCCACCACCAGGTGCACGTCGGACGGATCGGTCTCGCGCAGCACCACGGCGCTGCTCCGCAAGCCGCGCACCAGCGTGCGGGCGCGCGCCCCGATGGCGTCCAGGTTGAGGCGCGCGTAGGGCTGCTCGCCGAAGAGGCGCGCCTCGAAGTCGCCGTCGAGCGGGCCGCCCACGAAGTGACAGATGCTGGGCAGCGCCGACATCTCGGCGCCTCGAATCTGACCGGTCACCGCGAGCTCGGGCCACTCGCTCACGCCGCTGGCCATCCACTCCATCAGGTCCACGTCGGCGGCGGCTTTCATGATGAGCACGCGGTAGTCACCGAGCACGCCCTCGAGCAAGGCCTCGGCGCGCCCGTCGTCCAGCGTGGCGGAGATGGTCCCGCGCGGGTTGCTGTCTCCCGCGCACAGCTCGCCGCTCATGTCGCCCAGCCAGTCGATGGCGCTGAAGATGCTTCCGTGCAGGGGCCAGCCGCCGCCGCCCCGCAGCGTGACGTCGAGGGCGACGCGCAGGTGCTCGGCGCCATCGGGCAGGCTCTCCTGCACCGACGGGGGGAGGATGCTGATCGTGCGCGGCGGGATGCGCATCGACATCTGCCAGGGGAGGTAGGACAGCAGCTCGCTCGGACTGCTGCCTTCGCCCATCAGGGCGCTCAAGGCGAGCACCATGTTCCCTTCGAGCTCCAGCAGGAGCCCCTCGGCGTCGGTGGCCGTGGTGCGGACCATCATCAGGTTGGACTCGTCGTAGCGCAGGTCGCCGCTGACGTTGACCACCGGCCAGTCCTCGAAGCCCAGTGCGGGGACGTTGAACGAGGCATCCACCGTGGGCGCGTCGAGCGTGCCCGCGATGTGCGCGTGGCCTTCCATGGCGCCCGTGATGACGGGACGGGACTCGTCGGGGAAGAGGTCCCCGAGCAGCGCGAGGTCCATGGAGCGCGTGCTGATGTCCACGTAGTAGGCGCTCTCCATGAGCGCCGCCATCACGTCGGTCTGTTGGTCGTCGGGGGTGCCGGTGACCTTGACGATGAACGTGCCCCGCTCGCCGAAGCGCACCTCGGCGGCGGCCGCCAGCTCACCGGGCTCGAACTCCACCCAGGCGTGCTCGATCTCGATGGGGTGCACGGTCAGCCAGCGCGCGTCGTGCAGCTGACCCCGCGCGTAGATCCGCGGGTGGCGGTCGAGGTCCCCGCTCAGCTCGATGCGCGCGTCGAAGCTCCCGTCGGCGTCGAACTCGGTGTCGAGCAGGTCGGCCACGTGCGCCACGGTGATGCCCTGCGTCTCGAGCACCACGTCGTCGTCGCGCTGCGTGTTGTAGTGCCCGGTCAGGCGCACGAGCTCCGACGCCGAGCGCAGCTCGAGGGTCCCGAGCAGCAAGCCGCCGTCCGGACGCAGGGTCATGCCGTGCAGCGCCCCCGCGACGTTCAGGCTGCCTGCCGACACCCGCAGCATGGGGGCCTCGATGTGCGTGCCCGCCTCGTTGATCTCGGCCTCGACGTCGAAGGCCAGCTCGCGGCCGCTCGGGTCGCGCAGCACGCCCTCGCTGCGGTAGCGACTGGGGCCGCCAACGAAGGTGGCCGTGCCGCTGCCGAGCGGGATGTCCGACACGCTCAGGCGAGAGGGGGCGAGGCGCAGGTCCACCGACGGTGCCGCGATGTCGCCGAAGATGCGACCGCGCACGCCGATGCGCTGGGCTGCGACGCCGCTGTAGTGGACGCTGCTGAGGTCCGCGTCCCCGGAGATGTCGTAGACCGGGACCTCGTCCGCGCTGCGCTCGAACCACACGTCGAAGCGCATCGCCGAGCGCAGGCCGGGCACCATGTGGGCGATGTTCGGGTCGTTCGCCACCTGTGGGATGAAGCCCTGCGCGTGCATGCGGATGGCGCCCGCCGCGTCCACGGTGCCCGTCACGTCCACGTTCCCGCCGCCGTAGGGGGTGTTAACCGCGTCCACGCGCACGCTGCCGTCGGCGAGCAGCGTGGCGCGCGCGGTGACGGTGGGGATGTCCAGGCCCTCGAACACGAAGGGCTCGAGCTCCGCCTCCAGCACGGTCTCGCCCTCGGGACCTTCGGCGGGCACCCGCAGCCGCACCACGCCGCGCACCTCCATGTCGGGCGCCCCGCTCAGCACGCGCCCGAGGTTCAGCGGACCGCTCGTGCGGATGGCCACCTGCACGTCCCCCTCGCTCGGCAGGTCGCCCTGCACCGACACGCGACCTCCCTCGGTCAGCAGGACGCCGCGCACGCCGAGCGCGTCGGTGGGGCCGCTCAACCGCACGAACCCCTCGGTGCGCCCCGTGAGGATGGAGGCCCAGTCGAAGCCCAGCTCGGCTAGCGTTTCGCCGCGCACGGGGTCCGCTTGCACCAAGAGATCCAGCTCGGACGGGGCCTCGGGCTGGCCAGGGGGCGGCGCGTAGCCCAGCGCCACCCGCACCAGCTCTTCGCCCATGCTGGCGCGCGCGGTCAGCTGGATGCCGCGCTCGTCGCCATAGATGACGCCCACCAGGTTCTCGATGCGTCCGCGGCGCGGAAACGGCTCCACCACGTCGCCGCTCAGCGAGTACACGCGAATCTCGGTGGTCTCGTAGAACTCCATGCGCGCGTGCGCGTTGGTGCCCTCGATGCGCAGCCCCTCGAGCCCGAGCAAGCTGCCGGTGACGGTGACGCCCTCGAGGCGCACGTCGTCCACGATGGCGTGGAAGGGCTCGCCCGTGCTGGGCGACGTGTCCGTGGGCTCGAACGCGCGCAGGAAGCTCAGCTCGCCTTCCTCGTTCTCGATCAGCTCGAGCTCGCCGCCCATCAGGTGCGCGTGCGAGAAGCGCAGCACACCGTCCCGCAGCAGCGCCACGTAGTCGATGGCCAGCGAGATGCGCTCGCCGCGGATCACGGGCCGCCCCTCCGGGTCGCGCAGGATGACGTCGCCCACGATGACCTCGTCGAGGCCCACGTGGTGGATGCACCCGATCTCGAGCGTTCCGTCGATCTGCGCGGAGACCCACTCGGTGAGCCCGAGCCCCGCCACGCGATGACCGATGGGCAGGTTGAGGTGATAGAGGATGCTCAGCAGCAACAGGGCGAACAGCAGCAGCAGCCACATCAGCACATCGCGGAACCCACGGAACCCACGTGCGATGTGGCGTCTCATCAGAACGCCTCGCCGATGGTGAGGTGGATGGCGCCCGGGAAGCGGACGAAGCCCAGGTTGATGTAGTTGACCGGCGCCAGGTTGACGTCGCCGCCGATGACCTGCGCGCGCTTCGACAGCACCCCGATGTCGAGACGGATGGGCCCGACCAGGGTCTGGTAGCGAAGGCCGAAGCCGACCGCGAGGTGGATGTGGTCGAAGCGGAAGCGGTTGGCGCGGTTCACGTCGCCCATGTCCGCGAACAGCACGAGCCCGAAGTCGGGCGTTATGGGGGTGCGCAGCTCCACGCTCGCTTCCCAGCGGCGCAGGCCGCCGGAGTTGGCCTCCGAGCAGTCGGTGCCCGGCGGCGGGTTGCTGCGCTCGCACACGGGCTGCACGCCCACCGTCTGTTGGTCACCCAGGTAGCCGGGCGCGAAGCCGCGGTGCGAGCTCGGGCCACCGCCGCGCAAGCGGTAACGCTGGGGCCCCAAGAGCGCGGAGACCTGGTCGAGGTCCTGGTTGGCGTCGCGGACCAGCATGACACCCATGCCGAAGCGGGTGGCCAGCACCATGTTCAACGGCAGCGGGATGTAGCTGCGCGCCTCGGGGGTGAAGCGGTAGTACGTCCAGGACGACTGCAGGAAGCTCGGCGCTTGGTGGAAGCCCAGCGAGAGGAAGAAGCCCTTCCGCGGCGAGCGCGTGTCGTCGCGCAGGTCGATCTGGGCGTACTGCTCGAAGAACAGCACGGTGTAGTCGGAGCTGCGCACTTGGTCGGTGGTGCGCTGCAGGTTCCAGTGCAGACCGCCGCTCAGGATCAGCTTGCCGCCGAAGAAGGGGCGGCTGATGCGCAGGGCCGCGTCCACGTCGTGACGGAAGAAGCCCTGGTTCGGGTCCGGTCCGAGGTCCCAGTGGCTGTTCATGGTGAGCGTGGTGCGCGACTCGATGAACGCGGGTTGGCGGAACTCGAGGCGCAGCACGTTACCGAAGCGCGGCTCGAACCCGTCCTGCCCCGGGTTCTGGAAGATCAAGCGCGGACGGTCTTCGAGGCGCAGACGTCGCAGGCCACCGAGGAAGTCGCGGTGCTCCACGAACGCGAGCAAGTGCGCGTCCCACTGCGGCGTGCTGCCCGTGGTGTTCTGCTCGTCCACCACCTGACCGGTCTCCACACCGACACCCACGCCGTAGCGGAAGTTGCGGCCGCGGCGCACGCGGATGACCACGTCCACCTGACCCGTGCAGAGGCCCTCTTCGTCGCGCTGTGGGGTGCCGATGACGTCGACCTCGGCGAACGCCCCGAGGCCGTACACGGCGCGCTGCGCGGTGCGCATCTCCCCCGCGATGTAGGGCTGCCCCCGGCGAATGTCGGCGGCGCCGCGGATGGTGGCCACCGGGACGTCCTCTCCCTCCACCGACACGCTGGACACCGTGCACTCGGGGCCGAGTCGTACCCACAGCGTCACGTCGGCGCGGCGCTCGTCGCGCGCGATGTCGACCCGACCTTCCACGTGGCCACACGCATAGCCTTCGTGCGCGAGGGCTTCCACGAGGGCGCGCTTGCTGCGTTCGTAGAGGGCCTCGTCGAAGGGCGCGTCGAGCTCGACCTGCAACGAGCTGCGGAGCGCGCGCCGCACGGGGCCCGGGATGGCGGCCGACTCCACGGGATCGAATCCGTCGTCGGCGACGGCGTCACTGGCCACCGGGGCGCCGGTGTCGTCCACCGTGTCCCCCATGCGTGGGGTGCCAGCGGCGCGCTGTTCCCGGCTGACCAGCAGAGCCACGCTGCGCGTGAGCACGGGCTCGCCCTCGTGGATGTGCACGGTCACGTCCACGCCGCAGCCCTCGTCGTCGCCGTAGCGCTCGCAGGGGGCCTCGTCGCCCTCGCCCTCCACGCGGTCGGACTCCGCGGCGGCGTCGGGGGTGATCTCGACGTCGGTCACCTCGGCGTCGTAGTAGCCACGGGCTCGGTACCAGCGCTCGATGCGGCGCAAGTCGCGCTCGAAGACCGAGAGGTCCCAGATGGGCCAGTCCGCCCACGGCCAGCGCCACAAGCGCACCGTGCCTCCGCCGCTGTCGAAGGGCGGCTCGCCGCACGTGGGCTCCGACGCGGTGCCGAAGTCGATGCCCACGCTCGAGCGCTCGCGCGTGGCCAGGCAGGCGCGCAGGGCCTCGGGGTCGAGTGCCGAGACGCCCTCGAAGCGCAGGCGGTGCACGCCATAGCTGTCGCGCGGCACGCTCGCGCAGCTCGGCGCCAGCACCATGAGCGCCAGCAACGCGCCGCCGCGCACCAAGCCGAACCACGCACGCACCCGGGGTGAGTCGTCTGCCGAGGGGGTCGCGTTCACGTCGCGGCTGGCTGAGCGCAAACGCATGGTGGTTGCGGGCTCACCGATCGAGCGGCATCGACTCGGGGAGCTCGAGCCGTGCGTTCGGGGTGGGCGGGGCCTCGAGCGTGAGGAAGCCGTTCAGGTCGGTGAAGCCCGCGAACGCGCTGCCGTCCTCGAAGCGGAGCACCACCCAGCGGTGGACCAGCAGCGTGCGCTCGTCGCCCGCGTACGCGAACGTGCGCAGCGCGGGCATGGCCGAGCCTTCAGCCGAGCCGGCGGAGCCTTCGGCAGGGGACGCCGCCACGCGGCGGCAGAAGGCCGACAGCTCCTCCGAGAGCTCGCGCTCGATGCAGCCGATGCGTGCCGCTTGCCACTCGGCCGCAGCGGGGCCTCCCGCGAGCGCGGCCCCGGACAAGAAGCGCGCAGCGGCGGCGCGCACGGGCAGCGGGTGCGGGGCGACCATCAAGGCAGAGGCGTCGAGGCGCGACCCACAGCGGTCGTGTCCCAGCGCGCCGAGGGCCACCAGCACGTTCGCGCGCACGTGCGGCTCGCGACGCGTGAGCAGCTCGCAGAGGGTGCTGCGCGCCTGCGTGGAGAGCGGCCCGGTGGGGGCGCCGGCCGCGAGGCGCCCGCTCTGTGCCAAGCGCGCGAGCGCGAAGGTGGCCGCCATCGGGATGGGGAAGGGACGCTCGGTGGCCGCGAGCAAGAGCCGCACGTCGTCGTCGGTGAGCGCCCGCAGGGCACCCGCGCGGCTCATGGCGGACGCGGCGGCGGCGGCCGTCTCGGTCTCGCCGCTGGCTAGGCCCTCGCGCAGCACCGTCATGGACGCGGCGTCGCCCAGCTCGCCCACGGCGGCGAGCGCCTGGTGACGGATGGCTCCGTGGCCGCGCGCGGCCAGCTCGCGGAGGACGGCATGGGCGTCTTCTCCCCCGACGGCGGCGAGCGCGTGCATGGCCCGCGCGGCGAGCGTGCCGTCCCGCGCCGTGAGCAGCAGGCGGAGCTGGGCCACGATGGCCGAGCGCTGTTCGGTGTCGAGGTCGCCGCCCAGGCGCCGCACGGCGTCGGTCAGCGCCGTGAGCAGCGCGTGGCGGTCGGCCGGCGCGTCGTCCATCAGGGCGGCGAGCACCCGCTGCAAGCCCGCCATGTCCATCACCTGCCCGAGCGCCACGGCGGCCTCGAAGCGCGTCTCGGCGTCGCGGTCCTCCAGCATGGGGAAGAGCGACGCGGCGCTGGCGGGATCGCCGAGGGCGCCCAGCGCGCGCAGCACCGCTCGCCGCAGCGACGCATCCGAGTGGGTGAGCAGCGGGCGCAGCGCGGGCAGGGCGCGCCGCTCGGCCAGGCGCCCCAGCAGCCCCACGATGCGAATGCGCGCGTCGCCGCGTGCGCGGGGCAGGGCGTCCAGCAAGGGATCCGTGGCGCGCCCGTCGGTGCCCCAGCGCTCGAAGAGGGCCTCGAGGCCGTCGAGCGCGGCGGTCTGCGTGGCTTCGTCGGCGCTGCCGATGTGCTCGGCGATGGGCACGAGGGCCACGTCACCGCCGAGCCGACCGAGCGCCAGCAAGAGCGGCGCAGCGCCGCCCCGGCCCGTGCGCAGGGCCTCGAGCAGGGCCGGCACCGCGCGCTCCTCCGGGTGCGTGCGCGCGATCTCCGCGAGGATGCGCGCGATGGCGGTGGCGTGCTGATGACTGGCGGTGCCGAGGCGCTCCGACAGGGCCACGACGAGCGTCTCGTCCAGGCCCGCGAGCGCGCGCTGCACCAG
>CAZEAA010000166.1:0-12445 GCA_964510015.1 uncultured Sandaracinaceae bacterium
GGGTTTCCCGACCCCGGCGATGGAGTCCCGATGTGCGATCAACTGATCGAGCACGTGAGCATCGGCGCTCGCTGACCACTTGCACGACCCCAACGCGAGGTACTTGCGCTTGGCCATCGCCACCAGGTCGACTTCAACGCTGTGAGTGCGGTTCCAGTAGGCCCCAATCTCGGCCGCGCTCGCGAGCGCGCTCCCGCTCGGTGCGTACACTCGCGCCCACCGCTGGCAAGCGGCTTCGAACGGCGCGCCCATGAAGTCGTCGAGTCCTCGGAGGATGTCCTCGTAGACCTCGTCGATTCGACCTCCTTGAAGCCGAGAGCGGTTGGGCGCGACGAACCGGAACCAGAACCGGAAGTAGGGGTCCTTGATGGCGTAGGAGCGCGCCCCGTTGCCGGCGACTGGCACGCGATGCTCGATGTACCCGAGCTCCTCGAGCCGTGTCAGCCGCGCCGAGAGCGCGTTGGTGGCGGGTGAACCCGTGGCCTGAGCGATCTCGTTGAACTGCGTCCTCCCCTGCGCAATCGCCTGCAGCACCTCGAAGTACGCCCCCGGATCGCGGAGCCCGCGCTCCCCTCGGAGCAGCTGGAGAGGCTCTTCGCTCAGCGACTCGCCCGGCGGAAGGATGCGCTCCTTGAGCACGGTCTCGAGGTCACCGCGACCCGCCCAGACTTGGTACTGCGGCGTGCCGCCCAAGATGGCGTAGCGCCGGAGCTTCTCTTCCGCGGAGGCACGCGCTGGTCCGAACTCGGCCGCCAACCGAAAGTCGAACGGCTCGATGAGCGGGCGGGCGGCAGCGCGTCCGAACAGTGGGCGGTCGCCCTCCACGAGACGCTCCATCATGGAGAGCTCGCTCCCCGCGATGACGAGGCAGACGCGAACGCCTTCGCGCTGCCAGGCATCGAAGTGACGCATGAGGATGGATGGAAGCGCGTCCTGCGCGAGCCACATCCACTGGAACTCGTCCAGCGCGAGCACGAGCGAAGCGTCTTCGGCGAGACGGCGAACGTAGTCGAGGGCGACGTTCCAGTCCGCAAACGACACGGGAGCACCGCTGAGCCGCGCGCACTCGGCGGACAGCAGATCGAGATGCAACCGCTCTCCGCCCTCGTCGGCCTGGAAGTAGATGAAGCGCTCGTGATCCGCGTACGCGTGGTTGACGAGGAACGACTTTCCCACGCGGCGGCGGCCACGGATCACGATGAGCTGCGGCGACTCCGTGGCGGCGCGCCGCAGGCGAGCGAGCTCGGTCGCGCGTCCGATCAGAGGCAGCATCCACCCCATCCTGGCAGGGGCAGAGCAGTTAGTCAATCACGAGTGAGTCACTTACGAATGACTAACTCGTGACGCTCAGTCCACGCGGCGGAGGACGGCGATCAGGAACCCGCCGAAGTACCGCAGCGGCGTGTCCACGACCATGCTCTCGGCGCGGCGCAGGGCGGCACCCACCACGGGGACGCGGTGCACGAAGGCGGCCGGGGTGAAGACGCGCACGCCACGGAAGCCGAGCAGCTCCACGTTGGGCGGCAGCAGCTTGGGGATGGTGAAGGGGGAGTCCCAGCGCGTGAACATGTCCGCTTCGGTGCGGGTCTCGCTGATGCGCTGCGGGCCGGCCAGGCGCTTGGCCGCGTAGCGCAGGCTGAGCGGGTTGTAGAACTCGAGCAGCATGTGGCCACCGGGACGCGTGACGCGGGCAGCCTCGCTGAGGGCCTGGCCGATCTCGGGGATGTGGGCCAGCACCTTGAAGCTGTAGACCAGGTCGAAGCTCTGGTCGGCGAAGGGCAGCTCGGTGACGCTGCCGAGCTGCACGTCGAGGCCGCGCTCCTTGGCCAGCTCGATCATGCCCGGCGAGATGTCCACGCCCTTGGCCGAGCGGGCCTGCGGGGCGAGGCGCCGCATGATGAGGCCGGTGCCGCAGCCCATCTCGAGGATGTCCTTGTTGCGCGCGAACGGCTCGGCGATGGCCACCTCGATGTCGTCCAACATGACGTGGTAGCCGCGCGAGCGCTCGCGCTCGTACCAACCGCTGAAGTCGTCGTAATAGGTCTTGGCCTGGGCGGGGTCGCTGGACATGGCGCGTTTGGTGAGGCCAAGTCGGCTGCGGGTCAAGCGCAGAGTGTGTCGTAGAGCGCCTCGTAGGCGGCGGCCATGGGGGCGCGTGTGTACTCGCGGAGCACACGCTCGCGGCCGCGCCCGCCGTGGTCGGCGCGCAGCGAAGCGCTCTCCACCAGGCGCGTCATGACGTCCAGCACCGCGTCGCGGGAGACCTCGGTCGCCAACGCGGACCCGTCCGTGCAGAGCTCCTCGGCGGGTGTGCCGCTGCCCACGACCACGGGCTTGCCGAGCGACATGGCCTCGAGGATCACCAGCGGGTAGTCCATCTTCGCGTACAGCGTGTCGGTGGGCAGCAGCACCACGTCCACGGCGGCGAGCAGCGTGTGAATCGCGTTGGTCTCGCCAATCCAGACCACGCGCTTTGCGATTCCGAGCTGTTCGGCTTGGGCGCGCAGCTGCTGCTCGGCCTCGCGCGCGCCGGCCGTCTTGGCGCGGCAAGCCATCACCAGGATGGCCTCGCGGTTCGGCAGGGCCGCGAAGGCATCGAGCACCGTGAGCGCGCCGCGCCCGAACTCGAGGTCGCCGGGGTAACACAGCAGCGGCGCCGTCTGGGGTAGCTCGAACAAGGCCCGCCCGGCGGTCACGTCGGAAGCGCTGGGCGGCGTCAGCGGCGCGATGGCCGGCGGGATGCGCACCAGGCGGTCCCGCGGCACCCCGGCAGCCAGCATGCGTGCCTCGGTGTGGGCGCTCAGCACCACGTTCTTGTCGGCGAACAGCACGCGCGCCGCGGCCAGCTCCTCACGCGGCGCGCTGCAGATGGTGTGCACCGACGGCATGCGGCGCAGCGTGGTGGCCAGCCGACCCGCCGCGGAGCTCTTGGGGTTGGGCGCGAAGAAGAAGTGCACCACGTTCGGCGCGCTGCCGGTGAGCAGGCGCCCCATCACGCGCGCGTTGTCCTTCATGCCCGGCGCGAAGCCGCCGGCGCTGGCCGGGTAGACCGGGTCGGCGGCCACCGCGCCGCCCAGCGAGTGGTCTTCGCCCCGCCGCGTCATCACGGCAGGAGCGTAGCGCGTGAGCCCCAGCGCCAGGTCACGCACCAGGTTCTTGGAGCTGTCGTTCCAGGGGGGCGCGACGGGCTTGGACACGAAGAGGACGCTCGGCATGAGGCCCTCGATAGCCCATTCCCGGGTGAAGCGCCCGCTGCGCCACGGGAACTGGCGTTGACGCGAATGGTCATCGTCGATACAGTCGAGCTCCCCAAACCGGGTGGAGGAGTGACGACGATGTTTTACCGACTGGTGGAGGGCGCACCGTTCTCCTACGTGGTGGTCTTGCTGGGACTCGGCGCCACGGTCGCAGCCGTGCTGCAGCTCATCCGGACGTCGCGTGACATCCGCGGGCTCGTGTTCGGGATGCTCGCCGCGCTGCTCGCTACCTGCGGTGCGGGAGTGGGGTACGGCCTGAAGTTCCTCACGGGGATCGCAGGGGCGGACGCCTCCTCGCAAGCGACCCTGGTGGCGCGCGCCGTCACATCGGGGATCGCGGTCAGCCAGCTCGGCGGCTGCGTTGGCGTCCTCGCTAGCCTCTTCGTCATGGGCGCGGCGCTGCGTATGAGTCAACGGCGCATCGAGACGGCAGCACGCGGGGCTTGCTTCGCCGGCGCGTTCGCCACGCTTGCGGCGTTCGCCTCTCGCCTCGTGGACCTCACCTCGGTCATCATCGAAGTAGACGGACCTTCGCGTTTGAGCGTCGCCACAGTCGGCTTCGGCGAAGCGGCCTCCGTACTCTTGCTGGGCTTCGGAGGCTGTGCGGTCGTCGCTCTGACGGGCGGCGCCGCGTCAGCCATCGCAGACCGCGACCGCGTGTAGCGCCTGGCCGAACAGCGGTCTCAGCTCTCGTCGGGTTCGCCCTCGCCACGCTTGCGCGACCTTCGGCCCTCGCGGCCTTCCTTGTCGCGTTTGGGGGCCACCTTCGCGCGCACGTCCGGACGCACCCCACCCGTGTCGTTGGGGATGAAGCGAATCTCGGTCTTGATCTCGAACGAGAGGCTGGTGAGCGCGCGGTAGAACTCGTCGGCGATGTCCGTGGAGTCGAGGAAATCCCGCACCTCGCGGGCCACCACGCGCACCACTGCGTTCTTGGTCTCGTCCACCTGCGAGAAGAAAACGTTCGCGAACTCCTTCGGGAGCTTGGCCTCTTCCACGGCACCCACCGCCCCGCGGAACGCGCTGTCGGCCTTGGTGAAGGTCTCGACGCCGGCCTCCACGCTCTTCTCCACGGCGCGACGCAGGGTCTCGCGGAACAGGCTCTCTCGGCGCTCGCGGCGGTGCTCGTGCTCACGCGGGGGCGGCTGGCTGGGCCGGGGCGGCGGCGGCTCGTCGTCCCCGCGTGGCGGCACGGACGGGCGCACGTGGGCGTGCACCTCGGGCTCGTCCTCTGGCTCCACGGCGCGAGCATCCTCTCCGCGTGACCGCGTGCTGGCGCGCGCGCGCGGCTTCGGGCGCTCGTCCAGGTCTTCCGCGGCGTCGTCCAAGGCGTCGTCGTCATCGGTGGGGTCGGCCATCCCTCATCCCTACCCGCTTTCCGTTCCCGGGGTCAACGGTCGTGCAGCGCCTCGAGTCGCTGCCGCCGCGATTGCGTCTCGGTTGCCCCGCCCTACACTGCGCCCGTGTCTGAATCCTCGCAGCTCGGTCGGGTGTTTCTGGTGGGCGCCGGCCCGGGCGACCCCGAGCTGATCACGCTGCGCGCCATCCGTCACATCGAGCGCGCCGACCTCGTGCTGTACGACGCGCTGGTGCACCCCGAGCTCTTGCAGCACATCCCGGCGCGCGCCGAGCGGGTGTTCGTGGGCAAGCGCGGCGGACGCGTGAGCGAGCGCCAGACCGAGATCAACGGCCGCCTGGTGCGGGCCGCGCAGGAGGGCCGCACGGTGGTGCGCCTCAAGGGCGGTGACCCGTATCTGTTCGGGCGTGGCTCGGAAGAGGCCGAGGCGCTGGCCAACGCGGGCATCCCCTTCGAGGTGGTGCCGGGTGTTCCGTCGCCGCTGGCCGCCACCACCTACGCGGGCATCTCGCTCACGCACCGAGACCTCGCGTCGAGCGTGGCGTTCATCACCGCCACTGAGTCGCCCGAGAAGGACACGTCCAGCCACGACTGGGCGCACCTCGCGACGGCCACACAGACGCTGGTCATCTTCATGGGGCGGCGCCGTCTGGCCAGCATGATGCAGGCGCTGATGGACCACGGTCGCAGCCCGGAGACCCCCGTCGCGGTGGTGCAGTGGGCCTCGCTCCCGCGGCAGCGCACGGTAGTGGGCACCGTGGCCAACATCCACGCGCGCGTGGTGGAAGCGGGCATCGGCACGCCGGCGCTCACCATCGTGGGCGAGGTGGTGAAGTTGCGCGAGACGCTGCGCTGGTTCGACATCAAGCCGCTGTTCGGTCGCCGCGTGCTCGTGACGCGCGCGCTGGACCAAGCCGGCGCGCTGGTCACCAAGCTGCGCGAAGCCGGCGCCGACACCCTGAGCGTGCCGACCATCCGGGTGCAGGCGATCAGCGACAACGAGCCGCTTCGCCGCGCCGTGGAGGACCCTGCGGCGTACAGCGTCATCGTGTTCACCTCGGCCAACGCGGTGCGCATGTTCTTCGACGAGCTCTACGCGGCCCGCAAGGACGCCCGGGCGCTGGGCCCCGCCAAGGTGGCCGCCATCGGACCGAAGACGGCCGACGAGCTGCGCGACCGGGGCGTGTTCGCGGACATCGTGCCGGCCGACAGCACCAACGAAGGCATCGTGGCCGCGCTGATGCCGGCCGTGCGGGCGGGAGACCGCGTGTTGATCCCGCGCGCACGCGTGGCCCGCGAGCTGCTCCCGGACACGCTGCGCGCGGCCGGCGTGACGGTGGACGTGGTGGCCGCGTACGAGACCCTCGGCCCCGACGATGCGACGCGTGACGTGCTGCGCCGCGCGCTGCGGGGCGACCCTGACGACGACAGCTTCTCGCCGGTGGACACCGTGGCCTTCACCTCGTCCTCCACGGTGAGCAACCTGATCGACGCGCTGACGGCCGCGGGCGAAGACGCGCGCGCGCTGCTCGCCTCACGTACGCTCTTGTCGATTGGACCCATCACGTCGGCCACGCTGCGGGCGGCGGGGCTCGAGCCCACCCTCGAAGCCTCCCCGCACACCATCGCCGCGATGGTCGACCTGCTCGAACGCGACGCACGCAACAGGACCACTCCGTCATGATCACGTCCCCTTCACCGCGCGCGCTGCGCTCCTGGTCCCCGTGGGCCCTCTCCTTGCTGGCGCTTGCCGCGCTCTCGCCCATGACCCTGGCTGGCTGCGGTGAGGCCGAGGCGCAGATGCCCGAGCAAGTGGACGCCGCCGACCTGCCCTGCGCGGACTTCGACCCCACGCTCGACGAGTGGGAGACCGCCGGCTGGTTCGGCGACACGTGCGAGTGGATCGAGTTCTCGCCGACCACCTCGTATGCGATCGAGCACCCCCTCGGGCGCGTGCCCAAGTCCGTGCTGATCTACATCTCGTTCACCGCCAACGGCGCGTCGGCCACGCTCGCCTCGGGGGACTCCGGGCTCATCGTGGGGGCCACCGCCGAGCGGATCACGGTGCGCAACAACACCCAGCAGCGCTTCTACATGCGGGTCGTCGCGCGCTGAGCGATGCCCACTCCGGCGGCACCCGAGACCCTGGCCTACACCACGGCGCTCGAGCGAGAGTTCGCGCGGGCTCGCGCGGTGGCGGCGCTGGTGACCGGGCCGGCCGGCGTGCTCCTGCTGGTGGTGTCCTCCGGGAGCCTGCTGCTCGGGGGCCTCGGGGTGCTGTGCATCCTGGCCGGCGTCGGCTGGCTGATGGCGGCTCGGGCCGGGAGCAAGCGGGCCCGCGAGCGGGCGTCGTGGTGTTTGCTGCTGACCGACGAGGGGCTCTCGGTCAGTACCGCCCACGGGGAACGGCACGTCCTGCGTGAGCGAATCGGGGGGGTGACGCTCGACGACGACACGCTCCAGGTGGTGGTCAGCGTGCCGAACGAGGACGAGCTGCGGCTCGACGCCACCTGGGGGGCGCTGGGCGCGGTGGATCTGCACGCGCGGCTGCTCGCCTGGTGGCAGCCGGGGGGCTCGCCCTCGGCGCGCGATAACTAGCCAAAACCAGACGGGTTTCCACGCGTAGCAATCGTTGACACGCGATTCCGGCGCGAACTATCCTGCGGCTCCCGAAAGGGCGAAGGAGCAGCATGTCGCAGCGGATTCTTGTGTTTGAGAAGGACAGCGCCTTTGCCGAGCAGCTCTCGGCGGGCTTCGGGCAGGTCGGCGCCACCGTCACCGTGGTGGCCGACGGGAAGGCGGGCATCACGCACGCCGAAGCCACCCCGCCCACGCTGATTCTGCTAGCGATCGAGCTCGACGGCATGAACGGGTTCTTGGTCTGCAAGAAGATCAAGAAGGACCCCGCCCTGGCCGAAATTCCCATGGTGATCTTGTCCAGCGACGCGAACGCCGACGAGATCTTCGAGCAGCACAAGAAGCTGCGCACCCGCGCCGACGAGTACGTCAAGAAGCCTGTCTCGTTCGACGGTCTCTTCGACATCTGTGCGCGGCTGGTGCCGCTGGACGCCGATGGCGGCTCGGCCCCGGCCGAGGAAGAGGTGGAGGCCTTCACCGACGACGCGTTCGACGCGCTGCTGCTGGAGGACGAAGTCGCCGAAGTCGCCGAAGTCGCCGAAGCCGAAGCGCCCGCCAGCGCGGGCGAGTTCGAGGACATGCTGGGCGAGCTGCAAGAGGAGCCCGAGGAGGCACCCACCACCATGGCGCCGCCCGCCGCTCGCGAACCGGAGCCCATCTTCGAGCCCGAGCCCGAGCCCGAGCCCGTGCGCGCGCCCGTCGCGGCCGCTCCGAAGCCGGCTTCCGTCCCGGCGCCCGCTCCCGTGGCGGTCATGGCCGCGCCCGCCGTGGACACCGGTGCCCTGCGCGCCGCCGAGAGCCGTGCCAAGGACGCCGAGGATCGCGCTCAGGACGCCGACGCCCGTGCGCGCGAAGCCGCGCAACGCGTGGAGACGCTGGAGTCTCGCCTCAAGAGCGCCGAGAGCGAGCTGGCCACCGCCAAGTCGCAGGCCAACGAAGCCGCCGTGCTGAAGACCGAAGTGGCGGCTCTACGCGAGCAGGCCACCAAGAGCGGCGGCGTGTCGAGCCGCGAGTTCCTGGACCTGCGTGAGGCGCTCAACCGCAAGGACAAGGAGCTCCTCGAGCTGCGCGACCAGATCACGTCGAAGGAGCGCCAGCTCCTGGACGCGAACGACAAGAGCCTGGCCACGGAGCGCAAGGCCGCCGACTACGAGGACAAGCTGCTCGCCCTCGAGCGCGAGAAGGTGCGCGCCGAAGAGGAGATCGCCGCGCTGCGCTCCGACAAGGAAGCCGCCGCCAAGCGGGCCGAGGACCTCAAGCACCGCATCGAGCGCGCCGAGGCCAAGGCCACCAAGGCCGAGACCGAGCAGGCCGACGCGAAGGTCAAGGCGGACGAAGCCATCGCCACCGCCAAGGCCGAAGGTGCCGCGGCGCTCGCGGCCCTGCGCGAGGCGAAGGACGGCGAGTTCGCCACGCTGCGCGCCACGCAGGCTGCCGAAATGGAGGCGGCCGCCGGCAACCATAGCGCCGCGCTCGAGTCTCTGCGCGCCGAGCTCAACGCCGAAGCTGCCGCGCGCGCCGCCGCGCACGCCGACGAGCTGCGCGCCGCCGAGGCCGCCCGCGTGAGCGCCTTGGCCGATGCCCAGCAGAGCGCCAGCAGCGCACAAGAGGCCGCGCTCGCCGCGCTGCGCTCCGAGCTGGAAGCGCAGATGGCCTCGCAAGCGGCCGAGGCCGCCGCCTCCCTCGAGGCCCGCGTGGCCAGCGAGCGCGACACGGCCGCAGGCGCCCTCGCCGCGCGCGAAGCCACGCTCATCAGCGAGAAGCAGAGCGCCATCGCCGCCGCGGAGGCCGAGCACAGCAAGCAGCTGGCGCTCGTGGGACGCAAGCTGGCGGACACCGAGGCAAAGCTCGCCGAGGCCACCAGCAAGGGCACGGAGCTCAGCGCCACGGTGGCGAGCCTCGAGTCGTCGCTGGGCGCCAAGAGCGCGGAAGCCGCGGGGCTCGACGAGGCGCTCGCCAGCGCGCGCAGCCGCATCGCCGCCCTCGAGGAGAGCGAGTCCAGCCTGAACGCCAAGCTGGCCGCCGCGGAGGCCGAGCGCGATCAGCTGCGCTCCGACCTCCACTCCCGCACGAGCGAGCGCGACGAGCTGGAGACGCAGACGGCTGCGCAGGCCGCCACCATCGCGGCCCTCGAGACGGGCAAGGCCGACGCCGAGAGCCACGTGGCCAGCCTCACCGCCGAGAACGCGTCGCTCACGGAGCGCCTCGCGCGCGCGTCCGCCAAGATCGAGACGGACGAGCAGCTCCTCGAGCGCGCCCGCCGCGCCATGGCCATCGGCCTCGGGCTGCTGGAAGACCAGAAGAACAACGCGCTCGCCGCGGAGTGAGCGCTCCGCGTTGGGCCGGCGGCCATCGGCCCGGGTTCAGCGCGCGTGTGGAAAGGTCTTCAACGGGCGGCGAGCAGCTCATCCAGCTCGCCGCGCCGGTCCAGCGCGGCGATGTCCGTGTAGCCACCGTACGAGCGACCGTCGATGAACACCTGCGGGACGGTGCTCTGGCCGGTGGCCTCGCGCAGCCATGCCCGCGTGGCGTGGTCTCCGTCCACGTCCACGCGCTCGTACTTCACGCCCTTCTGGTCGAGGAGCTGCAAGGCGGCTCGGCAGTAGCCACAGAAGGCGGTTACGTAGATCTTCACGGGTGCAGCAGTCATGAGCGTTTCCTCTGGCCGCCCGCAGCATGACACGAGCGCGGCCTTCGGGAGGGAGTCGGACGCCGCCGCCTAGGCATTACGGGAGAGCACGCCAGGCCGAGCAGGGTGCACCTCGCCGGGCCGTCTGCTACCCCCCTGCCCGTGCTTCGCCCCCTCGCCCCGCTGTCCCTCCTGCTCGCCGCCTGGCTGGCGCTGAGCGGCGCATCGCGTGCGGAGGCGCAGCGGGTGGTCGGAGACGAGCTGGCCTGGACCGAGCTGCAGCGCGGCGGCATCCGCGGCGTGACCATCGGGCCCATCGAGTCGTCGCAGCAGCCCGGTCGCGGCTACGGCACACCCTACAGCGCGGCGCTCTTGGACCACCTCGCCGAGATGGGCGTGACCTGGGTGTCGCTCACGCCGTTCGGGCGCCTCTGGTCGCTGTCCAGCACCGACATCCAGATGGACTTCGAGGCGCCCTACGAAGACAACCGCCTGGCCGTGCGCACCATGATTCAGCAGGCGCGTGAGCGCGGCATCCGCGTGCTGGTGATCCCGCACCTGTGGGTGGAGACCACGGGCTGGCGCGGCGAGGTGGACCCCGGCACCCCCGAGGGCTGGCTCGCCTACCAAGAGAGCTACCGCGCCTTCGTGCTGCGCTGGGCGCAGGACGCCGCCGACGCGGGCGCCGACGCGCTGAGCCTCGGGGTCGAGTGCAAGAGCTGGTCGGGCCGCTTTCCGCGCTTCTGGACCGAGCTGATTCGTGATGTGCGCGCCATCTTCCCGGGGCTGCTGACCTACAGCGCCAATTGGGACGAGGTGGAAGACGTGCTCTTCTGGGACCAGCTCGACTTCATCGGCGTGAACGCGTTCTACCCGCTGGCCCAAGCCAACGGCGCGAGCGACCAGCAGTACCTGGACGGTGCGCTGCAGCGCGCGCGCGACGTGGCCGCGCTGGCCGAGAGCATCGAGCGGCCCATCCTGTTCGTGGAAGTGGGCTACACCACGCGCGCGAACGCCGCCGTGGAGCCGTGGCTGTGGCCCGACGGCATGGAGGGCGTGGTCATCGACGAGCGTGAGCAGGCGCGTGCGCTCGAGGCCATGTTCCGCGCCTTCCTGGGCGAGCCGTGGTTCGCGGGCTTCTTCGTCTGGCGCTACTACGCGAGCCTCGACGACGTGTCGCAAGAGGCCTGGTGGGGCTTCAGCCCGCACACCAAGCTGGCGGAGCAGGTGCTGCGCGACGCGTTCGCGGCGCCGTGGGCCTCAGACCCGGGGAGCTTCGTCTTCGATCGGGTCCCCGCTGCTTGGCAGACCCCGCTCTTCCCCGGCGACCCCATCCGCTACGACGACTTCGCTCGGCGGTCCTTCTTCTGACGCCGGCGTGGAGGGTGGCGCACGGCGGCGACGCAGCGCCCCCACGATGTCGGTGACCACCCACGACCAGGCCTCGAGCACAAGCACCCCGAGGCAGGTCATGCCCAGCGCGCCGGCGAGGGACATCGCGAGCAGCTTCCCGAACAGCGTCTCGGCGAAAACCGCGAACAGCGCGAACAAGCCCAGCAGACAGGCCGTGAGCGCCCCGAGCAGGTTCAAGAACGCGCGCTTGCCGTGCCCTGCCACGCGCACGATGCCGATGGGCGACAGCAGCCACACCACGGCGAGCACCGCCACGCCGATCATCGACGCGTCGGCGAACGAGGCCGTGCGCACCGGCGGCAAGAGCGCCACCGGCGAGTCCGAGTGGCAGCCCTGCGTGCGCACGCCCCACGAGAACCAGAACGTGGGCATCAACAGGGCGAAGAGGATCAGCCTGCGAAACTGACGCGGGGGAAACTTGAGGCGAGCGAGCAGGTCCTGACGCATGACGGGCGGGAGTGTAGCCCGCCACCGCCGGAAACCCAGCCATGCTTGCGGGTTGAGCGCGCGAGCATGTGCTGTCAGGGTGCGCGCCGTGATTCGCCTCGACTCCGTCAGCAAGCAGCATGGCCGCCAGATCCTCTTCCTCGAAGCGTCGATGGGAGCCTTCGCGGGCGACCGCATCGGCCTCGTGGGCCCCAACGGCGCGGGCAAGTCCACCGTGTTCCGCATGATCGTGGGTGAGGAGCCACCCGACAGCGGCAACATCGTGGTGGAGAAGGGCGTGACCATCGGCTACTTCAGCCAGAGCGTGGGCGAGATGTCCGGGCGCAGCGTGGTGGCCGAGACCGTGGCCGGCGCGGGCGAGGTGTCCGTGGTGGGCGAGGAGCTGGCGCAGCTCGAGGAGGCGATGGCCGACCCCGAGCGCATGGACGAGCTGGATGCCCTGGTGGACCGCTTCGGCCACGTGCAGGCGCGCTACGACGAGCTCGGCGGCTACTCGCTGGAGGCCCGCGCGCGCGAAGTGCTGGCCGGTCTCGGCTTCCGCCAGGAGGTCATGGACGGGCCGGTGGACGCGCTGTCCGGCGGCTGGAAGATGCGCGTGGCGCTGGCGCGCATCCTGCTCATGCGGCCCAACGCGCTGCTGCTGGACGAGCCCACCAACCACTTGGACATCGAGTCCATCATCTGGCTCGAGGGCTACCTGCGCGC
>CAZEAA010000167.1:0-9939 GCA_964510015.1 uncultured Sandaracinaceae bacterium
GCGTGATCTCGCCGTTGGCGCCAGCCGGGTTCGTGTACACCAGCAGGTCGAAGTCATACTGCTTCTGCATCTGCGTGCGGAACGCGATCATCTCGCGGAACTTCCACGTGGTGTCCACGTGCAGCAGCGGGAAGGGAATCCGGCCCGGCGCGAAGGCCTTCAAGGCCAGGCGCAGCAGCACCGACGAGTCCTTGCCGATGCTGTAGAGCATCACGGGCTTCTCGAACTCCGCGGCGGCCTCGCGGATGATCTGGATGCTCTCCGCTTCGAGCTGCTGGAGATGACTGAGTGTTCGGCTATCGATTTCCAAGTCGTTTCCTCACGGTCGTACGGGTAGCGCCCCTGCGCCGAAGTTCAAGCCGCCACGCGGGCGCGAAGTCAGAATACGATCCCCACCGTTAGCCGGGCATTGAAGGGCGGACCCGCGTTGATCTGCAGCACCGGCAGCTCACTGCGCGGTGGTCCGGCCACGGGGTCGCTCGCGAAGTGGAACTCACCCTCGCGCAGCTTTCGATTGAGCAGGTTCTCGAGCTCGAGGTCGAGGCGCAAGAAGCGCCACGAGTAGCCCACGGTCGCGTCCACCATGACCAGCGTCTGCCCGCGCGCTCCGTGTGGCAGCGGCCGCGGCGCGATGGCCAGCGTGCGGAAGCCCGCGCGCACGCCGCTCGGGTGGTTCATCTGCGCCCGCAGGCCCGCCACGAGCCACGGCGCGAAGGGCACGCGACGACCGGACTCGATGAAGCGTCCGTCGGTCATGGTCAGGTCGGCGCTGAGCGCGAGCCAGTGCACCGGCCGCGCGCGCAGCACGAGCTCGGCCCCCACGCGGCGCGTGCCGTTGAGCTCGAGGTTGATGCCGGAGACGTGGTCGTAGATGGACTCGCGCGCGATGCGGGTGGCAAACGCGGCGAACGTCACGTCCACGCTCGCGGTGGGGGCGACGCGCACCCCCAGCTCCCCCGCGTCCGAGGTGGTGATCTGCGGGGTGGCGTCCAAGAGCTCCTCGCCGAGACCCTCTCGCCCGGTCTCGAAGGTGGTGAACGCACGTCCCTCCGGGGGCCGCAGCCCTCTGCCATAGGCGCCGAAGAGGCCCACCTTCGCGCTGGGTTGGTAGCGCAGCGTCGCGCGCGGCGACGCCGCTGCGAGCGTGTGCGAGCGGTCGTTCCCGGGGTCGAGCAGGTCCGTCGGGTCCACGTGCACCACGTCCACGCGCGCACCCACGTCGAGGCGCAGCACGGCGTTCACGTCCATGCGCAGCCCCAGCGTGGCGCTGCTCAACACTTGCATGAGCTGCAGCTCCCGGCGCATGTCCACCACCTCGAGCTCGCGTCCGAGGCGCTGCTCGCGCTGGTCCACGTGTTCGGCGCGCACGCCCACGCTGCTCACGAGGGCGAGCCGATCGCTCACGCGCAGCTCGTGCTGCGCGCGCAGCCCCGCGGCCCAGGAGGTCTGCTCCTGCGCGCGGCGGTCGCCGTTGACCGGGTCCTGCAAGAAGCCGGTGAAATTCTCGCGGAGGTCGAGGCGCCGGAACGAGCCGTACGCGGTGAGCGCGGCGCGCTGACGGTCCCACCGCAGCTGGTAGTGCAGCGCGATCAGCGCGCGCGCCGAGCGCCCCTGGCTGGTCGGGTCGTACGTGTCGTAGAAGCCCACGCGACCCGCGCGGAGGTCGTCCGAGCGCAGCGTCCCGGGTAGGTCGAAGTCGCTGTAGTGAGCGAGGGTCGTGAGCTCGAGGCGGCCACGAGTCTCGTCGTCCATCAGGGACACCCGCCCATTGAACGCCACCTGCTGGAGCCGCCGGTTCTGCCCGAAGCCCTCGTCGTGCGTGGCCGAGAGGCCCACGAACTGACGCCCGTCTCCGTCCGGCGAGGCGTAGCCCGCGAAGAGTCGGTGACGGTTGGTGCTGCCCACCGTGTAGGCCACCCGCGCGCCGCGCAGCGTCTCGCCCACGCCCAGTCGGTAGTCCGCGCTGCCGGCCATGGCGAACGCGCCTTGGTCGAGCGTGAACGGCCCCTTGGTGACGTCCACGCCGAGCACGAACTCGGGCATGATCAGCGCCAGGTCGAGGTAGCCCGTCGCGTGGACGTTGGACCACTCGTTCAGCGGGATGCCCTCGAGCGTGATCTCGAGGTCGGCGCCGTGGATGGCGTCGAAGCCCCGCAGGAAGAACTGGAAGCCCTTGCCCTCGCTGCCGTGCTGCACGAGCGTCAGGCCGGGCACCTGGCGCAGCGCGTCCTCGGCCGTGCGGCGCGGCGCAGCGCGAAACGCCTCGTCGCTCACGTGGTAGCTCGACGCCGTCTCCGGGGCGCTGCGTGCGTCCACCACGGCCAGCGCACCGTAGTCGCCTCCTTCATCACCGTCGTCGCGCACCTCTTCGTGATCCACGGGGTGGCCCTGCGCGCGAGCCATGCCGAGAGAGAGCGTATGCGCGCAGGCGACCCACAGAAGGGGCAGGACGAGGCGGGCGCGCATGACGGGCCGAGACTATCAGGGAGCGACAGGTACGGCGTCGCAATGGCCTTCGCCGTCCACGTGACCGAGCGTGCGCGCGTGCGCCTCGAGCCAGTCCCACAGGTTGTCGATGTCCTCGTTGCCCACGTCGTAGCTACCAACGCCCGCTGCCGCGAGCTCGGCCTCGGTGATCTCGCCGTCGCCGCTGGTGTCGGCGTCCGCAAGCGCGTCGAAGCGCAGCTCGGGCTCCTCGGAGACCAGGCTGTCGTAGAAGAGGTGGTCGGCGTGCACCGTCACCTGGAAGACACCCTGTTCGTCGGTGGTGACGCGGGTCTCGGTGTCGCAGTGGTCGTACTGCGTGGGCGACTCCAAGACCCAATGGAACGTGCGGGTCTCTTCGCCCTTCTCGGCCGTCCCCACGATCTCCACGCGGGTGATCACGAAGCTCGAGTCATCGTGGTTGCCAGTGGGGACGAGGCCGCTGGTCAGCTCGTGTCCGATGCCGCCGCTGGCCGCAGAGATGTCGAGTGTCTGCCCGTCGGCCAGCGTGACGCCGCCGACTGTGACGTCGGTGACCGTCACCTCGAAGGAGCTGAACGAGACCTCCCAGCCGTCCGCCATGTCTTCCGCGGGGATGCCCACCTCGATGAAGTCCTCACCGTAGACGCGCACCTCGACGGTGCCCTCGCCGCCACCGTCCGAGCACGCCGCGAGCGCGGCCCCCGAGAGGCAGCACAGCGCCGCGCGAACTCCCACCAACCCCAAGACACTCTGCTTCTTCATCGTCATCAATCTGCACCGCTCTCGTAGGCCACGCGAAAGTGATCGTGCGTCTGGAACGTGCGCCGGACCGCGTTGTAGGCGTCTTCCACTGCTGCGACGTCGGGGCCGATCAGCAGCTCGCCGTCTCCATCCGCGTCGAGCGCCGCAAAGTCCACCGTGTCGAACAGCGTGTCCCCCTCGAGGTCGTCCTCGATCTCGAAGCGGAACGCGAGCCAACCCGCCGCAGCCTCCGTGATGGTCACCTCGAAGGGCGCACCCACCAGCTGGCGATCGAGGGGCGAGTCGATGGTGACGGTGAAGTTCACGGTCTCGCCGTCGCGGGTCGCGGTGCCCTCGAGCCAGGCGGTGTGGCCGATCAACGCATCTTCCGTAGAGAGGCCCAGCGCCTCGCTGCCGCGCTCGAGGTCGAAGTTGGCAGCCGTGTACGTGCCCACGATGAGGGTGGCGAGGCCGAGCTCGCGCCCTTGGTCCGGAGCGCAGTGGATGGCGTAGTCACCGTTCAGCTCGCCGGTCACCTCCCCGCCCTGATAGTGGCCGGGGTGCGCCAGCGCGCGTGACACCAGCAAGCCTTCGAGGGTCTCCATCAAGGACGCCGTGTGCACCTCGCCCGCCACGGTGAACACCAGCGCGCCCAGCGCGATGCGCGCGTCCGTGATCGTCACCTCGTAGCCGAGGTCGGTGGTGACGCTGGCCTCCGCGCCGATGACGCCGCCGCACTCCACGCGCACCGGAAGCTCCACGCGGGGCGCCTCCTCGGCCGCGCAGCTGGCCAGCAGACAAGCCAGCAAAGACCACCCCGAAGCGCGAAGCGGCCTCATCGGTGCGCGTGTCCGTGGTGATGAGCGTGAGGCACGCTGTTGGGAGTCACGCTGCTGTAGACCGCGCGCCCGTGCAGCACGCCGGGCAGCCCGATCAAGTGGTTGGCCACGTGGCGTAGCTCCTTCGCCGGCCCACGCAGCACCACCACCTCCATGCAGATGTCGTTCGACACGTGGATGTGCATGGACGAGTGCACCACGTCGTGATGCTCGTGACCGATCTCCTCGATCTGCCGGGCCAGACGCCGCTTACCGTGGTCGTAGACCAGCGTGACCGAAGCGACCCCCTCGCCCTCGGCGTGCTCGATCTCCTCCTCGATGAGCCGCGCGCGAATCAGGTCGCGCATGGCCTCCGAGCGGTTGTTGTGTCCGCTCGCCTCGATGAGGCGGTCGAAGCGCTCCATCAGGTCCTGTTCGATCGAGAGGCTGGCTCGGGTGAGTTCGGTCATGGCGTCCGCGGCATTGTTACGATTCTCCTGAGCGTAACAACGGCATCCGGCGGGTGCCAGCACGGAGAACCGTCCGCTCTCATGCGAACGACCAAACCTTACGGGTCCATCGAGGACCCAGCTGCTAGAGTAACGCCCGATGTCGTTCGCCAACGCTCCCACGCATACCGCGCCCCCGTCGGGCGAGCATCGCAATGCGTCGGAGTTCGACGCCAGCGCGTGGATCGGCAAGGAGATCGCGGGGCGCTATCGCGTCATCGAGCTGATCGCCTCGGGCGGCATGGGCGCCGTGCTGGCCGTGGAGCACCTGCGCCTGCGGCACCGCCTGGCCCTCAAGATCCTGCTGCCCGACTTCGAGGACCACGCCGTCGTCCAAGAGCGCTTCGAGCGTGAGGCGCTGGCCATGGCGCAGCTCGATCACCCCAACATCGTGGCGGCCCTCGACTTCGGCGAGCTGCCCGACGGCACCAGCTACATGGTCATGCCGCTGGTGCGCGGCAGCAGCGTGCGCGGGCTGATCGAGAAGCAGGGGCCGCTGCCGTGGCGCAGCGCGTGCTTGATCGCCTCGCAGGTCGCGGACGCCCTGGCCGCCGCACACGCCGACGAGATCGTCCATCGGGATCTCAAGCCGGACAACGTGCTGATCACCACGGAAGACGACGGCAGCTACCGCGCCACCATCCTCGACTTCGGCATCGCGCGTGTGCGCAACGCCGGGCGGGAAACGCCAGCCCCCGAGCGACTTCGAACACTCACCCGTGTGGGTGTGGTCATGGGGACGCCGGGCTACATGGCCCCCGAGCAAGGCGCCGGTCAGGCCGTGACCGCCGCCGCCGACCTGTACGCCCTGGGCGCGCTCCTGTGGGAGATGATCAGCGGGCGGCCGCTCTTCGACGACGCGCTCGACTACACGGGGATCCTCACGCAGCAGCTCACCACGGTGGCCCCCGAACCCGTCCTCTCGCCCGGGACGGAGCCGCTCCCCGAGTCGCTCACCGAGCTCTTGGCGCAGCTGCTCGCGGCGCGCGCGGAGGACAGGCCGGCGACGGCATCGCTGGTGCGCGACCGGCTGCGCGAGGCGGCCTACGCGGGGACCAACCGCGCCATGGCGCAGGGCATCGAGGCAGCGACCACCGGGCTCGACCCCGTCTGGAAGAAGCGCCTGCCCGTGGCGCTGGCCGTCGCCGCGCTCTTGGTGATGGGCAGCGGTGTCATCGGGATGGGCCTCGGCTACGCGCTGGGGTCGACCGAGGAGCACGACGATCCGGAGGCCATCGCCGCCGAGGAAGCCGCCGTGCTCGAAGAGGCCCCCGCCGAGGAGCTGGCCGCGAACACCCCCGCGCCGACGCCAGGCGCTGCCTTGGGGGCCGACTCACCGCTCGTCCGTCAGCTGCTGCACGCCAGCAGCGCGAGTGACCGGCGAGCCGCCGCGCGGGCCCTGCTCGCCATGGGCGATCGGCTGCCCGACTGGGTGCGAGCGGTCGCGGAGTACGAAGGCGCGACCGGCTGCACGCAGCGCCGCACCGCCGTGGATGGCATCGTGGCCGTGCGTCACCCGAGCGCCACGGCCGCGCTCGAGAGGACGGTCAGCGCGTCGCGCCGCGGGTGCGGCACCTTCGGTCAGCGCGACTGCTACTCGTGCTTTCGGCCCGCCGCGGAGCGGGGCCTGCGGACGTTGCAGGGACAGCCCTGAGCGCGGCCCCGCTCAGCAGCGCAGCGCCTTGACCTCCAGGAACTCTTCGCGCGCAGCGCGTCCGTGAGCAGAGCGGTCGTGGCGAGAGGCTCACCCCAACAGCGTCGTACGACAAGCGCGTTCCCTTCTGTGGTACACGAGCGCCATGAAGGCCCCTTCGAGAGTCTTGGTCACCGGTGCCGACGGTTGCGTGGGCAGCGCCATCGCCGAACACCTGCGCGCGGCGGGCCACCACGTGGTGGCTCAGGTCTTCGGTCGGGACGCCGACGCGTCTCTCGGAGAGGTGCGGGTGGACCTCACGCAGCCGGACTTCGCGAGCAAGCTGCCCGAGGGCGCCGTGGACGCCATCGTTCACACGGCCGGGATGGTGAACCCGCGCGTGCCGAACGCCGTGATGTTCGCGGTCAACACGGGCGGCACCGAGAACATGTTGGCCTGGGGCAAGACGCAGGGCTGCGGCCACTTCGTGCAGATCAGCTCGGTGAGCGTCTACGGCCCCCGCGCGCTCGGGCAGGCCCGCGTGGAGCAGACCCACCGCATCCGCTTCGCCGCGCTCGCCTACGCGCGCAGCAAGGCGCTGGCCGAGCAGCGCATCGAGCAGGCCGGGCTGCCCTACACCCTGCTGCGCCTGCCCATGGTCATCGGCCGTGGCGACGTCTTCACTTCGCCCGTCATCGTGGGCGGCCTGCGCGCGGGCAGCCTCTTCATGTCGGGCGACGGCAACGTGCAGGCCAGCATGATCGGGGTGCCGAACCTGGGGGTGCTGACCGAGGCCGTGCTTTCGGCGGGGCCGGCCAACGCGCCGCTGAACTTCTGCGACCACCACATGACCTGGCACGAGCTGCTCACGGCCTATGCCGAGGCCATGGGGGTGCCGCTCACCACCAAGCGGCCGCCGCTACCGGTGGACGTCTTCCGCGGACGGGCCTCCGAGTACTTCTTGTTGTTGGGCATGAGCCGCTTCGGTGGGCACTTCCCCACGGACGCGCTCGCCGCCCACTTGGCCCGTGCTGGGCAGGCCCCCGCGCTCCGCGACTGGCGCGTGGCCGTGAGTGACGCCGTCGCGAGCCTCAGCTGATACAGTCCCCGGAACCGCCCCGTGCGGCCCGCTAGCCAGTGCGCCCCGCAGAGGCTAAGGCTGCGCGCTTGAAACGCACGGCCCCCCCGGCCGACTCCCCCCTGAACATGTCCGACGAATGTATCGACCTGCCGCTCCCCGAGCGGACCGCCCTGCACCCCGAGCCGCTGCCGCGCGTGGAGCTGTTCCGGGCCCTGGTGCGGGCGAGTGAGCGGCAGATCACCGAGATCGGGAACCTCTGTCAGGAGTACGGGGTGACGGGTCCGCAGTACAACGTCCTGCGCATCCTCTACGTGAACGACCCGGGCGTGGGTCTCTCCTGCTCGCGCATCGGAGAGCGCCTGATTTCAAGGGTTCCGGACATCACGCGGCTCCTCGACCGGCTCGAGAACGCCGAGCTGATCGAGCGCTGCCGCTGTGGCGAAGACCGTCGCATCGTGCGCACCCGCTTGAGCGACAAGGGCCGCCAGCTGGTCGAGGACATCGACGCGCCGCTGCTCGCCCTGCACGACAAGCTGAGTGAGGGGATGAGCGACGAGGACGTCGCCACTCTCACCCACCTCCTCACCCGCCTCGGGTGAACGGAGGCGGGCGCGCTCGCGCTGAGCCGATTATCGCCCCGTTCGGCTGGGTTCCGGATTCTGGGCCTCGAGTCTGATCGCTTGTCGGCGGCTTTTGGGGTGAGCGTATCCCCGGCCCTTCGGCGGCGTTTGGACTCGGGAGCTCTCGCCGGATGCGGTCGCCGTGTGGGGAGCATGGCTATTCTCGTGAAAACCGGGGTTTGTCGGAAGAACGGCGTCTGTCACCACAATACTTGTTGACACGACCATCGTGCGGACGTACACATTGCTTGTTCAAACAGAGATCGGGACAACTACCATGAACAGCCTGCCCGCCGCCATCATCACCGCCGACACCATCCGAGAGCTGGATCCCATCCTCTTGGGCTATGCCCGCAAGCGCATCAGCAACGAAGAGCTGGCGCGTGACCTGGTGCAGGAGACCTGGCTGGCCGCGATGGTGTCGCTCCCGCGCTTCGCCGGACGGTCGTCGCTGCGCACCTGGATCATCAGCATCCTGCGCCGCAAGATCGTGGACCAGTACCGTCGGGCCCGTCCGCAGGTGGCCTTCCTCGAGGAGGCCCACGGCGAGATCGAGGCGGTCGACGTCGTGGCCCGCATGGACGACGCCGCGGCGCTCAACATCGTGGCCCACGAGCTGGACTCGCTGCACGGCCGTGAGCGCGAGGCCGTCACCCTGGTGGACGTGGAAGGCGTGGACCGTGACGACGCCGCCGAAGAGCTGGGCGTGACCCGCAACCACCTGCGCGTGCTCTTGCACCGCGGCCGCGCGCAGCTGCGCGGCGCCTTGGAAGCGGCCGACTACGCGCGCGCGGCGTGACGACCCCTGCTGGCCGATTTGGATTCCGGCCCGCAGGCGTGATCTGCTAGAGCGCTGGGCATGACCACGAGCCTGCGCCTCGGCACCGCCACCACCCGCACTCAGACCAAGCTGCTCCTGCTGGGCAGCGGCGAGCTCGGAAAAGAAGTGGCGCTCGAGGCGCAGCGCCTGGGCATCTACGTGGTGGCCTGCGACCGCTACGACAACGCGCCCGCCATGCAGGTGGCGCACGCGCGGCACGTGTTCCCCATGCTGGACGGCGAGAAGCTGCGCGCGGTGATCGAGGCGGAGAAGCCCGACTTCGTGGTGCCGGAGATCGAGGCCATCGCAACGGATGTGCTGGTGGCGCTCGAGGCCGAGGGCGTGCGCGTGATCCCCACCGCGCGGGCCGCCCGCTTGACCATGAACCGAGAAGGCATCCGGCGGCTGGCGGCGGAGGAGCTGGGGCTGTTGACCTCGCCATACCGCTTCGCCGACAGCGAGGCCGATTACATGGAGGCCGTGCGCGCGATTGGCCTGCCCGCCGTGGTGAAGCCGGTGATGAGCTCGTCGGGCATGGGCCAGAGCAGCCTGCGCGCGGGCGCCAGCGACGACGAGCTGCGCGCGGCGTGGCGGTACTCGCAAGAGGGCGCACGCGGCGGCGGAGGCCGCGTCATCGTGGAAGGCTTTGTGGACTTCGACTACGAGATCACGTTGCTGACCGTGCGCCACGTAGGCGGCACCAGCTTCTGCGCGCCCATCGGGCACCGGCAGGTGAAGGGCGACTACCACGAGAGCTGGCAGCCCCAGCCCATGAGCCCCGCCGCCGAAGCCGAGGCCGAGCGCATGGCCCGCGCGGTGGCCGACTCGCTGGGCGGACGCGGCATCTTCGGCATGGAGTTCTTCGTGCGCGGCGACCAAGTGTGGTTCAGTGAGGTCTCGCCGCGCCCGCACGACACGGGCATGGTGACGATGATCTCGCAGGACCTCAGCGAGTTCGCGCTGCACGTGCGCGCCATCGTGGGGTTGCCGATTCCGAACTTGAAGCAGCACGGGCCTTCGGCGAGCGCGGTGGTGCTCGGCGATGGGCACAGCGATGCGCCCTTGTTCGAGGTGGATCCGGGCCCGCTGAGCGAGCCAGACACCGCGCTGCGCCTGTTCGGGAAGCCCGAGGTCAAGGGGCACCGACGGCTCGGCGTGGCGCTGGCGCGGGGGGCGACGATTGACGAGGCGCGCGCGAAGGCGCGGGCGGTGGCGGCAGGCGTGCGCGCGGTGCTGGAGTAACCTGGGTCC
>CAZEAA010000167.1:10039-12433 GCA_964510015.1 uncultured Sandaracinaceae bacterium
GAAGGCGCGGGCGGTGGCGGCAGGCGTGCGCGCGGTGCTGGAGTAACCTGGGTCCCCGCGCTGTCCGTGATCACGTTGGTGCTGCACTCGTGGTCAGCTGGCGGCCGCCGGGACCCAAACGGCGGTCCACCCTCGCCCGCTGGGCTGCGCCGCGTGAATCTGCGGCCACGCCCTCGGCCCCCACCGTGCAGGGCCCACGCACGTGCCCGCCGCCGCGCACGCCGCTCCGTTCAACAGCCCGCTCACGTACGAGCGGCGCGACCCCAGTGCCGGCCCGTTGCATCAGCTCCTCCGCGAACACCTCGAGCCCTACCTCGAGGCGCGCAGCGACCGCCCGCTCCCTCGGTTCGTCACCGACACCCTCCACGGCTACCTGCGCTGCGGCATCCTGCGCCACGGCTTCGCCCGCTTCCGCTGCGACGACTGCGCGCAGAGCCGGCTGCTCGCCCTCAGCTGCAAGCAACGCGCCTTCTGCCCCCGCTGCGTGGGCCGCAAGATGGCCGACCAGGCCAAGCACCTGGTGGAGCAGGTGCTGCCACCCGTGCGCTACCGGCAGTGGGTGCTCTCGTTTCCGCACGGCCTGCGCTGGCGTATGGCCCACCATCACGAGCTGACGCTCGGCGTCTGGTCCATCGCCCGCAAAGCCATCGACGGCTTCTATCACGCGCGCGCCGCCAGCGTCGGCCCTCCCGGCCAACACGACAGCGCCCGGCCGGGCAGCGTGATGGCCGTCCAGCGCTTCGGCGGCGCCCTCAACCTGAACGTGCACTTCCACGCGCTCTACACCGACGGCTCGTTCTACGAGCGCAGCGACGGGCAGGTGATCTTCCTGCAGACCGCGCCGCCCACCGTGCCCGTGCTCGAAGCGCTGGTGACCCGCATCAAGCAGCAGGTGGTCCGCTTGCTGGAGAAGCTGGGCCTCGGCTCAGACGACGAGGACCCAGACCAACTCGCTCTGGACATGGGCGAGCTGTACGCAGAGGGCGTCTTCAACAGCGGCACCAAGCGTCTGCGCCATGGCAACTCGCGCGGCCCCAGCACCTTCGTCCGCCGAAAAGCCCATGATGACGGCTTCGACCTCGACGCTCACGTCAGTGTCGCCGACGGCGCCCGCGACGAGCTGGAGCGGCTCGTCCGGTACATCCTGCGGCCGCCCCTGAAGGAGACGCGACTCGCCCTGCACCGCGACGAGGTGGAGTTGACGCTGAAGACCCCGTGGAGAGACGGCACCACTCAAATACGCATGAGCGCCAAGCGATTCATCGACCGGCTGGTGGCGCTCGTCCCACCGCCGCGCGTCAACACGCTCCTGTACGGCGGCCTCTTCGCGGCCAACGCACGCCTCCGCCCCGCCGTGGTCGCCTACCGCCGCCCAGGCGCCATGGCCCGCAAGCGCCCACGCCCAGCAAGCACCCCCCACAAGCCCCGCAACACCCCATGGGCCGAGCTCATGCGGCACAGCTTCGGCCTGGACGTCCTCGCCTGCCCCCACTGCGGCGGCCGCATGCGCCACGTGGCCACCGTCCTCCGCCACGCCAGCATCCAGCGCATCCTCCAGCACGAAGGCCTCCTCGACATCCCTGAGCCCTGCGCCCGCTCATCGCCCCTCAGTACCGACCTCCGCTACGAGCCCGACGAGCAAGCGCTCGCCGACGTACCGGAGGACGACTTCTCTCAGCTCGACAGCTACGACGTCTGGTGACCCACCGCGCAGTGGGCAACGCACCGGTCCATCCGCACCCGTCCGGATGTCCCAGTCACTGATAAACCTGGCGGCGAACCCTCGCCCCGTGCGACCCTGACAGGCTCTGTAGGGGCTTCGTGCGCGCTGACCGACAGCGTATTGCGTAGTCTGGGTAATATGTAAACTTTTCGTACAGTTCCTCGGGGTGGTTCATGTTGGCTATGAGCTTCCGTGAGCCCGGAGTAGGTCATCGATGTCGTGTGTTCCAAGGTCTCGAACCATGAACCCTCCTGCACTTGCGGCGCCCAGTTGCGCACGGTGGCAACCGTTGGTCGGGTCCAACCGGTCATCACGGAGCGTAGTCTAAACATCGGAGCGCAGGAGTACACTGTGATTGACTGCAGTTTGGTTGGTAGCCGCTGCATGAACCCTCTCTCGTTGGGAGACGAGCGCCGCCAGCGCTAGGAGTCATCCCGCAGGGGACGCCCGAGTCGGACGCGCTGGAGTACTGGGCAGCAGAGCTCCAGAGTCGAGGGGCCACGCAGGGCGCGCGCCCTGGGCAGTACCGCACCCGGTGGGCGCGCGGTCGCTGCTTGTCGGGGCAGGTCTGTGCCGATGGTCACGGTCGCATTGGGGCCGTCCAGCTGGGCGCTGGCGGGCAGGAGGTGAGAGGCGATGCCGAAGAGGTGGGCGGTGAAGAGGTTCATGGC
>CAZEAA010000168.1:0-2676 GCA_964510015.1 uncultured Sandaracinaceae bacterium
GTCTTGCTTGCCCTCGAACACAACAAAGCGAACGTCGATCGACGTCGGTAGCAGCGTCGGCAGGAGCCCCTCAAGAAGCGCTCTCGCGGATGGCTCCTCCAGGAAGAACACGAGGTTCATACCGGGTCGGCGCCCTCTAGGAATCCCTGTTTCCAGAGGTAACCGAGTTGGTCGCCGTCGCTCATATAGCGAGCGACTTGTGCATCGTCTTGTGCACGTCGCACCTCAGTGTACCCGTTCACCTTCGCGAGCCAGAAGACCTCTTCTAGCTTGGCGGCGTTCAAGAAGTCCGGCGAGTGCGTCGATACAAAGACCTGTCCGCCTCGTCGCGCGTAGTCTCGAAATTCCTCAGCCAGCTCGGCGAGCAGCGATGGATACAGCTGATTTTCTGGCTCTTCGACACAGAGTAGCGGATGCGGGTGCGGATCGTGCAATAGCACGAGATACGCGAGCATCTTGATGGTCCCATCGGAGACGTAGCGTGCAAGAAAGGGGTCTTCGAAGGCGCCATCTTGAAACTTGAGCAAGACGCGACCTTCCTCGGTAACCTTCGACTCAACCTTGGTAATTCCGGGAACCCGTCGCGCGAGTTTGTTCAGTATGGTATTAAACGTTGACCGATGGTGATTCTGTAGGAATTCGATGACGAGTGAGAGATTCTCACCCTCGCGCGACAAGCGTTCCGCGTAGCCAGCTTCCTGCTCGGGTCGCGCGCGGTTGATGTGGAAATCCGATAGGTGCCAACTCTCGATGAGCGTCCCGATCGCGACTGCGGCCGGAAACCGCTCGAACTGCGCGAGCCCCTTAATCGCGAGAATGTCTGGGCTTCTGAGCGTCTGCGACTCCCGACGAAGGTCTTTCTCGTCAGCGACGGTGTCGATCTCGTTCGTGACAGCCTCCCCTGTGCCGTGGGCGAAGTCGATGAAATGCCAAGGTTTTCCAGCACTTCCTCGGCGATACTTGAGAATTTCACGAGCGACTACTGGTCGACCATCCACTTCGTCGATTGCGAGCTCGTAAGTGATGAGCTTTGAGGAGTCTGAACCAATGTCAGCTCTGATCTTAAGCTCGATCTCTATGGGTCCTTCACATCCGCGCGAACGAACTTCTTGGAACCCTCTGCTACCGCCGAGCCTTCCTAGCGCAGAGGTCACGTTGCTAGACATGGCGTCGCGGAGAAAGGCGAACACCGAGAATAGGGTGCTCTTGCCAGTGCCATTTGCGCCAACGAGCACGCAAAAGTTCGGGATGTCGCGGAGGTGAACGTCGCGAAAAGCTCGAAAATTTTTGAGACGAATTGCTTCGATTTTCATGCTGCGCCGTTCGGTTCCCTAAGATGTCTTGGGGCGTGTTCCCCAAAGTACTCGCGCTTAGCGCCTCTGATACCTTGACCGAAACGCTCTGCTCTAGACCCTAGCGTACCAGTCCAACGTGCGGTGAGGTGTTTGCCCCGCCAAGTATGACCAGCTTGAGCATGGACCCCCGAGCAGCGTCAGACGCGCCGCTCGGCCGCGTCCACCGTGTTGCTCAGCAGCATGGCGATGGTCATCGGCCCCACGCCACCGGGGACGGGGGTGATGGCGCTGGCCCGGGGGAGGGCGGTCGCATACTCCACGTCGCCCACGAGGCGGCCGTCGTCCAGGCGGTTGATGCCCACGTCGATGACCACGGCGCCCGGCTTGATCCAGCTGCCCTTGATGAGCTCGGGCACGCCCACCGCGGCCACCACGATGTCGCACTCGGCCACGCGGGCGGCTAGGTCCACCGTGCGGCTGTGCGCCATGGTCACGGTGGCGTTCTCGGCCAGCAGCATGAGCGCGATGGGCTTGCCCACCAGCGTGCTGCGCCCTACCACGATGGCGCGCTTGCCCTTGAGGTCGGTGCCGATGCTGCTGAGCATGCGCATGCAGCCGCTCGGCGTGCAGGGCCGTAGCCCCGGACGACCCACCACCAGGAGGCCGGCGTTCACGGGGTGCAGGCCGTCCACGTCCTTGGCCGGGTCGACGGCGTCCACCACGGTCTGGTCGTCGAGGTGCTTGGGCAGCGGGAGCTGCACCAGGATCCCGTCGATGCCGGGCGCGGCGTTCAGCTCGGCCACCTTGGCCAGCAGGACTTCCATGCTGGTGTCTGCGGGCAGGCGGTGCACCTCGCCAGCGATGCCGCACTGAGCCGCTGCCTTCTCCTTGTTGCGGACGTAGACGTGGCTGGCCGGGTCGTCGCCCACCAGCACCACGTGCAGGCCCGGCTGGCGCCCGTGCTTGGCCAGGAACGACTCCGCGCGGGTCTTCACCTCGCCCCGAACCGTCTGAGCCAGTGCCTTGCCGTCGATGATCGTCGCTTGTTCCGCCATGATGGGACGGAGGTAGCAGCAGCGCGCAGGCGAGGGAAGGGCCAAACCACCCGAGGCTTGACGTGGCGACCCTGGAGGCCAGGTTCTGTCGGCGATGTCCGAGGTGAAAAGCATCCCGTGCTCCGCTGAGCTCGGGGACCGTCAGGTCAGCTGCTCGATGATGCGGTCGAGCTCGGCGTAGCTGCCGTAGGCGATGCGCACCTCGCCCTTGCCACCGGGGCCGTCTTCCACCGTGACGATGGACCCGAGCGCGTGCGAGAGCCGCCGCTCGAGGTCGCGCACGTAGGCGGACTTCTCCTTGTTGGCCTTCTGAGGCGCGTCGGGCT
>CAZEAA010000168.1:2686-12430 GCA_964510015.1 uncultured Sandaracinaceae bacterium
TCGTGCCGGCGCCGAGCTCCAAGAGCTTCGAGTCCCGGGCCAGCTTCTCCAGGTCGCGCACGCTCATGCGCTTGGCGACCGCCGCGCGGGCCAGCTTCTTCATGGTGCCGGCGTCCGGCGCGGTGAGCAGGGCGCGGCCGTGACCTTCGGTCAGCTGCGCGCTGTCGATCAGGTCCAGCACCTCGTCGGGCAGCTTGAGCAGGCGCAGCGCGTTGGTGACCGTGACGCGGTTCTTGCCCACGCGGTCGGCCACGTCCTGCTGCGAGTGCCCGAACTCGTCGATGAGGCGCTGGAAGGCGCGCGCGGTCTCGAGCGGGTTCAGGTCTTCGCGTTGCAGGTTCTCCACCAGCGCGGCTTCGAAGGCCACCGCGTCGCTCAGCTCGCGCACGTGGATGGGCACTTCCATCACGCCGGCGCGCTGCGAGGCCCGCCAGCGGCGCTCGCCCGCGATGATCTCGTACCCGCCGGCCGCGCGCTTGCGCACCAGGATGGGCTCGAGCACGCCGTGCGCCGCGATGCTGTCCGCCAGCTCTTGCAGCGCGTCGTCGTCGAAGTGCCGGCGCGGCTGGTCCCGGTTGGGGTGCAGCTGCTCGATCATCGCCGTGGTGCCGCCCGTGGGCTTGGGGGCCGCGCTGGGCGCGCTGGGCAGCAAGCCGTCGAGGCCTCGTCCGAGTCTACGCGTTGCCATGAATCAGGCCGCCTGGATGGGCAGGGCGTCGAGGATCTCGCGCGCCAGGTTGAGGTACTGGAAGCTGCCGCGCGACGCCGCGTCGTACAGGATGACGGGCTTGCCGTGCGAGGGCGCCTCCGCCAAGCGGATGTTGCGCGGGATGATGGTCTCGTACACGTGGAAGTGCTTGCGCACCTCGGCCGCCACGTCGTTGGCCAGGTTGTTGCGCGGGTCGAACATGGTGAGCACCACGCCGTGGATGCTGAGGCCCGGGTTCAAGCCGTTCTGCACGCGCTCGATGGTGTTGGTCAGCTGCGAGAGACCCTCGAGGGCGTAGTACTCGCACTGGAGCGGGACCACCACGAGGTCCGACGCGGTGAGCGCGTTGATGGTGAGCGTGCCGAGCGAGGGCGGGCAGTCCACCAAGATGAAGTCGTACTGCATGCGGATGGACGCGATGGCCTCGCGGAAGCGCGTGGCCCAGTCTTCGTCCCCGAACAGCTCGCGCTCGGCGGCGGCGAGGTCCGGCGTGCTCGGGATCACGTGCAGGTGCGGCAGCTCGGTCTCCAGCACCGCGTCTTCCACGGCGCACTCGCCCAGCAGCACCTGATAGCTGCTGCGAACCACGCTGCCTGGGGCACAGCCCACGCCGGTGGACGCGTTGCCCTGCGGGTCCAGGTCGATCAGCAGCACGCGCTGCTCGGCCACCGCGAGCGAGGCGCCCAGGTTCACAGCGGTCGTGGTCTTACCCACGCCCCCTTTTTGATTCGCAATGGCAACGACGCGACCCATGTGGGGTGTCCTGTACCAGCGTCGCCCCTCTGATTCAACGCAACAGCGCCGCGAGCCGAGTTCGGGCCTCTGCTAGACGGAAAAAGTGAACCCGACGAGGGGCGACTCGTCGGGCTCGGCTGTCTCTCGCAGGGCGATGCTTGAGGCAACCTGGTGGTCCCGGCTGAAGGAGTGGAGCAGCGCGGGACCGAGCCGAGTGCTTGCGCGGGCGTGCGCGGCGGCTCGGCTCTTTCATGGCACAGGGGTGTGACACCCCCGGCCGACCTCAGCTCCAGTCGAAGTTCAGCTCGCTCTTGCCGTCGTCGTACAGCGAGTCGTCCTCGCCGGGGTTGAAGGCCGCCTCGGCGTAGAGGTCGTCCAAGGACCAGCCAATCTTCTGGCCGGGACGGATCTCTTCGCGCTCGAACTCAGCCATCGAACTGTAGGACTTCGGACCGCTGAACTTCATCGGGGGGTGCTCCTCACACAGGGGTGTCGTAGGAGCGTGTGGTCCGCATGACCACTTTGTCCTACATCTGGATACACAATCTCACAGTGTGCGTAGAGCACCAAAATTTCAGCACGATCTTTCTCTCGACGGCTAGCAGGCGGGCACGTCCTGTTCGACGCAGGCATTCCCAAGGGGTGGATTGGTGCCCGCGGAGGTGAGCTTGCCTGCGCTCTCTGCGAGCGTTGCGGGGGCTCCGACGAACGGGATGCCCACGCTGATGGCGTCGCAGTCTCCTCCCTCTGCCGCGTTCGGATTGGAGTGCACATCGGCGACGATCCCGAGTTGGCCCTCGATGGCCTCTGCCAAGGCCGGGCAGACCCCGACGGACTCTGCGGCGTGCAAGAAGGCGGAGATGTCGTTCCGGCCCGAGATGGAGCCCGCGTTGATGGTGGAGAAGTCCGCGGAGAGCTCCGCGAGGATCAACCCGTCCGTGAGGCGCATCACCAAGCTGGACCCGCCTCCATTGAGCGGCACTCCCGCGTTGTCCGGCAGCGAGAACACCAGCGTTCCGTTCGACAGATAGGCGTTGGTGTCCCGCACACGCGGAGTCGCACCTTCTTCGGCGTCGAAGCTGTCGGGTCGCGCCATGTAGACATCGTCCGCAACACCCTGAGGGTCTGCTGCGGGCGTCGTTCCGTCGCTGGTGAGAACGAGCTGATGCGTGCTCGCTTCCCACATGACGTCGCCCAGGCTGTCGGACGTACCGTCCGCCGAGACCAAGAGCGACGCCGTGACTGCGCTATCGTTGGCTCCGCCGTTCCAGCCCTCGACGCGGAGAAGCAGCGTGCCTCGGCCGAGGGACTGCTGGAGCTGCACCCCCGACTCGAAGCATGGGAGGATCAGGTCGAGCGCGGGCGCGAGGACTTCGCCGAAGGCGTTGTCCACGCCGCCGGGGCCGTCCTGTCGAGGTGTGGCTCCGGAAGGCGCCGAGCACTCCGCTGCACGGTCCGCCACCGTCGTATCGAGCCCATCGAGGTTCCGGCCGACGTTGCTGCCGGTGGTGACGAAGCCCAGGTCCGAGAGGCGGAACACGAGCTCACCCGTGTCTGTCCCGTCGTCGGGCACGCTCGGGCGCACAGGTCGATCACCGCGGCCCACCTCTGCGCTCTCTCCGGCACAACCCGTCAGCATCCCCAGCAGAACCATCACCTTCAGCGCGTGCTTCATGTTCGCCTCCCTCGACCGGCGGTCGCCGGCTGCCTGATAGGCATATCACAGTCACCGAGCGACCTGCACGGCGGATTCAGGCGCCCTTCGCCAGTGGCACAGTCCCTGCTCAGTGCGCTGAGCATGACTTCACGGCGCTCTCCTTGGCACACTCCGGCACACAGGCTCTCCCTGCGAACTGCGCTCGCCGCCACCTGCTTGGTGGTCCTCGGCTGCGGCGCAGGTGACGACGCTGCAGGGGGGTGGGGAACGGCCACCACCTCCACGACCACGACGACATCGACCACGGACTCCTGGCCGAGGCCAGACAGCGGGCTTCCCCCCGAGCAGGAGGTGGACGTGAGCTTCGAGCCTCCCGCCGTGGGCGCCTCGGTGCTCTATGCGACCAACGCGGGTGCTGCGCGCGTGGCCGTGGTGCACGCCGACGACTTCCGCATCGAGACCGTTGCGGTGGGCCCGCAGCCGCTCGCGGCCGTGGCGGTGCCGGGGACCGACGTCGCGCTGAGCCTCAACCGCGGCGACGACTCGGTGGACGTGCTGCGCAGTGGGACGGGAGGCGTGGCCACGACCGTGGAGCGCTTCTCGCTCGCGCACCGCGCCAACCGCGCGGCGTTCAGCCCCGACGGTCAGTATGCGGTGCTCTTCGAGGCCGAAGAGCCCGGGGAGGTCCGCACGAACCTGCATGACATCACCGTGATGGTGCTGACCCCTGGCGCCGAGCGCTTGCTGCGCGTGGTGGTGGGCTACGGACCGAGCCGCGTGGCCTTCGACGACAGCGGCGAGACGCTCTTCGTGGTGACCGAGGACGGCGTCAGCGTGGTGGAGCTCGGTGCGCTGCCGCTGGACAGCCGCTATCGCGCTCCGCTGGTGGGCTTCGCGTCGTTCGACCCGGTGGTGGACACGGAGATCACGCCCGACGGGACGCATGCCGTCACGCGCGTGGCGGGGCAGGCCGAGGTCCGGATGCTCGTGTTGGCCGACGGCACCGTGGCGATTGCGGACCTGAGCGACGCGCTGCCGCCGCCCGTCGATCCGCCGGACCCCGAGGCGCCACCGCCGGTCCCCGTGCAGGTCACGGACATGGACCTGAGCCCCGCCGGGGACGAGCTGTTCGTGGTGCTGCGCAGCCACAGCCGCTTGGTGCGTATCCCTCTCGGTGACGGCTTCGCGGACAGCACCACGTGGCGCGTGCACGACCTCACGGGCCAAGACGTGGGCTCGGTGGATCTCTCATCGGATGGCCACTGGGCCCTGCTCTACAGCACGGCATCCGGCAGCGAGGCCATCACGCGCCTCGACCTCTCGGACCTGCTCGACGAGACCGGCACGCGCCTCCCGCTGCGCAAGAGCGTGCGCGCGGTGGCCTTCTCGGAGGGCAACGCGTTCGCGCTGGTGCTGCATCACCGGCTGCCCGGAGACCCGTTGGAATATGGGCTGACCTCCGACGAGCGCATCGACCGGCAGCACGGCTACTCGGTCATCGACCTCGCGAGCGGCTTCACGCGCCTCGAGCTGACGAAGGCAGAGCCGCGCGCCGATGGGTTCGTGATCGACGACGCCGGCGGGCGCATGTTGGTGGCGCTGCGCGACGACGCGCGCGGGGTGGCGGCGATGCAGATCATGGACCTGGCCACGTTCGCCGTGGACGAGCTGCCGCTGCTGGCTCCGCCGACCACCATTGGCACGTTCCCCGACCTCGAGCGCGCCTTCGTGGGCCAAGAGGCCGACGGCGGACGAGTCTCGTTCTACCTCTGGCCCACCGAACAAACCCAGACCGTCGCGGGCTTCGAGCTCGGCGCAGGAGTCCGCCGATGAACCACTTTCACGTCATGCGAGCGCTGCTCGTCGTTGCTCCGCTCGCGTTGGTGGGCTGCCCCGACAACCACCTCGAGGTGTCGCACCTCGCGCCGCTCGAGGACGCGGTCTTGGCCGTGGACGAGACGCACGCGCGTGCCCGCATCCTGCAGCTTGAGGAGGGCCGTGAGGTGCGCGTGGATCTCGGCATCGGCGAGGGCCGGGTCACGCTGCTGCGCCGCGCTGCGAGCTCGGCCGAGGTGCTGCTGTTCTCGGGAGGGCTGCCCGCCGAAGAAGACGAAGAGGGCTCGTTCGCGGAGCTCGTGCGCGTGAGCCGCGAGGGGGTGCTGGACTTCGAGGGGCGGCCCGCCGAAGAAGTGGCCTCGGACGCCGCGCGTTGGCGCTTCTCGGACCAGTACGAGTCGGTGCGGCTCGCGGGCGGCGACCGCTATGCCATGGCGTATGCGCCGATCGGGCGCCTGGTGGTGGACAACCGCGTGGAGGTAGCCGACCTCGACGCCGCGCCGGGCCCCACGAACCCGGTCGCCCTGTCGCTGCGCTCGCTCGGGGGAGAGGTGCCCACGGACGTGGCCATCTCCGCGCCGCTCGACGTCGGAGGCGGTGGCCTGCGCGTGGTGGCGCTCTTGGCCCGCGGGCAGCTGAGCCTCTTCGACCTGGACGCGCCCGCGGTGCCGCCCATCACCATCCCCACCGGGCAGATCCCGGGCACGCCGGGGCCGCGTCCCATCGAAGCCGTCTTCGTGGGGGAGCGCATCGTGGTGCGCACCGAGGCGGGAACCCAGCTGGTGGTGGTGTCGCTCACGGATGCCGACGCCTCGACCGGGGGGCAGCGCTTCGACGTCTCGATCAGCACGCTCCTCACGAGTCAGCCGGTGCTGAGTCTGGTGGTGGACGACCGCGCCACGTCGCCGCGGCTCCTGGCGCTTGCGGGGGACGCCATGCACGTGTTCGATCTGGACGCCGGCCTGCGTGAGTCCGTGTCGCTGCCGGGGGGCGCTCATCAGGCGCTGCGCTTCGAAGGCACGGCGCCCGGCGACCCGGAGGTGCGCGACCGCGTGGTGCTGTTTGGCGGCAGCTCGGGGCGCATCACCTTCGTGGACTTCGGCAGCGAGCCGCTCGACGTGCGCGGGGTCTTTCGCCTCCAGCTGGACTTCACGCCCTCGGAGATCACGGCCGATACCGACGGCGCCCAGCTCGTGGCGTTCCGCTCGGTGGCCGAGTGGGCGCACCCGCTGGACGTGGCGGCCTCGCGCCAACGAACCCCCTCGGCGCTGATCGACTTGGACGACCGGTCGGCCACGCCGCTGTCCACCACGAGCATCGATCGCTCCGTGCTCAGCGACGACTTCCACTCGCTGTGGGTCGCGGATCAAGCGGGCTACGTCAGCCGCTTCGACACGCGCGCGCTCACCCAGGACGAGGGCTGGATTGGGCGCACCGTCGAGTTCCTGATTCCGCTGCCTGGCGCGCGCGGCCTGGTGCTGGCGTTCACCGACCCGTACGCCGGCGCGTTCACCATCATGGACCCGAGCGAGGTGGACCCGAGCGCGTGGCGACACATGACCGGCGCGTTCTGAAGGCGCTCAGGGGGGCGTGACGGTGTGGCTGAGGATGGCGCTGCCCATGGCCCCGCTGTCACCGGCGCCCGGCGTCCCGCTCCCGCCGGTGCCCGCTGCGCCACCCGCGCCTCCGCTGCCACCGGAGCCCACCACGAGCTGCACGCCGCTGGACGTGTCCGCCTGGGAAGCACCCTCGAGCAAGAGCAGGGCGACGCTCGGGCCACCGGCACCGCCCGCGCCACCGCCGCCGCCACCCCCCGTCCCACCGGGGCCACCCATGGCTCCGTCGGGGTAGTTCTGGCTCGGAGTCACGGCGCAGAAGTTGCCGCCGGTGCCACCCTCACCACCCCCGCCACCGAGGCCGCCGTCTTGTCCGCCCTGGCCCGCGCCGCCTGCGCCACCGGCACCCGACGTGATGCGCACGTCCACGAGTGTGACCTCGGACGCGACGGCCAGCAGGCCGATGGACGCACCGCCCCCGGCACCCCCGGTGCCGCCCGCGCCGCCGCAGCCGCCCGCGCCACCGCCGCCCCCGGCACCGCCGAAGACGTTGATCTGGTTGCTGACGTCGCAAAGGAAGCCCGTGGAGCCGCCACCGCCGCTGCCCCCTCCGGCGGGGGTGCCCGGTCCACCATCGCCTCCCGCGACCGGGGCATATCCATCGGCGGTGAAGCTCCCTTCCAGTGCCCGGGAGCCCGCGCCGCCGTGGACCCCGTCGGCGCCCGGCATGCCCATCGTGCCGCCCGTGCCGCCACCGACGCCGTTCACGCAGCCCACGCCATCGAGGCTCTGACCGGGCAGGCCCACGCGCGGACTCGCGCTCAAGCTGGGGAAGCCCCCGGCGCCGCCGCTCACGCACGAGCACACCGACACGCCACCCGGGCCACGGGCCGGTGGGGGCGAGTCCACGTGCACCAGCCCGCCATCGCCACCGGTGCCGCCGTCTTGCGCGTCGGCAGGGCGGGCCGCGGCCGCAGCGGGAAGGGCACCGGCCGCGCCGTCTCCCGCTTCGATGACCACTTGCTCGAGGGACACCCCGCTCGAGCCACGGATGCGGACGGCCACCGACGACGCGCCCGGATCCGTCGCGGAGTTGGACACGATGCGCAGCCCGGTCACCCGGGTGAGCGCGCTGACGTCGTCGGCCGTCAGGGGGAGGTCTGCGCGCAGGGTGGTCACGGCCGCGTCGCTGCGCGTCCACGTGAGCTCGTAGCCCCCGTGCAGGTGCACGCCCTCGACGAGCGCGATCGCCTCCAGATAGGTGCCTTCCGCGATCAGCACCTGGTCGCGCGCGCTGTCTGCGATGGCCACCTCGATGCCGCGCTGCACGCTGCGCACCGGCGCCTCGCGCGTGCCGCTGGCGAGATCATCGCCCGAGGGGCTCACGAACACCGAGGCGCTCAGGGTGCCGTCGATGCCGTCACAGTCTGAGTCCACGTGGTCGCCGTCCGGGAGGTCCACCAGGCCATCGGGGACGCACGGCACGGGCCCCGCGTCGACGCCTCGCGTGAAGCAACGCGCGGCCCCGCCAACGCCCACGCACGCCTGACTCGCGGGGCAGTCGTCATCGGTCGCGCAGGCGAAGACGCCGTTCGGAAAGTCGGGGCTCAGGTCGCAACCGAGCCCAGGGACCACCGCCACCCATGTCCCGAGCACCGCGGCGAACGCGCGTGGCCATGCGGCGCGAGCCATCAGAAGCTCCCCACCAGGGTGGCGTTCCCGAGGCCTACGCGCAGGGCGAGCTGACGCGTGGGCGTTGCTCTCGCGGCGGGCGAGTCGGGCGGCTCGTCGCTGACGACGAACAGCACCACGCCCGTGACGGCCACGGCGACGCCCACGCCCAGCGCGATTTGGCCCGCGAAACCAAGGCCCCGCGCGCGCTCGCCCGACCCGCGGACGCTCTCGTAGTCGCTGCCGGCGGGCGCGTCTTCCACCTGGTTTCGGCCGTGAATGCCAGCGCCGAGGAGCGCCGCACCGCCCGCGGCGAGGGCCCCACCGCCCACCATCAGGGCGAGGGGCAGGGGGCCCAGATCGAGGCCGGGCTCCGGCTCTTCCGCCGCCTGCGTCGCGGCCTGCTGGGACCGCAGGCGCTCCGTGAGGAACACGATGCGGGCCTCCACGAAGTCGCGCTCCGCAGCGTCCGGCACCGCCTCGAGGTACGCCTGATAGAGCGTCAGCGCGTGCTCATCGTCGCGCATGCGCTCGGACGCCTGCGCGATGTTGTAGAGCAGCCCGGGCCGTCCGCTGAGATCGTACGAGTGCTGGAACAGCTCGCGGGCCTCGGGGAAGTCGCCGTTGGCGTAGGCGTCGCGGCCTTGCTCGAACAGCTCGCGGGCCACGCGCTCGACCTCGGGGTCCTGCGTGCTGCTGGCCGAGACCTCATCCGCCGCCACAGCCTGAGCGCGTGCCAGCGACACGGACGCGAACGCGGCAGCAGCCAACAGTAGAGACAAGCAGCAGTGGGGGCAGCGGCGCATCGCCGCGCCAGGATACGCGAAGCCTCAGAGGGCGCCTATGAGGGAGTGTGCAGAAAGCGTGCGTGGCGCCAGGCCTGGAGAACGTTCCCGGGGACCCGGTTCAAAAAGTTTACATAATATGTATTCTGCGAAGTATGGGTGTAGGATGTGCGAACGGGATCATGGGTAACAGATCAGACCGGCTTCATAGGTGACACTCGTCGCCAGATAGTTCGGTGTGGCGGCCGGGATTGGCAGCCACGAAGATGGTACGCAGGTCTCTCGTGAGGTCCAGTGGGTCCGGGGACTCTGGTTACTCAGCGGCGGCTTGGTGGACCCCGTCGAGCGGCCCACTTCGCTCCTGGCGCTTGAGCGGATTGACTCAGTTCGGTGGACCCCCGCCCGTGCCGCTGCACCTGCATCGGAACACGTGCGTGAGCTGATCCGCGCCAGCGTGGAAGAAGGCGCCATGTTGGTCACTGGTGGCGCCGAGCCCGCCGAGCACCTCCCGCGGGGCTTGCGCCCGGCGCTGTTCGCCGACGTGCGCCCGGACATGCGCATCGCGGGCGTCGGGCAACCGCCGCGAGCTGGACCGCTTCGGCTTCGAGGAGTTCTTAGAGGTGAAGGCGCTGCGTCGCTGACGGCGGGAGCCGCGTCAGGGCTGACCTTGCAGCGTGCGCAGGCCGCGCTCGGCGGCCGGGCGGAAGCAGGCGTGACAGTCGCGCGCGCCGAACGTGCCGCAGCCACGACGCGAGGAGCTGACCGTCCGCTCGAGGGCCGCCGTCGCGTTGGGGT
>CAZEAA010000169.1:0-8747 GCA_964510015.1 uncultured Sandaracinaceae bacterium
CACCCCGGCCGCGCCCGCGCGCGCGGCGGCGAGGGCTCAGGCCACCGGTGACGCCGCCGCCGCCGAGGGCACCGAGGCCGTGCCCGACGAGGCCGGTGGCGAGCACGCCGTGGAAGCGCCGCCGCCGCCCGGGCAGGTGGAGAGCGCCGAAGACGAAGGCGACGTCCAGCTGGAAGAGACCCCGAACGAGCTGCCGGACTACGTGCGCATGCGCATGCAGAAGGGCTTCTACGTGAGCCTCGACAGCGAAGAGCGCGTGGACGGACGCACCTGGTACCGCACGGTGCGCGGCGCCTACGTGCGGGCCTCTCACGTGCGGCAGACCGAGCCCGCCCCGGTGCGCGGCGTGGTGGTCGGCGGCCGCTGGTCCCTGCCCATTGCGTTCGTGTACCGCCACGGCACCCGGCGCCTCTTGCGCCGCAGCTCGGACGGGTCGCTCTTGGATCGCGGTGTCGCCGAGATCGGCACGCCCATCGCGGTGACCGAGCGCACCCGCTGGCGCCGCAACGACTACGCGGTGGGCCACGACGGCTCGATGTTCCGCACCAGCTCCCTGCGCAACGCCGAGCGCCGCGAGCGCCCGGAGGGCGTGCCGGCAGACGGCCGCTGGATCCACGTGGACCTCAGCGAACAGACCCTCGTGGCCTACGAAGGCGATCGCCCCGTGTTCGCCACCATCGTGTCCACCGGCGCGCAGGGCTTCGAGACCCCGCGCGGCTTGTTCCGCATCCAGTCGAAGCACGTCTCCACCACCATGGACAGCCTCGCCGCGGGCGACGGGCAGTACAGCATCGAAGACGTCCCCTGGACCATGTACTTCGAGGGCAACTACGCGCTTCACGGAGCCTTCTGGCACTCGAATTTCGGGCGCGTGCGCAGCCACGGCTGCGTGAACCTGGCCCCCACGGACGCGCGCTGGCTCTTTCGCTGGAGCACGCCCACCTTGCCCGAGTCGTGGCACGGCGCGTTTGCCACGCGCAGCTCGCCAGGCACTCACGTGTTCATCACCGAGTGACGGGGGGCGCCAAGTCGCCCGATCGCGGGTCGCGTCTGCGCGCACGGCTCGAAACTGCGGTCGGATTTACACTGTGGAAATAATGGCCTGCTAGGGTCCGGACGATGTCCCCGTCCGACTTCGCCGTTCGCATCGAGCAGCTCCCCGACCTGACGCGCTTCCGCTTCGAGGCCGAGCTCCCGCTGCTGTGGACCGAGCGCCTGGCCGGCGGCCTCGCCGCGCTGGGCGAAGACATCGCCGAGCTGGTGGCCGACCGTCACGCCGGCGTGTGGGACGTGCAGCTCAGCGTGCGCGGGCGCCCGCAGGTGGACCTCGGGCACTTGATGCGCGACGCCGAGCCGCGCGCAGGTTCCGCGGACCAGCACAAGCTGGAGTCCTTCAGCGTGCACCGGAACGACGACGGCGGCCTCGAGCTGGTGGTGCGCGCTCTGGACCGCCCGGGGTTCCTGGCGTTCCTGCTGCGCGAGCTGCGCACCCTGGCGCTGTTCCCTGCGCGGGTGAAGGCCCGCTCCGTGGGGAACCTGGCGGAAGACCGCTTGCTGCTGGTCAGCGTGGGTGGGGCCTCGCCGAGCGCCGAGACGGCGCGCGCGTTGTCGGCGGTGCTCACGGCGCACTCGCAGACGCACACGCCGGCGGCGGGCACCGCGCGGGTCCGCCAGGCGCACTGAGCTCACGCGTCGCGGCCGCCACTTCGGAGTGGGGCTCAGCTACCCTTCGTGTTGATGAGCAACGCCAATCCGAGTCCCATCCAACTACTGCTGATCGATCGGCAGGCACCGCTCGTGCGCGCGTGGAGCGGGCGTTCGGCGAGTATCCCGAAGTCACCGTCGTCCAAGGTGACTTTTTCGCGCGGCCGGCCGACGCGATGGTGAGTCCGGCGAACAGCTTCGGGATCATGGATGGCGGCCTAGACCTGGCCATTCGCGGCGTGCTGGGGCACGGAGTCCAGCAGACGGTCAATGCGTACCTGGCGTTTCGAGCCACTCTTCTGGCAGTGCGCGCCTACAACAGAGAGCACGCGGACAGTCCCGTGCGCTCCCTCGTGTGTCCCGGCCTCGGCACGGGCATCGGGGCCATGGACGAAACACGCTGCGCCACGCAGATGAAACTGGCCTACGACCACGTGAACGCCCCAGCGCGCATTCCGTCTGCTGCGCAGATCCACGCCATCCATCGGGCGCTGCGCACGTCCTAGCCGCCGGTCACCTCAAGAACGCGCGCGGGTCGTCCGGCCGAATATCAATGTGGAAGTGGTCGCGGTGGCCCTCGTTGTAGTTCGGGGTCAGCACGCTCTGGAACTTGCCGCTGCGGTACAGGTCGCACGCGATGCCCCGCAGCACCCGGGCCGAACCACCGGCCGGCTGAGGGCCGCTGCAGGTGCGCTGGTCCGGTGTCGCCTCGTAGTGCGCCAACACCGAGAGCCAGCCGCGGCGGCGGTAGAGGCGGCTGATGTCGAGGGCCATGCCCATGGTGTGGAAGCTGCTGACCGGCTCCTCGCGGTAGTCGCTGATCAGCTCCACGCCTTCCACGCCGTGCTGCTTCAGGACCGCCACCAGCGCGGGCAGGCGCGCGGCGAGCTCGCACGCGATCAGGATGGGCCGCTCCGCGTGGGCCGTGAGGAACCACACGCCGTCCACGGGGCCGAGCAGCTCGACAGGGGAGGGGACTGGCGTGACCAGGTCCGGACGGCGGCGCGCGGGCACCCCCTTCGCGTGCAGGTCCGCGAGGCACTCGGCCTCGGGACGCACGCCGAAGCGCTGCGTCTCGGCCACGCGCCACTCGGCGCCGGGGATGTGCGCGCGGAAGTTGAAGAACTCGGGGATGCGCGTCCACATGGCGCGCACGGCCGGGCCCGCGGGGTCGGTCTCGGGCATCAAGAAGGTCGCGGGGGGGCCCGGCACCGCTGGCGCGCGCGGGATGGGCAGGGTGGACACGATGATGGCCGTGCCGTCGTCGTCGCCGCCGCCTTGGCCCACCGCGGGAGCGGCGGGAGCGGTGGGTGCCGCGGGAGGAGCGGTTGCCCCGGACGCGGCGGTGGTGGTGCCCGGCAGAAGCCAGTGGTCGTCGAAGAAGCCGGAGGCCACCTCCGGGTTGCGGCGCCCCGCCACGCGCGGCTGCGTGTTGCGCACGGTGGCCTGGTTGTAGACGAACCAGTCCGGGAGGAACTCCGGCAGGTTGGACGCCGCCCGGATGACCGCAGCGTTCACGCCTGTGGACACGATCACGTAGCGCGTTGGGTGGTCGGGGTTCGGGTAGATGAAGCGCACCCCCACGTCCGGGCCGGCGTAGCGCTGTGCGCCCACCACCACCGCGGCGCCGTCCATGCGGATGGGCAGGCGGTCGGCCATGGCGTCCAGCACGGAGTTGTCGCCTGGCGCGCCGTACAGCATGAGCGTGGCGTCTCGGTACTGCGCCTGGCCGGCGTCGGCGTCCGGGATGACCTCCTGGCGGATGTCCCAGCCCCACAGGAGGAAGCCGCGTGAGCCGCGCTCCGCTGCCGCTCGGAGGTCGGCAGTGCTGCCTTCGCGCTGCGTGCCGTAGACGTGCACGATGCGCCCGTAGTAGGCGTCACCCACGGGCCCGCTGAGGCCCGCGCGCTTCTCGAGGCGGCCTGCCACCACGGGCAGCTGACCGGTGCGCCAGGTGCCGCCCACGCGGGTCAGCTGGAGGTGCGTGCCCAGCGCTTCGCGCGCTCCACGGTAGACCTCGTGGCCGTCCACGGTCAGCGTGACCTCGTCGCGCACCTCGCCGGTGAAGGGCATGTCGCTCACGTGCAGGCGCAGCGCCGCGATGTTCTCGGTGGTGAGCGTGGCCGCGCGCTCGTTCACGCGGCCGCGCGCGCTGCCCATGGTGTTGAACTGCGCGAAGCGGGTGACCTCGATCCAGTGCTGCCGCGCAGCGCGGTAGTCGCCCGACACGAAGCGCACGTCGGCGGGCCGCGGGTCACGCGGGGCCGTCAGCTGCTCGAAGCGACGCCCGTGCCGCATGGCCATGTTCAGGATGTCGTGGCCGGCGTCGAGCCACGTCTCGTTGTTGGGCACGCCCAACTCGCGCATGCGCGTGCTGAACGCCCGCACGAACTCGGGCCGCATGGGGCCGCCGTCGGTGAGCCCGTGGTAGTAGTAGAAGCGCGTGTTGGCGGTGTTCTCGGCCAGGTGCAGGCCCGACCACGGCGTGACCACCTGCCGGTCGATGGCGCTGGTGCGCCCCAGGTACTGCAGCCAGCTGGGCGCGCCCGCCATGGCCTGCACGTGCGAGAAGCGCCACGCGTGGCGCGTGCCGATGGCGTATGTCCCCACGCCGCCGTTCGAGATGCCAGCACCACGCGCTGCGGGTCGATGGGGTAGTGCCGCTGTACGTCGTCCAGCACGTCCAGCACGTCTTGCTCGCCCATGTAGCGCCACAAGACCTGGCCGTAGCCGGTGGGCGCCACCACGATCCAGTCCGGCGTCCAGCGCGCGGTGTACTCGTCGTGCAGGTGCTGGTCGTAAGTCTCCCAGTCGAGGTTCTGGCCCATGATCACGCCCAGAAACAGGTTCCCGTTGGACGAGCCTCCGTGCAGCGCGATGAACAGCGGGTACTGCCGGTTGGGGTCGTAGTTGGGCGGCAGGTAGACCGAGTAGCTCTGGTCGCGCTGGCTGATGGGCGACCGGTATGCGCGGGCGGTCAGCTTGCCGGCCTCTTCCTGGAACGGGTCGTGGCCCGCTTCGGCGCGGTCGAGGTAGCGTGCGGCGCGGCGCCGCCACGCTCGCGAGGCGTCCGAGAAGTTCTGCCGGATGTCGGCGGCGTGCTCCACGGTGTAGGCGATGCTGCGAATGGACCCCGGTGGCAGGGTGGACTGCGAGGCCTGCAGCGCGGCCACGCGGCGCTCGAGCTCGGCCTGGTCGGGATCGGGACGCTGGGCTGAGGCCGTGGCCGGCGAGAGCAAGCCCAGCGAGCAGGGCAGGGTCAAGGCGAACACGGAGAGCAGGACGAGCGAGCGCGTTCGCGTGAAGACGAGCGAAGACATGCCCTACCTTAGCTGCGTTGGGAGGCGTTTCCAGGCAGCCGCCTCGCGGTCTGCGCGAGCGGAACCGGCCGGCCTGCTCGCAACGCGCCGGGACGTGTCGCACAATGCCCTCTCACGAAGGAACCTGGATGGAAGCCGACGAGACCACCTATCGAACGCTCCTCGAGTCGACCAAGGCTATCCCTTGGCGCATCGACTGGGCTTCCACGCGCTTCACGTACATCGGACCTCAGATCGAGGCGCTCCTCGGGTGGCCGCAGGCGAGCTGGCGCACGGTCGAGGAGTGGGCCGCGCGGATCCACGTCGACGACCGCGAGCGCGTCGTCAGCTTCTGCGTCGCGCAGTCGCAGGCGGGCGTCGACCACGAAGCGGACTACCGCGCCGAGACGGCCGATGGCTCCTACGTCTGGATTCGCGACGTGGTGCACGTGGTCCGCAACGGCGACGAGGTCGAGGCGTTGGTGGGCTTCATGTTCGACATCAGCGATCGCAAGCGAAACGAAGACGAGCTCGCGCGGCTGCAGGGCGAGCTGGAAGCGCTCTCGTACAAGGATGGCCTCACCGATGTCGCGAACCGTCGCAGGTTCGATCAGGTGCTCGCCGCGGCGTGGGAAACCGCGCGACTCGAAGCGCAGCCGCTGTCGCTCTTGCTCGTGGACATCGACTACTTCAAGCAGTTCAACGACCGCCACGGTCATCTTGCAGGGGACGATTCCCTCAAGCGCATCGCATCGCTCCTCACGTCATCGGTCCGTCCAGGCGACCTGGTCGCGCGCATCGGTGGAGAGGAGTTCGCCGTCCTGATGCCGCGCACCGACTCGCTCGTCGCGCGCACCGTCGCCGACCGGTGCCGAGGTGCAGTGCTCGACGAACGAATCGCCCACGGGGCATCGGAGGTCAGTCCTTATCTGACCGTGAGCGTGGGACTGCGGTCGATCGTCCCGGAGCCCGACCAGACGCCGCGCGACTTCGTGGAGGCGGTCGATCGGTTGCTCTATCAAGCCAAGAGCCAAGGCCGGAACCGGGTGGTCGCGCGGGCGTCCAGTCGACCCCCGCGCTGATGCGCGGTCTTCGTGCCCCCAGGGCACCAGCCGGGGCGGGTACCACCTCGTGTCGTCCGGGCTGAGCTACTGCGTTGCCGTGGCGTGGAGGCCCGGCTGGTGGCGGCTGCGCGACAGGGTGACGCGATCGGTGAGCTCGTTCATGTGCAGCGTGAGTTCTCTCGCGCTGGTCACGTCCAGCCGCCGATACATGTCCTTCTGGTACGACTTGAGGGTGCTGGCCCCGAGCTCGAGGTCCACGCACAGCTCGGCGTTTCCCTTTCCTTCGAGCATGCCCCACGCGATGCGCATCTGTTGTGCCGTGAGCCCGGACGTGGACAGCGCGCGGAGCGTCCGGATGCGACGGTCCATCTCGAGGGCGATCTGCACGCCGACGTAGCCCTCCGCAGCGCCGGGGTGTCCTTCGAGCGCGTAGCCTCGCAGGCTCACGCGGCCGCCGGGCACGGGGATGCTCAGGTGCGGTGCAGGCGCCTGCCCGCCCCGTGACACGGACCGCGCGTGACGGACCATCCCCAGCAGCGCGCGACAGGCCTCGGGCACGAGACCCTGCTCCACGAGCAGCGCTCGGTCCGACCCGAAGCTCGCCTCCGCCAACCAGGCGCGCGCAGCCTCCGAGGCCCACGCGATGCGGCCCTGCGCATCCACCACGATCATGGCCGAGCCGAGCTCGTCGAAGGCCCCCGGCGTCACCTCCGCGCGGCAGGCATGCACGAGGTGATCGTAGACGCTGCGTAGCAGCTGTACGTGCTCGCGGCTGAAGCCCGGCGCGCGCTTTTCACGGAAGACGCCCAAGATCGCCAGCGGCTCGGCGCCGTCGCGCAGCGCCACGTCCAGCGTGTGGTGGATGCCGTTCGGCTGGAACAGGTGCTGATAGATCATCCCGTCCACGTAGTCGGGCCCCGCGTGCACCAACGAGCCCACCGGGCTCGGGTTGCTCATGAGGTTGGCGAAGGCGGCCGGGTCCGGGCTCCGGGTGGCGAAGTGGTCACCGCTCATCGCGAACAGCGCGTGGCTCTCCTCCGAGAAGAACTCGCTGTAGTGCGCGGTCGGCACACAGCGCTCGTCCACGCGGATCATGGACAGGCTGAACGACGGCACCAAGCGGTGCAGGCACTCGGACAGCAACGGCATCTGCGACATCAAGTCGGCGCCCGATGAACAGAGCAGGCGCAGCAGCGCCAGGTCTTTGGCGCGCGTCACGCGTGGCGGCTCCCGCGAGATGGCCGGAATCGACCGGTTACCCCCCGCGGTGGGTACTGCGAGGCGTCTTGGCTTCGTAAGTTCGCGTACACCCACGCAGCTTCGACCACGGTTCTTCGTCGGTCAACGCGCTGCCTTGCCCTCCGAGTCGCTCATGACGTCTTCCTGCTCTCCCCGATCTCTCTCCCTCGTCGCGGTCTGCACCGTGCTTGCCTTGGTGACGCCGGCTTGCTCGGCGGACCGCACCGTTTCGGACGCTGGGCCGGACGACGGCGGCGCGGCCGACAGCAGCCAGCCGCTACAGGATGCGGGGGCGGACGCCGAACCGCTCGACGGGTCGACGGACCTCGCGCAGGGCGACCAGGGAGAGGACGACCTGGACCACGGCGGGCCGCCGGATGCCGGGACACCGATCCCCGGGTGGAGCGAGGGGGCCGACCTGTTCCCGGGGCCCGTCGCGACGCGCGTGACGTCCTCGGTGTTCGCGGACGGGCGCGCCGTGGTCATGTTCGAGACGGCGACCACCTCCAACGTGTTGCGCGCGCTGTCGTGGCATGGAGGCGAGACCGGCGGGTGGACCGATCTGGGGGTCGTCAACGCCGGCATCGCGGGCACCCTGGCGCCACTCAACAACCTCGACGACCTCCACCTGCGCATCGTGCACGTGGGGGAGGACGAGCTGCTGGCCGTGTTCCAGCAAGACGGCGGGCTCTACAGCAACTACTTCGATGGCGACGCGTGGGGCACGCCGCTGCGCTTCGAGGACTCCCTGAGCACCATCACCCTCTCGAGCGACGGGGGGTCCCGCGCCGTGCTGGTGTACGGCCTCGGCACGCAGGTGACGGCGCGCTTCTACGACGGCAGCACGCACACCCTCGGGGCCGCCGTGCTGGTGGCCGACCTCGGGCGAGACCTCCAGCTTCCGCTGAACTTCCTCTCACGAGCCGAGATTGGCGCAGATGGCGCCGCCACCGTATTCTTCCGCGATCGCGACCCCGCCACGCCGAGCGTCTACACCGTGCGGGGATATCGTCGCGCGGCGGGCAGCAGCACGTTCACCTCGGAGCTCACGCCGCTGACGAACCTGAACAGCCCCTTCCGGTTCTGCTCCGCGGGCAACGCCGCTGGCGACGTGGTCTTCTCCTTCGACGAGCGCTTCACGAACATGTTCGGGACCTTCGATCGCGTGCGTCACGTGTACCGCGACGCGGAGACGGGGTTCACGGCCGTGTCCGACACGAGCGCGAGCGGATTCCTTCCCAACATCGACAGCTGCGCCATCAGCAGCAACGGCGACGCCCTCATCATGGTGGTGAACAGCAACCTCCCGAGCGCGGTGTTCGTGCCCATCCAGTACCTGGACGGAGTGGCGTCCACCGGAGGAGCGCTCACCGTCCCCGTGTCGGTGACGGGGTCGAGACCTCAGGGGAGCATGGCCACCGGGGGCCTCGGGGCGGTCAGC
>CAZEAA010000169.1:8757-12380 GCA_964510015.1 uncultured Sandaracinaceae bacterium
AGCTACTTCCGCAACGACGAGCGGGTGGAGGTCGCCCAGCAAGCGACGCGCGGCGGTGAGTTTGCGACGGGCGACTTCCTCTCCCTTCCGAACGTCATCAACACGCAGTTGGACCAGCTCTGGAAGGCCAGCCAACGAATGGACGACGGCCGCTACGTGCTGTTGTATCAGTCGGGGGCGAACCACCTGCGGTACGCCGTCCTCGATTGAACCCGAACGGAAGACCCATCACGACCATGACCACCACCCATCGCACTCTGACTCTCGGCACACTCATCCTTCTCCTGGTTGGCTGCGGCGGCGGCACCGCCAGCACCACGGGCACCACGGGCGGCTCGACTGCGTCGCCCAGCTCCGGGGCCGCCTACATGGGCCTCTATCGCGGCGACTGGGGCACCATGGTCCTGCGCCAGGTGGGCAACGAGGTGTGGGGGTCCTACGCGCACGAAGGCGGCGCGGTGCGCGGCACGCTCGCCGGAGACGTGTTCACCGGCCGCTGGTGCGAAGACCCGTCCCGGACCGGCGACACGGACTCGGGCTACGTGCGCTTCATCTTCACCACGCAGCCGGACGGAAGCACGAGCATCGACGGCTCGTGGTCCTACGGCACTGCTGCCCCCGACCACGATGACTGGGACCTCACGCTGCAGCCGGGCGAGCAGGACGCGTCGCTCGAGGCCGCGTTCTCCGACCCCGCGCACTTCTGCCCGTAGTCGCGGGAGCTGGCGCTTGCGGCGTGGCGCGGCACCCGTTCCGTGCTTGAATCGTCAGGAATGACCTCACGAGCCACGACCCCCAAGCGCCGCGGGCGCCCTGCACGCGAGGACGTTCGCGCCGAGGTGCTGGCCGCCGCCGAAGAGCTGCTGCGCACGATGGGGCTCGAGGCCATCACGGTGGCAGACCTGCTCGAGTCCTCGGGGGTCTCGCGGGCGACCTTCTATAAGCACTTCAGTGACCGCGACGACGTCATCGCCGAGCTCTACGTGGACCACGTGAACACCGCGCGCATGGAGGTGGTGAAGGCGCTCATCGGCTCCACCACCGTGCTCGAGCTGCTCACCCGGGCCACCGCGGCGTACCTGCTGGTGATGCGCAGCCGTGGGCCGCTGACCGTGGAGTTCGCCAAGCTGCGCTACTCCAACGACAAGATGATCGCGGCCCGCGACGGCGTCGTGGACGGCTACCAGATGGCGGTCAACGGCGTGCAGCGCGCCCACCAGGGGGCGGAGTACCCGCGCTACATCGTGGAGGCCTTCGTCAGCGGCATCGAGAGCCTGGGCCACAGCGTAAGCCAGCGCTCGGACATCCCCGCCACCGAGGAGGGCCTCGAGCAGGTCATGAACGAGCTGCGCATCTCGGCGATGACGCTCATTCCCAGCTGAGGCCCCCCGGACCGTCCACCACCGTCAGTCGCAGAACTGGTCGTTGGCCCAGCACGGCACGCAGCGCTGGAACTCCTCGGGGCAGTCGTTGCGCAGGAACACGGCGCCCACCGTGCCCACTTGAGGCACGCAGGTCGGCAGGCAGCGGCCCTCGACACCCAGGCTGTTGGTGCAGGTGGGTGGCGCGAAGTCGTCTTCCTCGAAGCCGGTGGGCACGCACACGTCGTCTTGCGAGGTGCCTGTGCAGCTGTCCTCGCCCAGGCTGTCTTCGCTCTCGTCGGGCACGGCCTCGCGCGGGATGCACAAGCCGCCGCCCTTGCCGCTGCAGCAGGCCTCGAACACGTAGGGCGGCTCCACGGGCTCGTCGCACACGCTGGCGTCGCAGGCCCCGGTGGACTCGCCCGTGAACGGGTCGAAGCACGGCGCGCACAGCTCGCCCTCCTCGCAGACGTCCAGTGGGAGCTGGTCGCGCTTCTCCGCCACGTTGGGCACGCAGAGCGACATGCAGCGCCCCTCCGCGCCACCGAGCGACGCGCACACGGTGGGCTGCGACAGCCCGTCGCTCAGCAGCAGCGGGACCGGCACACAGTGCGAAGGGGTCTGTGTGTTGCACGCAGCGAGGCGCGCCAGCTGCGAGTCGTCGAGCTGGTTGTCGTCCACGCAGCGGCCGCGCAGCTGATGCTCGGGCAGGTCGCCGCACATCAGGAGGTCACACGGCGGGAAGACCTCGAGCAGCACCTCACGGTCGCGCGGGTCGGGGTCGCACGCCTCCGACGGTTCGGGCGGGTCCACGCTCAGGTCGGTGATGCACCCCGTGAGGGCCACGTGCGCAAGGGCGAAGGACAGCAGGGCAAAGCGGTTCATGGGGCCTCCTGAGCGCGCGCGGGAGCGGCGGCGGCGGGTTGGAACGTCAGGCCGAGCGCCAGCACGTGCATGCCGCCGCGATAGGTGCCGCCGTTCACGTAGACCGTGCGATCCGGGTCATCGAGCGGGGGCGGCCGCGACGCCGTGGCCTGCGGGACGCGCGCGTCTTGGGGGTCCACGGTGACGTCAGGCTGGAACACGCGCGAGTACCCCAGCGACACCTGCAGCACCGGGTGCACTTGCACGCTTGCGCCGAGGTGGATCCCGATGCGCCTCGCGAGGAAGTTCTCCACGGACGTATAGGCCTGCTGGTTGCCGTTGCTCTCGAAAGTGAAGCCGGCGCGCACCCACAGGCGCTCGGGCACCACCAGCGCGTCGCCCCCCGCGCGCAGCACGAACTGGTTCTTCCAGCGCCGCTCCACGTAGCGCTCGTCGGGCAGCGCGCCGAGAGGCTCGCCGTTGATGCTCACGTCGATGGGCAGCACGGCGTCGTCCGGGATGTCCACCGTGGTGCGCTGCGTGGCCGCGTGCCCTTGGTACATGAGGTCCAGCTCCACGTCGAAGCGCGGCTGCGCGTAGCGCACGGCCACCGTGCTCTCCCAGCCGAAGGGCTGGTTCACGCTCACGTCGTTCACGCGCACCGAGTAGCCGCCGCCCGTCTCACCGGACAGAAACAGCGCGGCCTCGGCGTTCAGGTCCGCCGTGTAGTGCGTGACCCACGAGACGTTCAGGCCGTCGATGGGCGTGACATCGAGCGCGAGGCCCACGCGCGGCACGAAGAGGTCGCGCCCCGACAGGGCCGTGCGCGTGTCGAACGACGGCCCGGCGCCCGGCAAGCCCGCCGTGTACGAGATGCTGTTCACCATGAACACGCCCGCGCCGAACGAGAAGCCCATGCGCACGCGCTCGTGCAGCGACGCGCTGAGGGCCAGCGTGGGGAAGAGCCCCGTGTTATCGGTGATCACGTTGGCGTAGCGCGAAGGCGAGGCCACGGGCTGACCGTCCACGTTGATGGTGCCGTCCTGATCGTCGCCGAACGCGAAGAGCGACGTGCCGGACGGAGGCGGCAAGATGCCGAAGCCGAGCCCCACGCGGTCCCCGATGGCGATGGTCACCCCCAGCTGAGGCACCACCAGCGGCGGCGCGCTGTTGCACACCGTGGGGTATGTGCGGCCATCGGTGTCGAGGCGATCGAAGCACACGTCGATGAAGTGCATCTGCGCGTCGAGCCCCACGTTCCACGCGCCGCCCAAGTGCAGGCGGGCAGGGTTGTAGCGCAGCGCGTCGAAGCCCGTGGCCGACGCCGCCATGGCGCCGCCGCGGCCGACTCCACGGGCGCCAGCCACGGTGGCTTCCACGCCACCGGCGTGGGCAGAC
>CAZEAA010000170.1:0-12313 GCA_964510015.1 uncultured Sandaracinaceae bacterium
GGCGCCCCTCCGAGGTCCCGGCCGACCCGGCCACGCGCAACCTCGCGATGGTCCACGCCGTGGACATCGTGGAGGCGGCCTCGGGGGTGCACTCGCTGCCCGTGACCCCCAGCACCACCTTCGAGCTGGACGAGGCGCTCTGCCCCACGCTGGCTCAGCTGGGGCGCAACCTCACGGCGCTCGCGGCGAGCGGCGGCATCGACCCGGTGATCGGACGCGAGACCGAGGTGGACCGGCTGCTCGACATCCTGGCGCGCCGCCGTGGCAACAACCCGGTGCTGGTGGGTCCCGCCGGCGTGGGCAAGACGTCGGTGGTGGAGGCCCTCGCGCTCCGGCTGGTCGCGGGTGGCGACGAAGTGCGCGGTCTCGAAGACCGCATGCTGATCGAGCTGAGCGCGGGTGCCCTGGTGTCGGGCACCGGGGTCCGCGGCGCGCTGTCCGAGCGGCTGCGCGTGCTGAAGGAAGAGGTCGTGCGTACCGAGGGCAGGGTGATCCTGTTCATCGACGAGATCCACGCCGTGATCGGCGGCGGTGAGGGGCCGGACGACCTGGCCCACGAGCTGAAGGCGGCGCTGGCCCGCGGTGAACTGCCCTGCGTGGGCGCCACCACCGAGGCCGAGTATCGCAAGTACTTCGAGCGGGACCCGGCGCTCGCGCGGCGCTTCTCGGCGGTCTACGTGGACGAACCCTCGCCCGCGCACACCATCGAGATCCTGAAGGGCATCGCCCCGCGCTACGAGCTGCACCACGCGGTGGCCTACGACCCCGATGCGCTGCGCGCGGCGGTGGAGCTGAGCGTGCGCTACCTGCCCGAGCGGCGCTTGCCCGACAAGGCCATCGGTGTGCTGGACCTGGCGGCGGCGCGCGTGCGGCGGCGCGGAGGCGCGGTGGTGGACGACGTGGCCGTGGCGAGCGTGATCGCCGAAGAGGCGCGCGTGCCGCTCGACCGGCTGCTGCTGCGCGACTCGGACAAGCTGCTGGCGCTCGAGCGTCACCTGAGCGAGCGCGTGGTGGGCCACACCCGGCCGCTGATGCGCATCTCGGACGCCTTGCGCAAGGGGGCGGCGGGCTTCCTGGGCAAGCGGCCCATGAGCACGTTCCTGCTGCTCGGACCCACGGGCGTGGGCAAGACCGAGACCGCCAAGGCCATCAGCGACGTGTTCTTCCCGGGCACGCCCATGACGCGCCTCGACATGAGCGAGCTCAGCGAGGCGCACGCGGTGGCGAAGCTCTTGGGCGCGCCTCCCGGCTACCTGGGCCACGAAGAGGGCGGGCAGCTGACCGAGCCCGTGCGGCGCCGGCCGTACCAGCTGGTACTGCTGGATGAAATCGAGAAGGCGCACCCCGAGGTGCTGCTGACCATGCTGCCCATGCTGGACGAGGGACGCCTCACGGATGCCCGCGGCCGCACGGTGGACTTCACCAACACGATCATCGTGATGACGTCGAACCTGGGCGCCAACAGCGCGAGCGCACCGGCGACCGCCAGCCGCATCGGCTTCGGGGGCGACTCGGGCAGCGGCGCGGCCGAGCGTGGCATCGAGGCGCGCGCGATCGCGGCGGCCCGCGCGGCGCTCCCGCCCGAGCTGTGGAACCGCATCGACGAGCCGCTGTGGTTCGGCGCGCTGACCGAGAGCGACGTGCGCGAGATCGCGCGGCGCATGCTCACGGCGCTGGCGAAGCGCATGCTGGCCGAGCGGCACCAGCGGCTGCGCTGGGACGACAGCACCATCGCGGCGCTGATGCGCGCGGGCGGCTTCGACCCGGCGCTGGGCGCGCGGCCCATGAAGCGCTTGGTGGGACGGCTCATCGAGAGCCCGCTGGCCGAGATGATGCTGCGCGGGGACTTCCTCGCGGGCGAGACCGTGCGGCTGTCCGGCGAGGGAGCGGAGATCCTGCTCGAGCGCGAGGGCAGCGAGTGCGACGCCGCGCAGTGAGCGGGGCGCTCGGCGCTGGCCAGTGAGCGGCGCGCTGGCAACAGCTCAGTGAGCGGGGCGATGGCTACGGCTCAGTGAGCGGCGCGCTCACGGCTGCGCAACACGCTCCGTACCTGGCGCGCCGCGTCCTCGGACAGGCCCGCGTCGATGGCGCAGCCGAGGATGGCTTCGGCGATGCCGTCGTAGGCCCCGAGGCCCGGTCCGCCGAGCGCGCGCAGGGCCGCGCGGTGTTGCGCCACGGTGGCCGCGTCCCCGCGCACGATGGGACCCGTCAGCGCGTGCGGGACCCCGACGCGGTCCACGTTGTCGGCCACGCTGCGCAGCAGGCTGGCGATGCCGTGCTGGGCGCTCGTGCGGTCGGCGCCGAGGCGCACCAGGATGTCGATGCCGCTCGCGGCGAGCGCGGCACCTCCGTTCGCCACCAGCGCTGCCGCCGCGTGATAGCTGGGCCCCTGGAGCGGCGTCTGCGAGGGAGCCTTCAAGAGCTTGCCGCCGAGGGCGCGCACGAAGCGCTTCCCGAGCCGCTGCGCGCGCGGGGTGCCGGCGAGCGCGAAGCTCACGCCTTCCATGGACGGCGGGTGCTGCCGTGACGCGAACGACGCGAGCGGGTGGAGCGCGCCGTGCTCGCGGCACGCCGAGGCCTCGCTGACGAGCCGGTTGCCGGAGAGGTGCAGGACCGGGAGCGCGACCGGCGCGCGCAGGGCCAGCGCCTCGGCCGCGGCGCGGATGGCGGCGTCGGGGACGGCCAGCAGCACCAGCTGGGCCCAGCGCAGATCCGCGTCCGTCACGCTCGAGAGTGCGCGCATCCGCGCGACCGCGGTGCCTCGGGACGACACGCCGCGCGAGAGTCCGCGCGCCACCTTGCCGCGGCCCACCAACAGGACCCGCAGCGGCGTCGCGGTCACCGTCACGGGGAGGCGTCTCCCGCCGCGCCGTAGAGCCCGTGCTCCGCGATGTAGTCGCGCACGCTCGCGGGGACCCATGCGTCGACGGGTTCACCCGCGGCCACCGCGGCTCGGATACGTGTGGAGCTGACCTCGGGCATCACCAGCTGGCTGCCGTCCGATGGGCTGTAGCCGGCGCGCCCCACCACCAGCGGGGGGGCCATGCGCAGGACGTCCTCGGAGCGGTACCAGCGCGGCAGCTCAGGGAGGATGTCCGCGCCGATCACCAGCCGAAAGGACGCATGAGGGTGCTGCTCCGAGAGCGCGAGCAGCAGCTTGTGGGTGCGCGACGGCGCTCCGAGGGTCTGCTCGATGCCGCTGACGGTCACACCCCGCAGGCACGCGAAGGCGCGCTCGCACATGGCCATGCGCTGCTCGAAGCGGGCGCCGGCCGTCTTGCCGAGGGCGTGCTCGAAGGTGGGCAGCACCAGCACGGCGTCCACCTCACCCATGGCGAGCGCCCACGAGGCCACCAGCACGTGCGCGATGTGCGGCGGGTCGAAGCTGCCTCCGTAGACCGCGATGCGTGTGCTCACGTGGCGACCATGATCTTGGCGGTGCGCCACTGCAGCACCTCGCGCCACAGCGGCCGGCCCGAGAGGTCGAAGGCCGCGGCCGCGAGACGACCATCGCCCTCGCGCTCGAGCAGGCCCACCTGCCCCTGATTCAGAGGCCCGGGCGTGAAGAAGTAGCGCGCGCCGAAGCGCTTGAGCATCAGCTCCTTCGAGCGGCCGAAGACGATCACGCTCGCGTTCACGATGTCGTCCTCCGCGAGGACGGCCTTGTCGTGCACCAGCAGCACGATGCGGTCGTCCAGCATCTCCACCGCGCGCATGGGCGAGGGAGGCAGGATGCGCAGCGCCGAGAGCTTCTCGAGGTCTTCCTCGGCGCCGAGCAGCGCGCTGATCTGCTCGGGCGTGCCGCTCATCGCCAGCTCGCGCGCGGCGCCCAGGAAGGTGCCGTCCGCTCCTCCGGTGGCGGCTCGCCGGGCCTCTTCGGCCAGCTGGTCGGCGGTGTCGTCCTCGCCCATGTAGATGACGCTGTCGGCGCCCGCGTCCCCCAGCAAGAAGTCCAGCGCTTCACGCAGCGCTTCCACGTCTCCTTCCGCGGGCCCGATGAACCCGATGCGCATCAGAGCGAGTCCGCTCCCGCGCGATGCCGGGCGTCCAGATACTCCTCCGAAACCGCGAAGCGCAGCAGCGAGGCGGTCTCCGGGACGGAGCGCAGGATCTCGGCGCGGCGCCGCGTGTCGCCCTCGAGCGCGCGCGAGTTGAGCTTCAGCAGCGCGGAGAACGCCGCGAGGAGGTCACCGGTGGCCAAGAGCGCCACGCGGTTGCCGAGGTCCCCCGCCGCCAGCCCGATGGAGCGCGGGTCGAAGCCGGGCCGCCCCGCCATCTCGACGGCCAGCGGACCGAGCTCGTCGCGGGTGCGGCGCGGGAGGGCCTTGAGCACGCGCTGCCCCACGTCGGCCAGCTGGGCCGAGTCGATGCCCTCGGGCATGTAGTTCGGGTCGTAGGCATTGACCAAGCCCGACAGCACCAGCGCGAGCTGTGCCGGCGGCGAGCGCAGCGCCACGGCGAGGCCGGCCTTCGCGATCTCGCAGGCCCGCGCGAAGAGGAACGTACGCTCGCGTGTGTTGGTGTTCTCGAGCAGCTCCGCGCCGACCACCAGCGTGAGCGGGTTGAGCGAGATGGGCACGCACACGCGCGGCAGCGCAGGCGTGATGCGCGGATGCACGTCGGAGAAGCCGAACCAGCGGCCGGCTTCGCTCGCCTCCATGCGCACTTGGTGTTCCTTGGGCAGCACCTAGTCGAGGCGCAGCGCCTTGGTGTCGAGCGGCAGCAGCTTCTCGAAGGCTTCCTCGGCCTTCTCGAAGACCACCAGCGCGGCGTGGCTCAGGTCGTCCTTGGCGAGGAAGTCCTTCATGCCCGGGTCGGCGGCCGCGTGACCTGCGCCCGGCACGCCGCCGCGCACGTCCACGGCTTGGCCGGCCTGCGGCTCGGTGATGCCCAGCGCCAGCGCCGCGCTCGCGGCACAGCGGGCTCCGTCGCGGCGACCGCGCATGACCATCACGTCCACCAGCGCCACCCAGTTGGCGGGGTCCGACGGGTCGAGCTCGATGGCCCGGCGGTAGTCGACGACCGCGCGGTTGAGGTGCATCGCGAGCGCCGGGCGGGCGTCTTGACGCTCGAAGAACGAGGCCAGCGCGCGGACCACCACGAGGTCGGTCGGGGCGGCGCGGCGCACTTGCTCGAACGCTTGCTCGGCCTCGCGCAGCTGACCCATGGTCTCGAGCGTGGTGCCGATGCGCAGCCGCAGGTCGCGCTTCACGGTGATGCTGGGCTCGACCTCCACCATGCGCTGCAGCGCCGCCACCGCTTCGGACACCTTGCCCGTGCGCTGGTAGAGCGCGGCGATGCGGTCGAGCGTGACCAGGTCGGCCGGCGCCAGCTTGAGCACGCGCTGGAACGCCGCCTCGGCGCGCGCGTCCTGACGGATGTGCTTGTCGTAGATGTCGCCCAGGGAGAAGAAGATGAAGCGCAGGTTCGCGTCGTTGCGCTCGAGGCGCGCCCAGCGAATGAGCACCCCTTCGGCCTCGGGCCAGATCTCGTCGCGCAGGCAGAGGCGGGCCAAGCGCTCGAGGGACTCGCGGCTGTCCGGGTGCAGGGCCAGCGCGGCGCGCAGGGCCTCGCGGGCGCCCACGTTGTCGCCCATGCTCTCGGCGAGCGTGGCCTGGGCCACGTGCAGGCCCGCGATGGTCTCGGTGTCGCCGCCTCGCGCGAGGCGCTGCGAGATGAGGCTGGCCAGGCGCTGGTTGGCGCCGCGGGCCTCGAGCAGCTCGCGCATGCGCGCGAAGACGGACCGGTGCGTGATGTCCACGGCCGCCACGTGCTCGAACGCTTGGAGCGCGCGTTCGTCTTCGTGCTTGTCTTGCAGCAGGCAGCCCGCCTCGTACCAGAACGCGGCCGCGTAGGTCTCGTCGGGCGAGAGCTTGGCGGCCTCCACGAAGGCCTCGGCGGCGGGGAGGGCGTAGCCCGCGGTGGCCCGGTAGTGGCCCAGCAGCGCGGCGGCCACGGGGTGACCCAGCACCGCCTCCTCGCGACCGAGCTCGGCCGCGGCAGCCTGAGCGCCGCCCTCGGCGCTGCGGTGACCTGCGGCACGCAAGCAGTAGGTGGCCTTCTCCATGGGCGCGCTGGTCAGCTCGCCCAGCGCGCGCAGCGCCTCGGTGGCCTGCTCGCGCTCTTGTCGAGCCTCGGCCGCGCCCAGCCAGCGTCGCGTGACGCGCGCCGTCTTGGCGCTGCGGGGCGCGTGCTGGAGGTAGAGGGCGTCGCCCGCGGCGCCATCGTCCGCTTCCACGATCTGCAGGCGGGCCGTGAACGGCAAGTAGGTGGAGATGTCGCGGGGCGACGTGAGCGCCTGGAGCAGACCGCCCGCCGTGAGCGCCACGTCTGTGTGCCGGCCTTGGTCCATGTAGATGCGCTCGAGCGAGCGCAGCGTGGGGACGTGACCGGGCGAGACCTCGAGCAGCGTGCGCAGCGTGAGGGTTGCGGCCGAGGCGTCGTTGCGCTCGTAGAGGTCGAGGTCGGCGAGCGCGGACAGCGCGCGGATCTTGGCGGCGTTGTCGGCGGCCTCCTCGGCGGCGCGCAGGGCGGCGAAGCGACGCTCGGCCACGCGCGCGTGCTCTCCCGCGCGGAACTCCATGCGGTCGATGGAGTGACGCGCGAGCGGGTCGCTCGGGTTCGCCTCGAGCACGGTCCGGAAGCGGGCGGCGGCGGGCACGTGCTCCCCGTTTCGGCTGTGCAGCGCTGCGGCGCGCAGCAGCTGCATGCGCGCGATGGACGGAGCCGTGGCGGTGGAGGCCTGGGCCAGCGCTTCGAGCCGCGGGGCGGCGACGTTCGGAGCGGCCTCGACCACGAGGTCCACCAGTGTGGCGTCGGTGGGGCACTCCTCGAGGGCGCGGCACAGCGACTCCACGGCGGCTGCGGCGCTCTCTTCGCCTTCGCTCGGGGCGCTCGCGGCGCGCGAGCCGGACAGACGCAGCGCGGCTTCGGCACGCAAGAGCGGGTCCGCCGCCAGGCCGAGGATGGTCTCGTCCGCGCGCTGCCGCCACTCGCTCACGGGGAGCGCCGGGTCACCCGCGTGCCGGCGCGCGAGCGCGTCGAGGGACCACGCCGAGGCCGCGGACTGCGGGTCCGCTTCGAGCGCGCGGAACAGGGCGCTCGCGGCGGCGTTGGGGTCGGCATAGAGCCAGTCGGCAGCAGCACGGGCAGCGGGCGCCGCGGCGGCCCCGCGAGCCGCGGTCGCCTCTTCCAGCAGGAGGCCACCGGCCTCGATGGGGCTCTCGGTGGCCACCATGCGCGAGAGTGGCCGCGTGACCAGCGGGTTGCCGGGGGAGACATCGTGGGCGCGACGCAGGGCCGCCACGGCGGACTGCGGGTCGCCGCGCCCGACGTGGACGCTGGCCAGCGCCAACAGCGGCGAGAGCTGGCGCGCGCCCAGCGTGCGGTCCGCTTGGCGCTGCAGCGCGTCGGACATGCCCTCGTAGTCGCCCCGCGCCGCCGCGACGTCGAAGCCGATGACGTCGCTGCTGAGGGGCGCCTCGGCGCTCTCGCGCGCGTTCTTGAGGAGCATGGCCTCGTCGTCGATGGCGTCCACGTTGGCGAGGCGGGCGGCCGCGACGATGGCGCTGCTCTCGGCCTCGGCGGCGGCGACGCGCGTCATGGCCTCGGCCCCTCCGCTGCGGCGGGCCAGCGACTCGCGCAGGATGCGCGTGGCCACGAACTCGGGGTCTGCGACGGCTGCGTTCGCGATCGCGGCGGTGGCCTCGGCGTCGTCGCCGAGATCGGTCGCGGCCTCCGCCAGGGTCAGGTAGGCCTCGGCGCGGTCGGTGCCCGAGGTGCTCTCGGCCCAAGCGCGCGCGGCCTGGGCGGTGCGCGCCGTGTCGCCGGTGGCGATGGCGAGGTGTGTCGCGAGCTCGCGCCCCGCTCGGAGCGACGCGTCGCCCAGCATGGTGAGGGCCGCGGCAGGGTCACGCTTCGACACGAGCAGCGCGCGGAAGCGACGCAGCGCCCCCGCGGCGACCGGGTCACGCTCGAAGCGGGCTTCCATGGCCTGCACGTGCTGCAGTGCGTCGGGGGCGCCCAGCGTCAGCGCGGTGCGCGCGGCGCCGAGGCGCGCGGTGAGGTTGTCTTCGTTGGCGTCCAGCGCGCGCCGGAACAAGTTGGACGCGATGGGCGTGGCGCCGCTCTGCTCGTGCAGGGTGGCGGCCTCCACGTAGAGCGCGGACTTGATGGCGTTGTCCTGAGAGGCCTCGGCAGCCTTCGACAGCGCGTCGCGCTCGCGACCCACGTCGCCCCGCGCGGCGCAGGCCTCCGCCACGAGCAGGGCCAGGCTGAGGGAGCGCGGGGCGAGGGCGAGACCCGCGCGGGCGTTCTTCTCGGCGGCCTCGGGGTCGTGTCCCTCGCTGAGCTGCAGCTCGGTCAGCAGCGAGAGCGTCATCGCCTTGTCTTCGGGCGACAGCGGCAAGCGTGTCTCGGCCTCGAGGCGCTCGATGGCCACGTCGAGGTCACCGCGGTGCAGGGAGTCCTGCCGCAGCGCGCGCAACGCCACCGCGTCGTGAGGGTCGGCTTCGTGGGCGCGGGCCAGCAGCTGGAGCGCTTCCTCGGGCTCTCCCACTTGTTGCGCCAGCTCGGCGGCGCTGGTGAGCAGCTGGGCCTTCTGAGCGCCGATCGCGGAGTGCGCCAGCGCCTCCAGCAGCTCACGCCGGGCCGTCAGCGCTTCACGGGTGACACCCACCAGCGGGAAGGTCTCCGGCCGCTTCTTGCGTCCGCGCACGGTGCGCCGGGCCGCCTCGGCGCCGGCGTCCGGCCGCGCCGCCACGGGCGCAGCGGCGGGGCTCGGCGCATCGAACTCGAGCTCGGGCTCGTCGTCGTCTTGGTCGTCCCCCGTGGAGGTGGAGCCTGCACCCAGCTCGAGCTCGGGCTCGTCGCACCCAAAGTCCAGCTCGGGCTCGTCGTCGTCGTCGTCGTCGGTGTGCGTGTCGGGGGCGGGGCCGGCAGCCGCGGCCGCCGGGAGGCTCGGCGCGGGCGCGCTCGCCGGGCTGGGCGACGGAGCGGCGTCGACAGCGTGCGGCGCACTGGCCGCGCTGGGGGTCTCGCCGGGCGGCGCCTCGGACGCCGCAGCGGACCCGAAGTCGAGCTCGGGCTCGTCGTCATCAGTACCTTGGTGGTCGTCGTCTGGGTCGCGAGCGAAGTCGAGCTTCAGCTCCGAGAGGGCCACGCTGCGGGTCTTCTCGTCCGACCCGAAGCCGGGCTCGTCACGGCCCCACGGCGCGGGAGCTGGCGCGGGCGCGGCGCTGGTGCGCTTCGCCGCCGCTTCGGCCTCGCGCACGATGCCCATCAACGGCGCGGGCTCGGTGCGCGGGGAGGGCGCGCTCTGATCGCCGGCGCTGGTGGGCCATGCGTCGAAGCCATCGCTCGGCGTGGCGGCGTCGCCCCCGTCGTAGGCCGGCGGCGCTTCCCACAGCGGGTCTTCTTCCAGGCTCGCGGCGGGGGGCACGCGCCGCGGTGCTTCGGCGAGGGCCGGCACCTCCGACGTGGAGGGCGCTTCGAAGAAGGCAGGCGCGACGGTGATGCTCGCCCTCGGCTCGTCGGCCGGCGCGGGCAGCGACGAGGGCGCGCGCGGGGGCGTCGACGAGGGCGCGCGCGGCGGCTTCGACGAGGGCGGAGCCCCGACGGGCGCCGACGCGGGCGTGGCCATCAGGTCACCCAAGAGGTCACTGAGCGCGTCCGGCGCGTCGTCGGCCGGCAGCTCGAACGTGCCGAACTCCAGCACGGGCTCGTCGTCCTCGGCGTCCGCGGGCGCGTCATGTTCGTCGTGTTCGTCGGCGTCGTGGGCTCCGTGGGCTTCGACCTCCGGGTCGAGGTCTGGCGCGCGCAGGTCCGGCGCGCTCGGCGCCTCGAACGCGGGGGGAGGCGCGGTGGGCCGCTCACTCGGCGGGCGACGACCCAGCGCGGCCAGCATCTCGGCGGGCAGCGCCACCACGCGGGTCGCGTCGTTCGGCTCGTCGTCGTCCCACGAGTTCATCGGGTCGAACTCCGGGGCGGGCTTCGGCGGGGCGGCCGGCTCCGGGGCTTCCGAAGGAACGGTCACCCGCGGCAGCGGCGCCTCGAACGTCGCGCGGTCGAACGCGGGCGGCACCGGCGTCTGCGGAACCGCCGTCACGCGCTCACCAATCGGCGGGCGATCGCTCGGGCGGTAGAGCCCACGCGAGGGCGGCACGGCGGCGGGGCTCGCGGGGGGCGGCATGGTGGCCTTCGAGCCCTCGTCGCCCGCGGGAGCCGGCTCGGCGTCGAGATCGCTGAAGATCAGGTCGAACTCGGAGTCCAGGTCTTTGTCGTCTTGGTCGCTCATGGCCGTGTCACGTCGCCAATCCCAGCTCGCGCCGCAGGGTCAGCGCGTCTCTGGAGGTCCAGAAGAGGACCAGGTCCTCGAGGTAGGGGCTGCTCTGGATCTCGGCGACGCGGGGCTCGCGGCCGTGCAGGTGGGAGAGCGTGCCATGGAGATCACCGGACACCGTGAGGCCGGCGCGTGCGGCCGACTGCTTCGCGCTCCGGCAGTAGGCCACCAGCTGCGAGCCACCCGCGGGCAGCTGGGCGGCGAGGTCGGCCACGGGCTTGCGCAGCTTGCGCGGCATGGCCTTGCTGATGGCGCGCGCCCACTCCGTCAGACCCGGCACCGACGCCGCCGCGGGCAGCACGACCTCGGCCGCGGCGGCCGCCGCGAGCAGCAGCAGCGCGCCCTCCTCCGCGGGGCGGTCGAGCCACGCGATGGACCCGGCATAGGTGGCGAACGCGGCGCGGCCCGCGTGGTAGCGGCGCGCCGTGTCGAGCGGCGCGATGACGCCGGCCCCGATGACCCACGTCGCGCGCTCCTTCTTGCCGTGGAAGCAGGTCACCCGCGCCGCGTCGGACCCACCCACGTAGATGTCGCTCAGCGGGGCGGCGAGCGCCTCGCTGATCTGCGTGAGCTCTTCGCGCAGCGCGCTCGGCTTGGTGGACGACAGCTCGCCGCGGCCCACGTTGAAGAAGCTCGGCTCCATGCCGCTCGCGTGCGTCAGCGTCTCGCCCACCAGCTGCGCGAACTCGGCGGTCACGCCCGTGTCGCCCGGCGCTCGGAAGAGATTGAGGCTGGTGTCCGACAGCGGCTGATGCGCCCGGACGCGCCGCACCATCGCGGTGTGCTCGTCGGCTGCGGTCCGCTCTTCGGGCGTGGCCACGCCGAGCGCCAACAGACTCTGCGTGGCGCAGAACTGGAGGTCCTTGTCGTTGCGCAGGCGCGCGGCGGCCCCGAGCTGGCGGGGAAGCGCCGCGGTGAAGCGCTCGCGGTGCTCTTCGCGCGCGGCCGCCTCGAAGGTCTCCGACAGCACGCGGCGCTGCGTGGCGTCCTGCACCAAGCCCGACAGCGCCTCGAGCGAGGGGATGTCGGTGGGCGTGGTGCGCAGCGCCGTGCGGAAGCACTCGATGGCCGTCGAGCGGTCGCGCAGCTGGTCCCGCGCGATCTCGCCGGCGCGACGCATGGCCGCGGTGGCGGGCTCGCGCGCCGACGAGTCGTGCACCTGCTGCAGCGCGCGGATGGCCTCCGCGTGCTCACCCCCGCGTGAGGCCACGTCGGCGATGCGCTCGTAGAGCTCGGCGTTGCCGAAGCCCAGCGGCTCGAGCGCGCGCAGCTCGGCGATGGCCTCACGGGCACGGCCCAGCTTCTTCTCGAGGAAGTCCGCGGCGCCCAGGCGAGCGATGCGGCGCTGCGCGGGCGGCACGTCGGCCTGCGCCAGCCGGCGCAGCGCGTCCACGGCGGCGGCCCAGTTCTCGAGCGTGACGTGCACCTCCACCGCGAGCGCGAGACCACCCGGGTGATCGTCCTCCAGCATCAAGAGGTTCTCGAGCGACTCCAGCACGGCTTCGCGGCCACCGCGCGCGCGGCGCAGGCGCGCTTGCTCGTAGTACAGCTTCGGGAGCTCGTCCGGGTCGTCGTTGGCGCCGAGGCGCGCGTCCACCAGCGCCAGCAGCGCGTCGTCTGCCTTCCGCTCGGCCAGCAGGTCGTGCAGGCGCCAGAACGGGATCGGTCGCGTGGGGCCGAGCTCGAGCGCCGCGCGCAGTCGCTCCTCCGCGCCCGCGTCGTCGCCGACGTGGTCCATCAAGCAGACCGCGGCCTCCTCCAACAGCTGTGCGCGCAGGGCCCCGTCCACGCGTCGCGCGAGCTTGTCGCAGGCCTCGGCCACGCTCTCGAAGTCCCCCACCTCGCGGGCGGCCACGCGCAGTGACTCCCAGGCGGTGAGGTCTTCGGGGTCCTCGTCCAGCACGGCGCGCAGCTCGCGGGCCGCGGTCTCGTAGTTCCCAGCAGCCAGCTCGGCGCGCGCGCGTGCCGTGACGA
>CAZEAA010000171.1:0-2047 GCA_964510015.1 uncultured Sandaracinaceae bacterium
CACGGCGACAAGGTGGAGGTGGTGACCCAGCCCTCCGCCAAGGGTCGCGAGGGCTACGTGGTGGGCATCCTGCTGCGCCGCGCACCGCGCGTGACCGGCACGCTGCGCCGCGTGGGTTCGCAAGCCTTCCTCGAGCCGGACGACGTGCGCCTGCGTGGGCCGATGGAGCTCGTGCAGGTGCCGCCCGCCGAGGCCAAGCACGGCGACGTGGTGGACGCGCGCATCGTGCGCTTCCCGCAAGACGCCAACGAGCGCCCCGGCGTGGTGGTGGAAGGCGTGCTCGGCGTGCAGGGCATCACCGCGGTGGAGGTGGCCAAGATCAAGATCCGCGAGAACGTGCAGGAAGAGTTCCCGCCTGCCGTGCTGGCCGAAGCCGCCGGCATCCCGCAGCGCGTGGCGGCCGCCGACAAGGTGGGCCGCGAGGATCTGCGTCACCTGGACCTCTGCACCATCGACCCGGCCGACGCGCGCGACCACGACGACGCGCTCTTCATCGAGCGCATCAAGGGCGGCTTCCACGTGGTGGTGGCCATCGCCGACGTCTCGCACTACGTGCGCCTCGGCACCGCCATCGACGACGAAGCGCAGGCGCGCTGCACCAGCATCTACCTGCCGGACCGCGTGATCCCCATGCTGCCGCACGAGATCAGCAGCAACCTCGCGTCGCTCGTGCCCAAGAAGGACCGCCTGTGCCTGGCCGTGGACATCACGCTGGACGCCACCGGACGCGTCACGCACCACCGCTACATCGAAGGCATCATGCGCTCCACCGCGAAGCTCACCTACGAGGGTGTGGCCGACGCGCTGGGGCTCACCACCGAGGGCGGCGTGAAGCAGCCCGCCGCGCGCGAGCGCGTGCCCATGCTGCAGGCCCTGCTCGACCTGTCGCGCATCCTGCGCAAGCGCCGCCTCGAGCGCGGCGCGCTGGACTTCGACCTGCCCGAGCCGCGCGTGAAGCTGGACGACCAGGGCGAGCCCACCGACGTGGTGCGCTCGCGCCAGGACCCCGGCGTGCGCGAAGCCTACCGCGTGGTGGAAGAGATGATGCTGCTGGCCAACGAGACCGTGGCGAGCGACCTCTCGCAGCGCGGCATCCCGGCCATCTACCGCACGCACGGCGCGCCGGCCGCGGAGAAGCTCGAGACCTTCTGCGAGCTGGCCACGTCGCTGGGCGAGCCGCTCGACGCCGAGGCGGCACAGGACCCGAAGCAGCTGACCGAGTTCCTGGCCCGGATCGAGGGTGAGCCGGCCGCGCCCGTGCTGCGCTACCTGCTGCTGCGCGCCATGCAGCAGGCCATCTACGACACCAACGACGTGGGCCACTTCGGCCTCGCGGCCAAGCACTACCTACACTTCACGTCGCCCATCCGGCGCTACCCGGACTTGGCCGTGCACCGCGTGGTGCGTGCGCTCGCGCGAGGCGAGTTCGTGGACGGCGCGCTGCTGCTGCCCACGCTGCGCAAGATGGCCGCGCGCAGCAGCCAGCTCGAGCGGCGCGCCATGACCGTGGAGCGCGACGTGGTGGCGCTCTACCGCTGCCTGGTCATGCGCGACAAGGTGGGCGAAGAAATGAACGCCACCATCAGCGGGCTCGACGAGAGCGGCTTCTACGCCAGCATCGACAGCCCCTTCGTGGACGTGTTCGTGCCGGCCGAGCGGCTGACCGACGACTACTACGCCGTGGACCGCCTGGGCGTGCGCCTGGTGGGTCAGCGCGGCGGCCGCGTGTTCGAGATGGGCCAGCCCGTCACGATCCGCGTGGTGAGCGTGAACCTCGAGCGGCGCCGCGTGGAGGCCGAGCTGGTGGGGGTGCTGGAAGAGCGCCGCAAGCCCGGCGGTCGCGGGCACGCGCGGGACTCCCGTGACGACGACGGCGGCGGCAAGCGCAGCGACTGGCAGGGCAAGCGCGGCAAGCCCAAGCAGGGTGAGCGCCACGACGGCCCGAAGAACGGCCCGAAGAGCTCCGGTGGCAAGCCCGGCAAGAGCGGCGGAAAGCCCAGCAAGGATGGCGGTGGAGGCAAGCCCGGCAAGCCCAAGGACGCGGGCG
>CAZEAA010000171.1:2147-10391 GCA_964510015.1 uncultured Sandaracinaceae bacterium
CGACACGCCCACCAGGCCCAGCTCGAGCGCGTCCACGGCTTGCACGAAGCCACGCTTCGTGGCCTTGATCACCACTCGGTGTTCGGCGCGTGGCAGCCGGTCGGGCTCGCTCACCACGCGCGGGTCGCCACCCTGCGCGCGCACCATCTTCTCGGCCAGGGCCACGGCCTTTCCGTCGCGCATGACCGCGCGCAGCTGGCGCTCGGCGTCCGCGCGGCCCTTGGCCACCCCGCCCAGCTGCAGCATCTCCACCCCGAGCGCGAGCGTGAGGTCCAGCAGGTCGGCGGGCCCCTCACCGCGCAGCGTCAGGAACGCCTCACGCACCTCGAGCGCGTTGCCGATCATCTTGCCCAGCGGGTCGTCCATGCGCGTGAGCAGCGCGCGCACGTCCTTGCCCGCGCCGCGGCCCACCCGCACCAGGCTCTTGGCCAGCACGCGCGCGTCGTCCACGTTCTTCATGAAGGCGCCGCGCCCCACCTTCACGTCCATGACCAGGCCGTCGAGGCCCTCGGCCAGCTTCTTCGACAAGATGCTGCCCGTGATGAGCGGCACCGACTCGATGGTGGCCGTGACGTCGCGCAGCGCATAGAGGCGCTTGTCCGCGGGCGCGAGCGCGGCGGTCTGCCCGATGATGGCGCAGCCCAGCTTGCCGAGCTGCCGCTGGAACTGCTTGCGCGTGAGGTCCACGTGGAAGCCTGGGATCGCCTCCAGCTTGTCGAGCGTGCCGCCCGTGTGGCCGAGGCCGCGGCCCGCCATCATGGGCACGGGCACGCCGCAGGCCGCGACGATGGGCGCCAGGGAGAGGCTGATCTTGTCGCCCACGCCGCCGGTCGAGTGCTTGTCGATCTTCCTCCCCGGGATGGCGGAGAGGTCCATCACGCGGCCGCTGTCACGCATGGCCAGCGTGTAGGCCGTGGTCTCGCGCGGGGTCATGCCACGGAAGAAGATGGCCATCGCGAGCGCCGCCATCTGGTAGTCCGGCAGCTCGCCCACGGCGTAGTGGTTCACGAGCCAGCGCAGCTCCGCGGGGGTGAGCTCGCCGCCGTCTCGCTTGTGGGCGATCAGCTCGGGGACGGTACGCAGCGGGGGAGACGCGGTCATGGGTGCAGGCTATCGCCTCGCGCCGCGCAGGTCTCAAAAGCGCTGCGTCGCGGCCGCCGTGCTATCTCGTGCCAGTCCGCGTCGGATGGCACAGTGTGGCTCGGCGGCTCGTGTCCCATGACTCACACCCACGCTTCCCATCCATCGTCTCTCCCTCGGGTCCTCGCGATGCTGGCCATCGCCTCGCTGCTGGCCTCGGCCGCTCACGCCCACGCGCAAGCGGGGACGCTCAGCCGAGAAGACGCTCAGCGCCGTCGCCAGCTCACCGCGCAGGCCACGCAGCTCCGCCGCACGGGGGACCACGCCGGCGCCCTGGCCCGCGCTCGCGAGGCGGCTGCGCTCGGCACCACCGTGGCCCTGCGCCGCTTGGTGGCCGAGGAGCTCGAGGCCGTCGGGAACGTGGCGCCCGCGTACCAGGAGTTCGGGCGCTGCGTGGCCGACGCCACCGCCGCGCGCGACCGAGCCAGCCTGCGGGCGTGCCGCCTGGGGCAGGAGCGCATCGCGCCTCAGCTCGAGTGGGTGCGCTTCGCGACCGTGGACGAGCACCAGGGCACCTTCCGCGTGTTCGCCCACGGCGCGTACCAAGACCCGAGCGCGGTCCCAATCGCGGGGCTCTCCACCGAGATCCGCATCGAAGCGCCGCTGCGCCACGTGGAGGTCCCACAGCCCAGTGACGAGGGGCGGCCTCCGAGCGCTCGCTCCGCGGCGAGCGGGCCCGAGCAGGTGATCGTGCGGCGGCGCGCGACACCCGGACGGCGCAGCGTGCACCTGCTCACCCTGCCGGCGCTCGGGCTGTCGGGCGACGTGTGCCTCGTGAACGCGACCGCCGATGCCACGCTCGACGTGGTCGGGCGCGTGCGCTCCGAGAGCCCCGATGGCACCGCCACGATCGTGATCTTGGACGGTGCGAGCGGCGCGCTGGCCTGGACGCACGTCGTGCCCCGCGAAGTGGTGCTGGTCTGCGAAGGCGCCGCGTCGTTCCACCTCAACGTGGGCGGGACCGCCGAGCGCTTCCACTGGGAAGGCGGCACGGTGCGCAGCGAGGTGACCACCAGCACCGTCGGCACCGACCGCGCGCTGCGCATGCAGGACGCGGGCTCCAGTCCGCGACCGGCGCTCCAGGCCGGCGCGTGGGTCTATCCCATCGACCCCTCGCTCTCGGTGGTGGTGGAGCCACAGCGGCAGCGGAGCTTCCACCTTCGGCGGTCCGAGCCGGGCGGCTACGACGTGGTCGTGCCGCTCTCGTGGAGCGGGTCGGGCAGCGCCGTGCGCGACAACGTCGCTTACCTGGTTGGCGTGGCGCACCCCGAGCAAGTGGCCATGCTGCTGGCGGCCGACGCGACCACCGGGCGAGGGCGCTTCCGCGTGCGCCTGCAAGGGTTCGGCAACCCGCGCGTGCTGGCCGAGGGAGACCGCGTGCTCGTGCTGGCGGGGGGCACCCTGAACGTGCTCGACGCCCAGACTGGCGCGCCGCGCTTCGGCTGGGGTCGAGGGTTTCCCTTCCCTGCCGGCCCCGCGCCCAGCGCCCCCGCGCCCAGCGCCCCCACGCCCAGCGCCCCCGCGCCCTGACGTCAGGCCGGCGCAGCGAGCCGTTGCGCCCAGCGGCTCGCGAGCTCCTGCCGCCCCTCCGGCGTGAGGTACACGACCTGGCCGCAGGAGCAGTTGAAGAGCCGCATGCCCGAGTGTACCGGCTCGACCCGCGCGCGGCCCGCGACGAGCGACGGGGCCGTCGATCCCGGTGGACCCCTGCGCGCGACGCGTGTACGCACGGAGCGGCAGGCCGCGTCGATGTCTTCGCTCCACCCTCAATCGCCCACTCGCTTCGACGAACAGATCATCGCGTGGCGCGTCGCCGAGACGAACGCCGCGCGCGCTCAGTTCCTCGGCCTCGGGTTCGCGATCGTGTTCAGCGCATCCCTCGTGGGTGACAGCCTCGCGAACGGCGACCTCTCGAAGCACGCGTTCATGGTGCTCCAGGCGCTGGTGTCCCTGCTGGTGGCCGCCCTGGTCCGCTTCACGCCGCCCGGCCGGCGCTTCGCCGCCCCCGTCTTCATCGTGGGGATGTGCGTCGTGTCTGCCGCCGGGGCCGCCCATTCGGCGCAGTTCGGAGGCCTCGACAGCCCCCACTTCTACGGCGTGTACACGGTGGCCCCGATCCTGATCCCCATGCTCGTGTCGATGCCCGTCCGCATCGTGGGCACCTGCGCGACCGTGGGCGCGTTCGTCGTCGTCTTCGCGCTGCGGCGGCCAGACCTCTTTGCGCACCCCATGCTCCACGTGCCGGCCACCTACCTGATCGCGCTCAGCGTCATCTCCATCCTGACGGGCCGGTACATCAAGGCGCTGGAAGAGCACTCGTTTCTCGACGTGGCGCGCCTCGAGGCCGTGGCGTCGGTGCTCGAAGCGCGCGTGCTCGAGCTGGCCCACGAGCCCGCCGAGCTGCGCCGGGCCATCGCGCGGCAGCTGCACGACGACATCGCCCAGATCATCACGGGGGCGCGCATCCAGCTGGACGGCTGGTCGCGCAGCCGGTCGGACGCGCTCGGGCGCCTCACGTTCCTGCTCGACGACCTGGCCGTGAAGACCCGCACCATGCTGGACGAGCTGCGCGAGCCGAGCGCCCCCGGCACGCTCGGCGTCGAGCTCGCGCGACTCGCGCGGACCTATGGCGAGCTCGGACTGGCGGTCGAGCTCGTGAACGACGTGGGGGAGGAAGACCAGCCCCAGGCGCCCGCCTTCGTGTCGGCGATCGCGTCCATCACGAAGGAGGCGCTCACCAACTCGCTGCGGCACGGGGGAGCGCGCGAGGCCACAGTGTCTCTCGTCGCGCTGCCCGGTCACTGGGAGCTCGACATCTGGGACGATGGACGCGGGGCTCCCGAGGGCTTGGAGGAGGGCTACGGCCTGCTGGGCATCCGCGAACGCGCGGAGTCACTGGGCGGGGCGGCTTCGGTCGCCAGCTACGAGGGAGGCGTGCGACTCTCGGTGCGCCTGCCGAGGCCTAGATCAACATGATTCGCCTGCTGCTGCTCGACGACCACCCGGCCATCACCTCGGGACTCAGCGCCCACTTCGACGCGGCGCCGGGGTTCACGGTGACCGCGGTCACCAGCACCTTCAGGGAGGCCATGCGCGTCGCGACGACCCAGCCCGTGGACGTCACCATCGCGGACATCCACTTGGACGCCACCCTGACGCCCCGGCAGGTGTCGTCGCTCGCGGAGCGCTGCAAGGTAGTGCTCTTCTCGGCCTTCTCCCGCGAGCCGTTCGCCGCGCGGCTGGCCGAAGCCGGGGCCGCCACCGTGGTGGACAAGTCGGCGCGCATCGCGGAGCTCGAGGCCATCGTGCGCGACGTCCACGCGGGGCGTCCGACGCGAGCGCAGCGCCCGGCAGCGTCCACGTCGTCGCTGAGCGAGCGCGAGCAGCTCGTGTTTCACGCCCTCGCCAAGTGCGCCACACCGAAGGAGGTCGCCACGTCGCTCGGCATCGCGCGGTCCACGGTCTACTGCCACATCGACCGCATTCGGCAAAAGTTGGGCGTCGAGACCCTCCAGGAGATCGTCGCGCTCGCGTATTCCAGCGCTCCCGTGCCCCCGAGCGGCGAGTCCTGACGGCCCTGCACGCGGTCCACGACGAGCGGCGTGCAGCGGGCCGCGAGGCTCGGTAAGGTGAGCCATGAACTTCCGCGTGCCGGTCGTGCTCCTGACCGCTCTCACCCTGCTGGCCACCTCCTGTGCGGGGAGCTCACGCGAGCTCCAGTACCACTACGTGCGGAGCGACCGCATGGGCGGCGCACGCCTGAGCTACTCCGTGTGGGTGCCGCCCGACTTCCGCGAGGACGAGCGCCTGCCGTTGATCACGTTCCTGCACGGCGGCGGTGACGACCCAGCCACCTTCGACGACCACGGCCTGCCCGCCGAGTTCCGCGAGGCGAGCGCGCGTGGGGAGCTCCCGCGCGCGGTGATCTTCTTCCCGCAGGGGGACAACGGCTTCTGGGCCAACTGGCATGACGGATCGCGCCTCTACCAAGACTGGATCGTGAACGAGCTGATCCCCGAGGTGCAGCGTCGCTACCACACCCTACCCTGCCCCACGGGCTGCCACGTGATGGGCGTGTCCATGGGAGGCTATGGCTCGCTGCGGCTGGCGATGGACAAGCCCGGGCGCTTCGCGTCGCTCACCGCCATCAGCGCGCCCATCTTCGACACCGCGCAGATGATGGAGTTCGCGAACGACCGCATGACGTCTCTGTTCATCCCGGTGCACCGGGTGTGGGGTCCCGCCGACGAGCGCGAGATCCAACAGCGAGACCCGTTTCGCGTGTGGCGCACCACGAGCGATCTCAACGGCACGCGCCTGGCCCTGCGCTGGGGCAGCGAGGACCGCGAGGGAATCAAGGACACCAACGAGCGGCTTCACGAGCACCTCGTGCAGCACCGCATCCCGCACACCGCCTCCGAGTACGTGGGGAACCACAGCTGGCGCAGCTGGAGCCCGGTGATCCGGGAGGCGCTGCGCGAGCAGCTGGCCGCGACCGAATGACCGAGCGCGATGACGTGGACGCGGTGCTCGCGCTCGGAGAGCTGGCGGTGGCGGACGCCCTGCTCGACGCGCAGCTGAAGGCGCTGAAGAAGAAGGCGAAGGACGACCCGACGCGGCTCACCCCCGTGCTGCGGCGTCGTGCCATCCTCGCCGAGGAGGGCTCCATCGATGACGATCTCCCCTCGCTCGCCGACACCGCCAAGCGCACGGGCGAGGCCGCCGCTCAGCCGGACGCGAGCGACGAGGACCGCGCGCGCGGGGCCTGGGCGTTGCTGATGGCGAACATGACCGGCAAGGCACGCAAGGCCGGTGAGGGGGACGCCATGCTGAAGGCCGGGCTCGCGTACGCGAAGAAGCCCACCCCCACCGCGCGCGCTGCCTTGTTCGCGGCCTCACAGGAGCACCCGGAGCGCGCCATCCGGCTGGTGCTGCAGCGCTCTCTGCCGGTGGCTGCGGAGGCGCGCGCGCTCTTCGAGGCCCGGCAGAAGCAGGCGCCGCTCCCGGACCGGCATACGCTGCGCGCGCTGCGCCTCGCCGTGGGCGCCCTGCGCGTGGTCGGCGACCCCGAGGCCGAGACGCTGCACCGCCTGGACCCCGAGTACGGGCTCCCACCCGCCGCCACACTCGCGCTTCGGAAGGAGCGCCTCGCCCAGGTGGAGGCGCTGCTCGGAAAGGAATCGCCGCTGCTGCTCATGCCGTACTTCAAGCTGAGCGCCGCCGCGAAGGATGCGGGCGAACTCGCGCTCTCGATTGAGCTGCGGCTCGTGGTGGACGACCTGCTCGCCAAGAAGCGCGGCGGCGACGCCCTCACCGAGCGCAGCGCGCTGCTGGTGGGCGTGTGGCGTGACCTCGTCCAGCTCGGCCGCATCGACGACGCCGCCCAGGTGATCGAGACGCGCGACGAGCCCGTGCGCGTGCTGCGCCAGCAAGACGTCCCGCATCACACCGCGCGCGCCGAGATCTGCGAGGCGCGCGGCGACTGGGACGGCTGCATCCGTGAGCACGAGCTGGCGGTGAAGCAGGCGCGCGAGAGCAAACACCCGGCGTACGGGCCGGGCAGCAACAACACGCGGCTGACGGAGGGCTGGCTGAAGTTCGCCAAGGAGCGCGCTGCGAAGGCTCGCGCGAAGCAGAGCAGCTAGCAGCCCGCGGCGTGGCCCTGCGACGCGAGGGGGTGGCCAAGCCGGCCCTCGCCGGTCAGAGTGCGGCGCGATGGAAGCAACTGCAGCAGGCGGCGCCCAGGGAGCGCCCAACAAGCCATGGGCGCTCGTCACCGGAGGCAGCCGCGGCATCGGCGCGGCCATCAGCAAGGCGCTGGCCGCGGCGGGCCACCCCATCCTCTTGAACTACCGTAGCAACGACGCGGCGGCCGAGGCGGTGAAGGCCGAGATCGAGGCCAAGGGCGGGCACGTGCGCCTCTTGCGCTTCGACGTGGTGGACCGCGAGGCCACCTTCGCCGCCATCGACGCGCTGGTGGAAGAGGGCCTGCCCATCGGCGTGCTGGTGAACAACGCCGGCGTCTCGGCCGACAACGCCTTCCCCATGATGACCCCCGAGCAGTGGGACCCCGTCATGCGCGTGAACCTGGACGGCTTCTACAACGTCACCCAGAAGCTGGTGATGCCCATGATCCGGCTGCGCAAGGGCCGCATCATCACCGTCTCGAGCGTGAGCGGCGTCATCGGCAACCGCGGGCAGGTGAACTACAGCGCGGCGAAGGCCGGCCTGATCGGCGCCACCAAGGCGCTGGCCATCGAGTGCGCCAAGCGCGGCGTCACGGTGAACGCGGTGGCCCCCGGCCTGATCGAGACCGACATGGTGGTGGACGCGCCGCTCGACATCATCAAGAAGCACATCCCCATGCGCCGCTTTGGGCAGCCCGAGGAAGTGGCGGGGCTGGTGGCGTACCTGGCCAGCGACGCGGCCGGCTACATCACGGGGCAGTGCATCTCCATCAGCGGCGGGCTGTAGTCGCCCGGTGCTGCGCGTCGTCCTGACCATCCTGAACGTGGTGCTGGCGGTGACGTACCCGCTGGCCGTGTGGTGGTCGCTCACGCACACCAGCGCGCGCAACACGGGGCTGCTGGTCATGCTGGTGCTCATCCCCGGCATCGCGCTGCGACTGCGCGGAAAGAGCCGCGGCGAGCTGTGGCCTGTGCTGCGCGTTCCGCTGGTGGTGCTGTGCGTGCTGCTCCTCGGCGTGCTGTTCGACGACCCGCGCTTCGTGTTCGCGATGCCCGTGCTGATCAACGCGGGGCTGCTGGTCACCTTCGGCAGCACGCTGCGCGGGGACGTGCCCATGATCGAGCGCTTCGCGCGCATGCAGGACCCCGATCTCAGCGAGGCGCAGCAGGCGCACTGCCGTCGCTGGACGGTGCGCTGGTGCGTATTCTTCGTGGTCAACGGTGGCATCGCGCTGGCGCTCGCGCTGGGGGCCGACGTGCGCAGCTGGGCCACCTACACGGGAGGCATCGCCTACGCGCTGATGGGCGGCATGTTCACGGGCGAGTTCCTCGAGCGCCGCTATCGCTTCCGCGAGTACGGCCCGGGTCGCCTGCTGCCGCACGACTGGCTGTTGAAGAAGGTGTGGCCGCCGCATGC
>CAZEAA010000171.1:10491-12304 GCA_964510015.1 uncultured Sandaracinaceae bacterium
GACGTGTCCGAGCACGGCACGCGCGTGGGCATCAAGGCCGTGGTGGTGCTGGCCACGCTCTTCGGCCGCGGGCCCACCCGCCTGCTGGGGTTCTTCCTGGCGCTCTACTACACGCTGCGCTCCAAGGTGGCGCGCGAGTCGGGTGACGAGCTGCGCCGCCGCTTGGGCCTGCCGCTCGGGTTCCGGCCCGCGTTCCAGCACGTGCTGCGCTTCGTGCAGACCACCATGGACGCGCTCTTCTTCCTGCGCGGCAAGACGCGCTCGTTCCGCGTGAGCCGCAACGGCAAGGAGCACCTCCAGCGCCTGCGCGACGAGAAGCGCGGCGCCGTGCTGCTGGGCGCGCACCTCGGGAGCTTCTACGCCATGCGCATGCAGAGCGCCGAGGAGGCCCTGCCGCTCTACCCGGTGGTCTACACGCAGCACGCGCGGCGCATCAACGACGTGCTGGAGGACCTCGACCCCACCAGCAAGACGCGCCTGATCGAGATGGGCAGCGGCGACCAGCTGGACTTCATGCTGAAGATCCGCGAGCGCGTGGAGGAAGGCGGCCTCGTGGCCATCCTCGGCGACCGTCCGCCGCCCGACGGCAAGACCGTGGAGGTGGAGTTCCTCGGCGGGCGCGTGCTGCTGCCGGCCGGACCCTACATCCTCGCCGCCTCGCTGCGCTGCCCCGTCTACTTCACCGCCGGGCTCTACCGCGGGGGGAACCACTACGAGCTCTTCTGCATCCCGTTCGCCGAGCAGATCGTGCTGCCGCGCGGCGAGCGCCAAGAGGCCATCGCGCGCTACGCTCAGCAGTACGCGGACCTCCTCGAGGAGTTCGTGCGCAAGGCCCCCGACAACTGGTTCAACTTCTTCGACTTCTGGAAGCTCGAGAGCGCGAATGACCATGAAGAAAAGCCCTGACGCCACGTCCATGCAGCTCTCCATGCGCCGCCCCTCCTCAGTCTCGTCACCGCGCTCGGCGCTGGTGGCCCTCTCGCTGACCCTGGCCGCCCTCGCCCTCGGCGGCGCCCCGGCTCCCAGTCGCGCGCAGCCCCCGGCCCCCACACTCGAGCGCCTGCTCGCGGGCTTCGCATCCATGACCGGGATGTCGGCCCGCTTCGTGGAGGACAAGCAGATCGCCCTCCTGGCGCGTCCGGTACGCAGTGAGGGCGAGCTCTACTTCACGCCTCCCGGTCGCTTGATGCGGCGCGTGACGTCGCCCGCGGCCTCGGCGGCCTTGATCGAGGGCGACACCCTCACCTTCGTGGGCAACGGGCGCCGCGAGGAGATCCCCATCAGCAGCAACGCCGTGGTCGGCGGCTTCGTGTCGTCCTTCCGGCACGTGCTCGCAGGCGATCGCGTGGCCCTCGAGCGGGCCTTCACGCTGCGCTTCGAGGCGCTGGGCGGTCAGCGCTGGCGCTTGCGGCTGCAGCCTCGTGACACCGACCTGCAGCGCTTCCTGACCGAGATGGAGCTGGTGGGCGACGGCGCCCGCGTGGAGACCATGGTCATGCGCGAGGCCAGCGGTGACGTGACCACCACCACGTTCAGCGACGTGAACACCACGCGCCGCTTCACCGACCGCGAGTCGCGCGAGCTGTTCCGTCTCTAGCGCGAGCGCGCTGGTTCGTGATGGTAAAGCCGTGGCCCATCATGGAGTTACCTCAGAAGTGACCGGATCTGCGTGATTCCGAGCTGGCTCGGATGTTGCTTCGTGGGGCCACACCATGACGACGCCCCCCGCCACGCCCCGCCCCCTCGCCTGGGAACACCAGCCCGCCCCGAACATCGCGTCGCGCGCCAAGGGCCCCAACGAGCTGGTGCGCGG
>CAZEAA010000172.1:0-12243 GCA_964510015.1 uncultured Sandaracinaceae bacterium
CTCGAGGGGGCTCACGTTCTCTCGCAGGGGGGCGCGTTCGTTCATCGTGTCTGGTCGCTCGGGGAGGGAGAGGGAGGGAAGGCGAAGTCGGACAGCGCCATGCGCCGGCCGTCGGGGTCGCGGAAGTAGAGAGTGTGCGCTGTCTCGGCCTCGATCGACACCCCGTGCTGCGCGAGGTGGGCGCGCGCGAGCGGCAGGTCGTCGCCCGGCGCCGCCATGGCCAGCAGCTCGCGGCTGTTCGGGCTCGGAGCCGGCTCGTCGTCGCCCGCGCGTTCGATCATGAGCACCGCGCCATCGAGCGCCAGCCAGACACCGTTGCCGGCTTGCCGCGGCCACAGGGGCAGCTGCAGTACGTCTCGGTAGAACGCCACCAAGCGGTCGACGTCGCGCGTGCGCAGAGCGAGGTGATGCAGACGACCCATGGCGTTCCCGGCTCGCAGTAGCACGGCTCGGGGCGGGTTGTTATCGTCTTCCCATGCCGCCCGCACCTCCGTCGTTGTCGCTGTCCTTCTTCGAGCAGCTGCCCAAGACCGACCTGCACGTGCACCTCGACGGCTCCCTGCGGCTCGCCACCATCTTCGAGCTGGCCGAGCAGAGCGGGGTGGAGCTGCCCTCGCGCGACCCGGAGGCACTCTCGCGCTTCATGCACCTGGGCGAGAACACCGGCTCGCTGGTGGAGTACCTGAAGGCCTTCGACGTCACCCTGCGCGTCATGCAGACGGAAGCGTCGCTGGTGCGCATCGCCTACGAGCTGGCCGAGGACGCCGCGAAGGAGAACGTGCGTTACATGGAGGTGCGCTACTCGCCCATGCTGCACACGCGCGAGGGGCTGGGGCGCGCGGCCGTGGTGGAGGCCGTGCTCGCGGGGCTCGGGCAGGCGCGCAAGGACTTCGGCATCGAGAGCCAGGTGATCCTCTGCGGCATCCGCAACATCTCGCCGCACTCGTCGGTGGAGATGGCCGAGCTCGCGGTGGCCTACAAGAACCGCGGTGTGGTGGGCTTCGACCTCGCCGGAGCCGAGAACGACCACCCGGCCAAGCAGCACCTCGAGGCCTTCCAGCTGGTGCGCGACAACAACATCAGCGTGACCATCCACGCCGGCGAGGCGTACGGCCCGGCCAGCATCCATCAGGCCCTGCACGACTGCGGCGCGCACCGCATTGGGCACGGCTGCCGCCTGCGCGAAGACGGCGACCTGCTGCACTACGTGAACGACCACCGCATCGCGCTCGAGTGCTGTCCGTCCAGCAACGTGCAGACCGGCGCGGTGCGCGACCTCGCGAGCCACCCGCTCAAGCTCTACTACGACCTCGGCCTGCGCGTGACGGTCAACACCGACAACCGGCTCATCACGGACACCACGGTCTCGCGCGAGCTGCACCTCTGCCACACGCGCATGGGGGTGGACCTCCAAGGCATCAAGCACATCGTGCTGAACGGCTTCAAGGCGTCGTTCCTGCCGTTCCACGAGAAGCAGGAGCACATGCGCCGCGTGTCCCGCGAGCTCGAGCGCTTCCACGCCGACGGCACCATCGACGCGCCGCGGCCGGTGTCGGAGGCGGACGCCAAGGGCCTGCACCCCGACGCGTGACCTTGTTCGACTCGCACTGCCACCTGGACTTCGCCGAGTTCGAGCCGGACCGCGCTGCCGTGCTCGAGCGGGCCCGTGAAGTGGGGGTGAGCGAGATGCTGGTGCCGGGCTACGAGCCCGAGCAGTGGCTGCGCGCGGGGGGCGCGGCGCTCGCCGCCACCGCGCGTGGCTTGCGGGTCCACGTGGCGGTGGGCATCCATCCGTATGCGCTGGCCGCCGAGGCGGGTGCCTGGGCCGAGCGCCCCGCCGGTCTCGCCGCCAGGTTGAGCGAGGCCGCCACCATGCAAGGCGTGGTGGCCATCGGCGAGTGCGGTCTCGATTCCCCGCTCGCGGACCGCGTGGGCGATGCGTGCAGTCTCGCGGTGCAAGCCGCCGTGCTGCGTGAGCACCTCCACGCGGCGAACGAATGCCAGCTGCCCCTGGTGCTGCACGTGGTGAAGGCCCACGGGCTCGTACTCGAGCTGCTGCGTGCCGCCCCTTCCCCGCGGCCTCCGCTGCGCGGCGTCATCCACGCGTTCTCGGGCTCTCCCGAGCTGGTGCGCGAGTACGTGGACCAGGGCTTCATGCTGGGCTTCGGCGGCGCGCTCACCCGCCCCACGCACGAGAAGGCTCGCGCGGCCGCCGTGGTCACGCCCGACGAGTTCCTGCTGGTGGAGACCGACGCGCCGAGCGGGCGCTTCGAAGGTGGCCCCGAACGCAACGAGCCGGCCGCGCTCGTGCGGGTGGTGCAGACGCTGGCCCAGCTGCGCGGTCAGAGCGTGGAGCACGTGGCCGCCGTCACCCGTGCCAACGCCCACCGCCTGTTCCAGCTGACCGACTGAGCGCCACGTCCGCTGCTGGGACGGGCGTGAGCTGGCGCGCGACGAGCCTCGCGGTGCCTCCTCACATCCCCTCGGCGTTTGGTGTATCGTCTGCCACCGAACATGGCCGTCACTCTCCCGACGAATCCCGCCCCAGGCTCTGCTCACTGGGTTGCCGACCAGATCCTCTTCTGCCACCCACCCATCTCACACGAGCTGGCGTCCATCGAGGCCTACTACGCCGCCATCGCCGCCCGGCTCGACTCGCGCAGCGGCCCCTACGCGATCATCAGTGACACGCGCCACGTCACGAAACTCCCCGATGCGCGGGCTCGTCAAGCTCATGGTGAGCTGTCCGCCCAGCTCACGAAGCGCTTTCCGGGGCGCTGTTTCCACTCCGTGACCGTCGTGGGAAACGTGGCGATGCGCGCGATGGTGACCGCGGTGACCTGGTTCTTCAGCGACGGAACTCTCCCGCAGGACGTGGCTAGTTCCGTCGAAGAGGCCCTGCGAATCGTGGAGAAGTCGCTCGCAACGCGCTGAGAGCACCGCCGTGGTGGAGTCGAACCCATTCGGTCGTCGAGCGCAGCGGCCCCTTGCGACGAGGCACGCGGTGCCCTATTCCAAGGCGTCCATCATGACTCTCCCGCTCAGCTCCGACACCCGCGCGCTCGCCCCGACGCCTGCTACGAGCTCCGCGCCCGCGGCGAGCCAAGCGCTCGACGCCGGCAGCGTGGAGACGCCCTACCGCACGCAGCGCCGCTTCGACCGCGCGGCGCGCCTCTTCACCGAGCCCGGCCTCGAGGCGCTCATGAACGCGCGCGTGCTGGTGGTGGGCTGCGGCGGGGTGGGCTCGTTCGCCGCCGAGGCGCTGGCGCGCAGCGGGGTGGGGCACCTGGTGCTCATCGACTTCGACAAGGTCTGCATCACCAACAGCAACCGCCAGCTGCACGCCATGAAGGGCACCATCGGCAAGCTCAAGGTGGAGGTCATGGCCGAGCGCCTGCGGCTGATTCACCCCACCTCGGACGTGGTGGCCGAGCCGCACTTCTACAACGCCGAGAACGCCGACGCGCTGCTCGCCGGCCAGGTCGACTTCGTGGTGGACTGCATCGACAACATGACGGCCAAGGCGCACCTCGTGGCCACCTGCCTCGCGCGCGGCATCCCGGTGGTGTCGTCCATGGGGGCGGCGGCGCGCCTGGACCCCACGCAGATCCGCGTGGGGGACCTGTGCGACACCGAGATCGACCCGTTCGCCAAGGCGTTCCGCAAGCTGCTGCGCAAGCACCACGACATCGACGTGCAGCGCAACGTCGCGAGCGGCGTGCGCGCGGTCTACAGCGTGGAGGTCCCGCGTGAGCCGGCCGACCTGGCCTACGACGAGGGCACGGGCTTCGTGTGCGTGTGCCCGGGCGGCAAGAACGGCCTCAACGACTGCGACAAGAAGAACCGCATCGACGGCAGCGCCGCGTTCGTCACCGGCGCCTTCGGGCTGGCCGCCGCGAGCGTGGTGGTCCGCGCGCTCGTCGAACGCTGATAGGGTGAGCTTCCATGTCTGACTCCCAAGCGCCGGCGGCTCCCCGCCCGCCTCTCTATGCCGTGATGCCTCCCGACGGAGAGGTGACCATCGACGGGCTGCTGGACGGCTTCCTCCGCTACTGCGAGCAGCGCGGGCTGTCGCTCTACCCAGCGCAGGAAGAGGCCATCCTCGAGCTGTTCGACGGCAAGAGCGTCATCCTCAACACGCCCACCGGCTCGGGCAAGTCGCTGGTGGCGCTGGCCGCGCACTTCAAGGCCGTGGCCGACGGCGGGCGGTCGTTCTACACGGCGCCCATCAAGGCGCTGGTCAGCGAGAAGTTCTTCGAGCTGTGCGAGGCGTTCGGTCCCGCGAACGTGGGCATGATGACCGGCGACGCCAGCATCAACCGCGACGCCCCGGTGATCTGCTGCACCGCCGAGATCCTCTCGAACCTCGCGCTGCGCGAGGGCGACAAGGCCGACGTGGACATGGTCGTCATCGACGAGTTCCACTTCTACTCGGAGCGCGACCGCGGCGTGGCCTGGCAGGTGCCGCTGCTCACGCTGCCGCAGTGCCGCTTCCTGCTGATGAGCGCCACGCTCGGCGACACGCAGCGCTTCGAGGACTCGATCAGCGCGCTCACCAAGGCTCCGGTGGCGCTGGTGAAGACGCTGGACCGCCCGGTGCCGCTCGACTGGGAGTACTCCGAGAAGCCGCTCCACGAGACGCTGCTCGCGCAGCTCGAGGCCAAGAAGACGCCCGTCTACGTGGTGCACTTCGCGCAGCGCGCGGCCTCCGAGCACGCGCAGGACCTGATGAGCATCGACTTCCTCTCGAAGGAGGACAAGGCGGCCATCAAGCAAGAGCTCACCGGCTTCCGCTGGGACACGCCCTTCGGCGCCGAACTGCGCCGCTTCGTGCACCACGGCGTGGGCGTGCACCACGCGGGCATGCTGCCCAAGTACCGGCGCGTGGTGGAGCGGCTGGCCGGCAAGGGGCTGCTCAAGATCATCTGTGGCACCGACACGCTCGGCGTGGGCGTCAACATCCCGCTGCGCACGGTGGTGTTCACGAAGCTCTGCAAGTACGACGGCGACAAGACCAAGATCCTGACGGTGCGCGACTTCCACCAGATCGCGGGTCGCGCGGGTCGCAAGGGCTTCGACACGCAGGGCAGCGTCATCGCGCAGGCGCCCGAGCACGTGATCGAGAACAAGATCGCGCAGCAGAAGGCCAGCGGCGACCCCAAGAAGATGCGCAAGTGGAAGCCCAGCAAGCCGCCCGAGCGGGGCTACGCGCACTGGGACGAGCAGACCTTCGAGAAGCTGCGCGACGGCGAGCCCGAGCGGCTGGTGTCGCGCTTCGCCGTGTCGCACGGCCTCATGCTCAACGTCTTCACGCGGCCCGACGGGTGCGGCTCCATGAAGCGGCTGATCCGCGCGAGCCACGAGACCCCGGTGCGTCAGCGGCAGCACGGGCGCCACGCGCTCGCCATCCTGCGCTCGCTGATCAAGGCCGACATCGTCTCGCTGCGTCCCGGCGGCGTCACGCTGAACGCCGACCTGCAGACCGACTTCTCGCTGAACCAGGCGCTCTCGCTCTACGTGGTGGAGGCCGCGCAGGCGCTCGACCGCGCCGACCCGGACTACGCGCTCAACCTGGTGTCGCTGGTGGAGGCCACGCTCGAGGACCCGAGCGCCGTACTCTTCAAGCAGGTGGACACGCTCAAGGGACGCGCGGTCGCGTCGCTCAAGGCGCAGGGCATGGAGTACGACGACCGCATGGCGGAGCTCGAGAAGATCGAGGCCCCGAAGCCCAACGCCGAGTTCATGCTGGCCACGTTCCGCATGTTCGCGGAGCACCACCCGTGGGTGGGCAGCGACTCGCTGCGCCTCAAGTCGGTGGCGCGTGACATGTTCGAGCAGGGCGAGACCTTCAACGGCTACGTGCGCACCTACGGGCTCGCGCGCGCCGAAGGCGTGCTGCTGCGCTACCTGTCGGACGTCTACAAGGCGCTCATCCAGACCATCCCCGAGGACGCGAAGACCAACGAGCTCGACGACGTCATCGAGTGGCTCGGCGTGGTGGTCCGCTCCGTGGACGGAAGCCTGCTGGCCGAGTGGGAGCGCATGCGCCGCGGTGAGGTGCTGGACGAGCACGCGGAGGAAGAGGCGCTGCTCGAGGACGAGCGCAAGGGCGTGGACGTCACGGCGAACCGCAAGGCGTTCCGCGTGCTGGTGCGCAACGCCACGTTCCGATTGGTGCGGGCGCTGGCGCAGCGCGACGAGCGCCACTTCCTGAGCATGGTCGAGGGCGAGCCCGGCCAGCCGCCGCTGCGCGTGGAGGAGCTGCTGGCCATCATGGACCCCTACTGGGCCGAGTACGGCGAGCTACGCGTGGACGCCGAGGCCCGCGGCCCGCAGCACTTCGAGCTGGAGGAGACCAACCCCACACGCTGGCAGGTGAACCAGACCTTGCTGGACCCGGACGACCACCTGGAGTGGCGGCTGCGCTTGACCGTGGATCTGCAGGCTTCTCGCGAGGAAGGGGGGGTCGTGCTGCGCTGGCTGGGGATGGACCGGCCCGACCCGCCAAGCACTGCGCAGTAATTGTGCATCACTCAAAATGACAGATTCGAAAAAGATGGAATTTCGGCCAATCTTTGGTAAGTCTCGTTACGCTGATGTAGAAAAATGACGGTGAGCGATTTGACGTAGTCCTTGAAAGGGGCTGTACTGTCGCTCAAAGAAGGGGAAACAAGCCATGGAAGTGAACGCTATGCAATCGAACCAGCTCATCGACGTAACGGAGCAGCTCACGCAGCTCGACCCAGTACGTACGTATCCGCTTCGAGCTGGTGAGACGCTGGCCGGGCTAGTGCGCGCCACTGGCTTTCGTGTTGAGCGCGTCGACGGCGAGACCGTCACGAGTGAGCCCGCACCGCGGGGTGAGCCGTCGTTGTCGTTGCCGCTGCGCAACGGCCGCGAGGTCATCGGCACGCTCCACCTCTATGGCCACGGTGCCTTCGGCGAAGAGGAAGTGCGCCTCACCCGCTGGGGTGCCCGCATGATCGCGCGCGGTATCGCCTACTGTGCGCGTCTCACCTCGGAGGGCGGTCGTCGCTCCGGTGAAGCGGTGGAAGCCACCCTCAAGCGCGCGCCCCTGACGCCGCGCGAGCGGGACGTGGTCTCCCTGCTCGTCGCGGGCTCCAGCACGCGCGACATCGCGTCCCGCACGGGTCTCACCGTGTCCACGGTCAACACGTACCTCAAGCGCATCTTCTCGAAGCTCGGCGTGCACTCGCGCGTGGAGCTGGTGGCGCGCATGGCGGGCACGGACGGTCTCGGCTCCATCGACGGCCGCGTCGCGTTCGAGGACGGCGACCTCGCTCAGGCCTGAGCGCTCTCGGCCGAGGCGGGGGCCTCGGCGCGCGGGAAGGTGATCGTGAAGCGAGTCTCTTCGTTGCGACTCGCCACCTCGATCCGTCCCCCCATGCTGGCGGTCAGGTGCTTCACGATGGCGAGCCCGAGGCCGGTGCCGCCGATCTCGCGGCTGCGCCCCGCGTCCACCCGATAGAAGCGCTCGAACACGCGGGCCACGTGCTTGCTGGGGATGCCCGGTCCGCTGTTCAGCACCGACAGGCTCACGTGCGTGGGCGTGGCCTCCCCGCGCAACCAGACGCGACCTCCCTGCGGCGTGTACTTGATGGCGTTGTCCACCAGGTTGATCAGCACTTGGTCGATGCCGCGCGGGTTGGCGAGCACGTCGGGCAGCGTGCCCAACTCGCTCAAGGACACCGTGATCTCGCGCGACTCCGCCATGCCCGAGAGGCCCTCCACCACCTCGAGCGCCGCGGCCACCAGGGACACCGGCAGCTTCTCGATCTCCGAGCGCTCGGACTCGGCGCGGCTCAGGGTGACCATGTCGTCCACCAGCGCCTCGAGGCGGCCCGCATGGCGCAGGATCACATCCAGGAACCGCGCGGCCATCTTGGGGTCCTTGGCCGCCCCCCCCGCCAGCGTCTCGGCGTAGCCCCGGATGGCGGTCACCGGCGTGCGCAGCTCGTGGCTGGCGTTGGCGATGAAGTCCTGGCGCACGCGGTCGGCGGCCACGTGCTTGGTGACGTCGTGGATCACGCCGATGGCGCCGCCGCCGAGCTCGAGCGGGGCCACCTGGGCCACGAAGTGCCGCAGCGAGTCGTCCACCGTGTAGTCGAACGCCACCTCGCGCCCGCCCTGGCGCGCGTCGTCGTCGATGGCGTCCATGACGGCCTCGTGCAGGTCCACGTCACGGATGACCTCGATGATGGTGCGGCCGAGGGGCTCGATCTCCACCATGGCGTCGAGGGCGTCGTTGGTGAGGTCGATCATGCCGCGCTCGTCCGTGACGAACACCCCCTCCGCCATGGAGTCGAGCATGGTGGTGAGGCGGTCCTCCTGGGCGCGCAGGGTCGCCTGGCGTTCCGTGAGCTGCTCCGCCAGGCGGTCGAGCGCGCGGCCGATGTCGCCGAGCTCGTCGCGTCGCGAGCTGCGCGTGCGCGCCGCGAGGTTGCCGGTGGCCAGCGCGTCCGCGACCTTGGTGAGCTCGCGCGCCGGATGAACGAGCGTGCGCGTGAGGCCCCAGGTGAGCAGCACGCCCACCACCATCGCGACGAGTCCGCCGGCCATCAGGAACGAGTGCGCGTCGGCGAAGTCGTCCTCGATGACCCACAGCGTGACCACCAGCAACGCCATGGCGGTGAACGTCGCGAACATCACGCTGCGCCGTAGACCGCTGGGTGCCTCCATGGTCCTCCGCTCAGCCGTCGACGCGCGTCATGCGGTAGCCCACGCCACGCACGGTCTCGATGTACTTGCTGCCGGCGCCGAGCTTCTCGCGGAGCCGCTTCACGTGGGTGTCCACGGTGCGCGTCTCGACGCCGGTGGTGTAGTTCCAGACGCGCTCGAGCAGGGCGTCGCGCGACTGCACGCGGCCCATGCGCGAGGCCAGGTCCAGCAGCAGCTTGAACTCGAGGGCCGTGAGCGCGACCTCTTCGCCCTCCACGTGCACCGAGTGGCGCGGTACGTCGATGACCAGGCTGCCCACCTCGATGACCTCGGCCGCCTCGGCGTCCACGTCGCCGCGCACCGCGCGCCGCAGGATGGCGTCCACGCGCAGCACCAGCTCGCGCGGCGAGAAGGGCTTCACCACGTAGTCGTCGGCGCCGACCTCGAAGCCCACCACGCGGTCCACCTCTTCGCCCTTGGCGGTGAGCATCAAGACCGGGATGCTGCGGGTGGACTCTTGGCGGCGCAGGCGCCGGCAGACCTCGGTGCCCGACAGATCCGGCAGCATCAGGTCCAAGAGGATCAGGTCCGGGCGACGACGTGACGCCTCGGTGAGGGCAGCGGTCCCGCTTCCCACGACGACCACGTCGTGTCCGGCATCTCGGAGGTGGTACGCGACCAGGTCCGCCAGGTCGGGCTCGTCATCGACGACGAGGATGCGTGCGCTCTGTACGTTGTCGGTGTTCATGGCGCGTAGATTGGGGGGCAGCCGTGACAGGAGAGTGACATGCGCGTGGCTTTTCGCCATCAGTGCTACACCACGCGGGCCATGAACCACGACATTCCGCTCGCCATGCGCGTCGCCGAGGCCGCTGCCCACGAGGTGGGGCCGTACCTGCTCGAGGGCTTCCGGGCCGACACCGCGATTCGCCTGAAGGGGCCCATCGACCTGGTGACGGAGTACGACGTCGAGGCCGAGCGGCGCCTGCGCGCGGCGCTGTCGAGCGCGCTGCCCTACCGCATCGTGGGCGAAGAGGGTGGGGCCAGCGGGGAGCCGAGCGGTGGCGCGGTCTGGTACGTTGACCCCATCGACGGGACCACCAACTTCGCGCACGGGCACCCCTTCTTCTGCATCAGCCTCGGGCTCTACACGGACGACGGCGTGGGGCTCGCCGGAGTGGTGCACGCGCCGGCGCTGGCCACCACCTGGGTGGGCGGCCGCGGGCAGGGGGTGGCGCGCAACGGCAAGGCGGTGCGCGTCTCCACCCGCGGGGACCTGAACTCCGCGCTGTGTGCCACCGGCTTTCCGTACGACCGCCGCGAGACCGACGACGACAACCTGCGCGAGCTGGGGGCCGTCCTCAAGCGCGTGCGCGGCATCCGGCGCTGCGGGTCCGCGGCCCTCGACCTCGCCCTGGTGGCCGACGGAACCTACGACGCGTACTGGGAGCAGCGCCTCGGGGTCTGGGACATGGCCGCGGGAGCGCTCCTGGTGGAGGCTGCGGGCGGGCGCCTGAGCGACTACGACGGCGGCCCGGCCGACGTCCGCAAGGGACGTGTGGTGGCGAGCAATGGACTCGTGCACGATCCCCTCGTGGACATCCTGACGACAGCCCGCGAGGCGCTCCGCTGATGGACCCGGCTCCGCAGCAGGGTGTCCCGCGCCCAGGCCCCGCGCCTCGGCCCCCCGCGGGCTCGGGCGGCATCGCCAACAACAAGGTCATGCTCGGCGCGCTGGCGGGCTGCGGCTGCTTGGGGGTGATGGCCGTCGCCGGTGTGATGATCGGCATGGTGCTCATGCGCCAACGAGCACCCGAGGAGGGCACGCTCACGCCGCCGCCCGCGCTCGCCCCCGCGCCCGGCCTCGCGCCCACGGGGGCTTCCGATGGAGCCCCGGCTCCCGCTGGTGACGCCGAGCGCGTGGCCGCGCAGTACCTCTTCGAGCTCGCGGAGAGCACGCTGACGGCGGCCCGTGGCGAGTACGGTGACCCCCGCTTCGGCGCGCCCCACGCTTCGCCCATCCCGAACGTGCTGGCCCTCGGCGCCTCGCCCACCGTGCAGCTGGTGGTGGTGCAGCTCGGGGGCAGCGCGGGCAGTCAGCACGTGCGGACGTCGCTGGTGGCCTTCCCCGATGGTCGCCTGCGCGCGGCCGAGGCGAAGCTGGGTGGGCGTCCCTCCGGGGTCACGTTCCAGGAGGGCAACTCGCCCGAGCTGTTCGCGGTCCTGGGACACATCGGCGACGCGCTCTTGCAGCGCGGGCAGTGCCCGACTTTGGTGGGTCTGCCGGAGCTCGCGGGGCTGCCGCAGCCGCTGATCGCCGACCTCACCGCGGAGCTCGGCGAGACGCAGAGCGAGTGCCAGGGGCTCCGTCCGTGGCCAGGCTTTCAGGACGCGTGGGCGCCGCGCGTCGACGGCATGCTGGTCATCGCAGAGGGTCCGAGTGGACCCGTGTTGGTGGAGGCCGAGCTGCTGCCGGTACGAGGCATCCTGACGCCCTCGCGCATCCGAGAGCGGCGCTCGCGCTGAGCTTCCCCAAAGGGCGATCCGCGGTTTTTGCGGCCACTTTTTTGACCCCTCCCGCAGGTGTCGCCGATGGTACCGGCGATGTCGACGGAGCGAACCGAGCTAAGAGGCGCCCTGCTTTCCGGGATGTACCGGGTCGGCGGGTGCATTGGTGTGGGCGGTACGGGCATTGTCTTCGAGGCCCAGCGAGAGCGTGATGGCGCGATGCTAGTGGTGAAGACGCTGCGCCCGAAGTTCGCGCACAACCCGGATCTCGTCGCGCGACTCAAGCGCGAAGCCGAGGTCGCTCAGACGGTGTTTCATCCAGGAATCGTTCCGGTTCTGGACCACGGCGTGCTCCACGACGGCTCTCCGTTCCTCGTGCTCAAGCGCCTCTACGGCGAGAGCCTCTCGCGTCTCCAGCGGCGCCTCGGGCCGCTGCCCGTCAGCGAGACCGCCGTCATCGCGATGCGGGTCGCGTCCATCCTGCACGCCGTGCACCTGGCCGGCTACGTCCACCGCGACATCAAGCCCGAGCACATCATCCTGGACCGCAACCGGCTGGGTGAGCTCGAGGTGGCGCTGCTGGACTTCGGGGTCTGCGCCGCCGCCACCGCCCCGCGCGACGAGCGCGAGCGTGAGCGCGGGCGGGTCTATGGCACGCCGACCTACGTCTCTCCCGAGCAGGCCTCGGGCAACCCCGACGTGAACGCGGGCGCCGACCTCTACGGCCTCGGCGTGACCCTCTTCGAGCTGCTCAGCGGCGAGGTGCCCTTCCGCGCCTCGGACGTCACCCAGCTGCTGCGCCGCATCATCAAGGAGGACGCGCCACGCGTGTCCCTGCGCGCGCCCCACACCGTGGGCATCATGGACGACGTGGTGACCAAGCTGCTGCAGCGCGACGCGCGCGAGCGCTTCCCCAGCGCGCGTGCCCTCGGGCGCGCCCTGACCCCGCTGGTGATCGACCGCGTGGCGGCCGAGCGGCGCCTCGCGAACGCGCTGCACGTGGGTGTGGGCTCGCAGGAGGGCAAGGTCACCATGCAGGAGTCGGTCGCGGCCTGA
>CAZEAA010000173.1:0-12221 GCA_964510015.1 uncultured Sandaracinaceae bacterium
ACCAGGAAGTGCCCGACCAGGAGCGGCAGGTCCTCGAGGCGCTCGCGCAGCGGCGCCACCCGCAGCGTCACCACGGCCAGGCGGTAGTAGAGGTCCAGGCGGAAGCGCCCTTCGTTGACCTCGGCGCGCAGGTCGCGGTTGGTGGCCGCCACGATGCGCACGTCCACCTCGATGTCCGTGCGGCCGCCCACGCGGCGGAAGCGCTTGCGCTCGAGCGCACCCAGCAGGTTGGGCTGCAGCTCGGGGGGCAGCTCACCGATCTCGTCGAGGAAGATGGTGCCGCCGTTGGCCCGCTCGAAGGCGCCGATGTGCTGCCGGTCCGCGCCCGTGAACGCGCCGCGCTCGTGCCCGAAGAGCTCGCTGGCCACCAGGTTGGGTGACATGGCGCCGCAGTCCACCGTGACGAACGGCCCCTTGGTGCGCGGCCCGAGGTCGTGGATGGCGCTGGCGATGAGCTCCTTGCCGGTGCCGCTCTCGCCCACGATCAGGCTCGGGGCCTCGGTGCGCGCCACCTTGCGCACCTGCAGCATCAAGCGCCGCATGCTCTCGCTGCGCCCGAGCAGGTGCCCCAGGCGGTCGTCCGCGAGCAGCTCGATGTCCACGCTCTTGCCCGTGCCCACGCGCAGGGTGGTGCGCCCCACGCGCAACGCGGTCCCCGGAGGCAGCACGGCGTCATGGATGCGCACGGGGCCCACGAAGGTCCCGTTGGTGGACGAGTGGTCGCGCACCACGATGCCCTCGTTGCTGCGCTTCAGCTCCACGTGATACCGCGACACCGTCGGGTCCGTGAGCACCAGCCCGTTTCCCTGGGCGCTGCCGATGGTCAGCTCATCGGTCTCCGTGACGAAGGTAGCCCCCTCGTCGGGCCCGTCGAGGACGCTCACCTCGATGCTCTCGACGGTGAGGCGAGAGCCCCCTCTATCGTCGAATTTCACTGTTCTCTTTTCTGCCACGACACGGCAAGCTATCACGAATCGGGCAACGGTCGGGTGCACACTCCTGAACCAATTCCCAGAGTTGCGTGCGATGGCGGGGCCCCCTTGGAAGGGATTCCGCGACCCGGTTCGCCAATATCCCTGAATGAGGTATGTAGATGCCCATCATGCCCTCGTTCACGTTTTCCAGGTCTCGCGACCCCGGTGGGGCTACAGGCCTCACCCTCCTGGGTGCGGGGGTGCTGGTGGGCGTGTTGATGGGGGCGCCGTCCGCGCGGGCCCAGCAGGCCTTCCAGATCGAGACGCACGCCACCCCCACCGGCCCAGATGACGGGGTTTTGCTGCAGCGCCCCACCACGCTGCGCGCCCGGTCCCTGCAGGTGCAGCTGCGCACCGACTACACCAACGAGCAGCTGATGGTGTCGCTGGTCGGGTCCACCGTGACCGACGTGGCGGTCATCCAGCATCGCGTAGCGGGGTCGCTGTCCGCGGCCTACGGCATCGCCGATCGCGTGTCTCTCTACGTGACCCTGCCCTACGTGCTGCACCAGGAGGGCTCGTCCGTGTTGGGGCTCGCGGAGCCGGCCTCGCGCGGCTTCGCCGACCTGGTGGTCGGCATGCACGCACACGTCTTCGGAGACCGCGAGGGTGCGCAGCTCGGGGTGGGCGTCGCGCTGGTCGAGCCCACCGGTCGCGTGCAGGCGTTCGCCAGCGACGATCGCATCGGCGGGGTGGCGCAGCTGCGCTTCGCCTTCGTGCAGCCGCGCTGGTCGCTGGGGGTCACCTCGGGCGTCTCGCTGCGGCCGGACCGCGAGTGGCTCACCCACCAGACCGGCGCCGATCTCACGTTCGTGGCGGGCGGCTTCGTGAACCCGGTGGACGGCCTGCGCCTGGGCCTCGAGCTGGGTGTCGCCACGGGGCTCACGGACGGCGCCTTCTTCGAGCGCAACCGCACGCCGCTCGAGCTCGACCTGAGCGGGCGCCTCGCCCTGCCTCACGGGCTCTACCTGCAAGCCTCGGCCGGCCTCGGCTTCGTCAACGGCGTGGGCAACCCGCGCGCTCGTGCCACCCTCGCGCTGGGCTTCACCAGCAAACCGAGCCCATGAACCGCGCGAGCAACCCCTTCGACAGCAACCCGGCTCGCCAAGCCGCAGCGCTCTCGTCTCAGCCGGGGCAGCCGGCGCAACCGGGCGACCCGCTGTCGTCCACGCCGGGGGGCGCGCCGCGCAGCCGCACCGTGGAGCGCGCCAAGCTGCCCTTCCGAGCGAAGCTCACGTTCCTGGCCGCGTTGCTCACGGTCATCCCGCTCAGCGTGGTGGGCTTCCTGGTCATCCGCGACGCCACCCGCACGGTCGAGAAGCTCAACCGCGAGTACCGCGCGCAGGTGGTGGGCAACATCCAGGCGATGATCGAGGGCGAGCTGCGCGCCGCACAGGACGGGCTCGATCTGGTGGGCCGCACCATCACGGATGCCACCATCGACGAGGCCGTGGTGGAGTCGCTGGCGGTGAACATGGTGGCCGCCTGGGAGTCGCTCGATCACGTCGCCATCTACGACCCGAGCGGTGAGCGCATCGCCGTCATCCGCGAGCCTGGCGCGCGTGTCGAGCCGCCCCCGGTCCTGGCCGCGACCACCCGCGCCGAGGCCGAAGGCCAAGAGGTGGGCACCGGGGAGTCCGTGGTCGACGAGGGCCACGCGCCGCGCGTGCTCTTGGCCGTTCCGCTGCGGGTGGGCGAGCAGCTCACGGGCTTCGCGGCGAGCCTCGTGTCGCTCGAGCCCGTGCAAGCGCGCGTGGAGGAGCTGGCCAACTCCGACTTCGGAGGCGACGACGTGTTCGTGGCCGACGCGGGCGGCAAGCTGATCGTGCACCTCGACCGCGCGCGCGCGAGCCGGCTCGACGCCGCGCCGGAGCTCGACCAGCTGGTGGGCCCCGACGCCCGCAGCGAGGTGCGCGACTTCATCGGCGTGGGTCCCAACATCAACTCGGACGGCGTGGCCACCATCAGCACGGCGTTCTGGTCGCACCGGCGGCGCTTCACCATCGTGGTGCAGGTGCCCGAGGAGAAGGCCTACGCCGCGCCGCGCGAGATGCGCGCCGTGATCCTGGTCGTGGTGGGCGTGGCCATCGCGCTCGCGCTGATCGCCGCCTTCGTCGTGGCGCGTCAGGTCACGCGGCCCATCCGCGCGCTCTCCATGTTCGCCGAGGACCTCGCGGCGCGCCGCTGGGACAAGCGCGTCACGCTGCGCACGCTGGACGAGTTCGGTGTCCTGGGCGACGTCATGAGCAACGCGGCGGCCGACCTGCAGGCCAGCGAGCGGCGCATCCGGCGCGAGGAGGCCATCCGCGGCGACCTCGGGCGCTACCTGCCGGCCGAGATCGTGGAGAAGGTGGTCAAGCGCGAGCAGGACATGCAGCTGGGCGGCTCGCGTCGCGAGATCTCGGTGCTGTTCGCGGACGTGGTGGCCTTCACGCCGATGACCGACCAGCTGGGCGCCGAGCAGGTGGTGGGCCTCTTGAACGAGCTCTTCACCGTGCTCACCGAGGTGGTCTTCCGGCACGGCGGCACCATCGACAAGTTCATCGGGGACTGCGTGATGGCGGTCTGGGGTGCGGCCACGCCCGCCGAGGATCACGCCGACCGCGCGCTGGCCGCCGCCGAAGACATGCTGCGCTTCGTCGAGGTCGGCAACGAGGGCTGGTACACCAAGTACGGCGTGCGCATCGAGCTGGCCATCGGGGTCAACTCGGGGCCCACCATCGTGGGCAACATCGGCTCCGAGAGCCGCATGGAGTACACCGCCATCGGCGACACGGTGAACGTGGCCGCGCGCCTCGAGGCCATCGCGCGCCCGCAGCAGATCCTGGTCACGCTGGCCACCAAGAACCTCTCCGACGGCGGCTACGACTTCGTGGACCTCGGCGAGCGGGTCATGACCGGCCGCGCGCTGCCCGTGCACGTCTTCGAGGTGCGGCTGTGAGCGGCGACAGCGTCTCCCTCTCGCCCGGTGACATCGTCGCGGGGCGCTTCGAGCTCGAGCGCAAGCTGGGCGAAGGCGGCATGGGCGTGGTGTTCCTGGCCACGCAGATCCAGCTGCGCCGCAAGGTGGCCCTCAAGCTCATCCTGCCGGAGCACGCGGCTCGCAAGGGGGCGCGCGCGCGCTTCGAGCGGGAGGCGCGCGTGGCCTCGGCGCTGAAGCACCCGAACGCGGTCGAGGTGTACGACTTCGGCGAGCACCAGGGTGCGCTCTACATGGCCATGGAGCTGCTCAAGGGCGTCACGCTGCGGACGCTGGTGGACCTCGACCGGCCGCCGCTGCCGCTGGTGCGCGCGCTGCGCTACGCGCGGCAGATCGCCGACGTGCTCACCGCCGCCAACGCCATCGGGCTGGTGCACCGCGACCTGAAGCCCGAGAACGTCATGATCGAGACCGCCGCCGACGGAAGCGACCGCGTGGTGGTCGTGGACTTCGGGCTCGCCTTCATGGCCGAGCAGGGCGACATGGGCCGCCTCACGCGCGAGGGCGTGGTGACCGGCACACCGGACTACATGTCCCCCGAGCAGGCGCGCGGCATCGAGGTGACCCCCGCCACCGACGTCTACTCCCTGGGGTGCATGCTCTACGAGATGCTCACCGCGAACCCGCCGTTCTCGGGCGACACCGCGATCCTGATCTCGCGGCACCTCTTCGTGGCCCCCACCCCCATCCGCGAGGCCTATCCCGAGCTGGAGGTGCCGGGAGCGCTCGACGACCTGATCCAGCGCATGATGGACAAGCTCCCCGAAGCGCGGCCCTCGGCGCGGAGCGTGCGCGACGCGCTCCTGGCGGTGGACCCGGCGGCCCCCTCGCGGCACGGAGCCACCCAAGGCGGCCGCTTGCTGGGACGCGCCGCGCGCATGGTCTCGCAGGCGCCCATCTCGACCAATGCGCCCACCATGCTGGGCAGCCATCTGAACGTCCAGATCCCGGGGCCCGGCCCCACCGGCGGCATGGACGTCGCGTACCTCGGCCCGCACGACGAGGCGTTGATGCTGGGCCTCGCGGCCAACGGGCTCTTTTTGCGCGGTTACACGGACACCCCTGCGCGTGCCGTCTTCGCGCCCGGCCTGACCCCCGAGGAGATCGCCACGCTGGTCCGCGCGGGTGAGCCCGTGATCACCGACGCCCCGAAGGGCGACATGGAGCGGCTCAGTCAGCTGCTCCGCGTGGGCGCCGCCGACGTGGTGGTGGCCCCGTACGACCCCGATGAAGTGGCCCGCAAGATCCTGCGCGCCATCCGTAAGAGTGAGCGAAAGAAATGATGCTTGGAAACCGTGTGCGCGCTGGTCTCGGCGCCCTGTTCGTCTTGGCCTCGGCGCTGGTCCCCGGGGCGCCTCTCGCCTCGGCCCAAGGCGGCTCGAGCGAAGAGACCATTCGCTACACCATCCAGGTGGGCGACACCTGCTACGGGATCGCGCAGCGCTTCTTCGGCAACCCGCGGCAGTGCCACGAGGTCATCTATCGCTACAACCCGCACATGGGGACCGACGCCAGCAACATCCGCCCCGGCGTGACCATCACCATCCCGGTGCGCAACCAGGACGCCCCCGACGCGCGCGTCACCCGCACCGCGCGCGAGGTGCAAGCGCGCTCTAGCAGCTCGGCGGACTGGCGCTCCGCGCGTCGCGGGCTCGGCCTGTACCGCGGCTGGCACGTGAGCACCGAAGAGGCGGCCAGCGCCGAGGTCACGTTCCGCGACGAGTCGCAGATCCAGATGCGCGAGAACACGCTCGTGATCATCTACGGCGGCAGCGCCGACAACACGGCGCGTCGACGCACGAGCCAAGCCACGCTCGAGCGCGGCACGCTGCGCAGCCGCCTCGGGGATCTGCGCCTGCAGGTGGACACGCCAAGCGGCGAGACCGAGCTGAACGGCGGCTCGTCGGTGGTCACCGTGGACGGCGAGGGCAGCAGCGTGGTGTCCAACCACAGCGGTGGCTCGGCGCGTGTCCGCGGCGCGAGCGGCGCGCCCGTCACGGTGCGCCCCGGCTTCGGGTCGACGGTGGTGCGCGGTGAGCGGCCTGCGCGGCCGCGTCCGTTGCCCGCGACGCCGCAGCTCACGGCGGACACGAGCCGCAGCGTGATCGGCGTGGTGGGCACCGGTGGCACGTTGGTGGGCGAGTGGGCCGAGGTGCCCAACGCCGCCTACTACCGGGTGGAGCTCTCGAGCGAAGCCGATGGCAGCGGCCTCATCGCGGCCGTGCAGGCGCCGGCCAGCATCCGCCGCTTCGAGGTGCACCGCTTGCCGGCGGGCACCTACTACCTCGCCCTCGCCACCATCGACGGGACACGGCTCGAGAGCCGCCCGAGCGAGCGCGTGCCGCTGACCGTGGCCTTGGTGGGTCTGCAGGCCCCCGGTGCGCCCGAGGCCGACCTCACCAGCGTGGCCGAGGGGGACTGGGGTCGCGCCGCGAGCCCGCCCGCCGTGCTGCGCGGCACGCGCTTCTTCAGCCCCGCGGGCTTCACCTGCGGGCTGGGCGACGCTCCCGCCGCCGCCGAGGGCGTGTTCACCCGCCCCGGTGTCGCCGACGTCACGTGCACGCCGGCGAGCGGCGGCCCCTTGCCGGCGGTCGGCGTGCAGGTGGAGCAACCCGCCGTCACCGTGGCGGGCCTCGAGCCGGGCGCGCCCGCGTCGTTGCTGCGCGGCAGCTCGCAGGAGATCACGTTCACGCTCGACGCTAGCCAGCCCCTGCCGGAGCTGCGCGTGATCGCGCCCGAGGGCGTGACGATCGAAGAGGTGGAGCAAGACGAGGGTCGGTTGGTCGTGACGCTGGTGGCGAGCCCCAGCGCGCCCGCGAACTTCGAGCTGGTGGTGGTGGCCGTGGACCCGGAGCCGGTGGCCACGGAGCCGACGGAGGCCACCGAGCCGGGCGAGACCCCGGAGCCGACGGAGCCGGAGCCGACGGAGCCGGCGCCGACGGAGCCCACGGAGCTCGAGCCCGTCGCCCCACGCCCCCAGGCGCCCATCGCGGAGCTGCGGGTGGACGTCCAAGAGCCCGAGGCTGCGCCCGAGCCCGTCCCCGACGCGGCCGCGGCCGAGCCCGAGGCCGTGGCTTTCGTGGAGCCGCCCACCCATCTCCAAGAGGCCTTCGGTCTCACCGGTCACCCGAGCCTGATGGGCCTGGTGAACGACCGGCGCGTCGGCAGCGGCGGCTTCACCATGCTCAGCCACCAGGGGCGCCTCGGCCAAAACGAAGGCTACTGGCGGGCCAGCGTCGGCATCGAGGCTTCTCCCACCAGCCGGCTCCGGCTCGGCGTGGCCCACGCGGTGGACGTCGCCGAAAACGGCGTGGTGCCGGCCGAGCGGGGAGACCGCGACCTGCAGGCGTGGGCGGGCTACCGCTTGCTCACCCGGGACGACGTGTCGCTCTACGCCGAGCTCGGCGCGTGGTTCCCCACCGGGGGCGAGCGCGAGGGCATCGAACGCGTGCGCCTCGGGCCCTCGCTCTCGCTGAGCGTTCGCGTGGGTGAGCGCTTCTTCCTGCGCACCCGCCAAGGGGCCCTCTTGGGCATGGCGAGCGCCGGGCCCTTCCTGTGGGCCTCGGCCTACGGCGTCGACGTCGAGCTGGTGGAGCAGCTGTACGTTGGCCTCGAGGTGGACAGCAGCATCGGCCGCGCTGGCGGGGACCTCTTCGCCGGCCTCGGCGCGGGGCTCGGTCTGAGCGCCCTGTTCGGGCCCGCGGCCATCCAGCTCGGCTTCCGATATGGCCTGACCAACGACTTCCAGGACGCCGTCGGTCGCTTCACGTTGACGGCCGGCGTGCGCCTCGCGCTCGAGTGATGGGGCTCGCGCGCAGCGTCGAAGTTGGCCGAACGGGCGAAACGCATCATCCTCTCTTCTCGTGACCAAAGCCTCGCTCAAGTACCTCCTTGGTGTCCTCGCCGTGATCGGCGCCTTCGCGGGTGTCATGCGCGCGTTCTTCGTGACGCCCGTCGTGATCACCGACGACGGCATGGCCCCCACCATGCTCGCGGGTGAGACCGTCTTGATGTGGAACGACGAGGGTGACCCCGATTTCGGTGACGTGGTGGTCTGTCGTCACCCGGCGGGCACGGGCTTCGTGGTGGGGCGCTTCATCGCCCGGCCGGGCGGCACGATCTCGGCGCACCGCGGCTTCATGAAGATCGACGGCCACGGCGTGGACCGCAACATCGAGCGCACCCTGTCGTTCACGATGCACGGGGACACCCAGCCGCACAACGTCATCATCGGCCTCGAGTCCCGTGGGGGCGAAGAGCACGCGTTCATGCAGGACGCGCAGGGGTTCGCCTCACGCCCCATCGCCGTCCGTGGGGGCATCTTCCTGATGGGCGACAACCGCCTCCCGCACGCGTTCGACAGCCGCACGTTCGGCGCCGTGAACCCGACCACCTGCGTGGGGCACGTGTTCATGCGCTGGAGCCTCGCGCCCAACCGGCACGAGTTCGACAACGCCGTGCTCGACACCATCCGCTGAGTCGCCACGTGGCACACTTGGTCGTGATCGGCGGGGGCGTGCGCTCGGGCAAGAGCCGCTACGCCGAGGAGCGAGCCGCCCGCCACCCGGGCGAGCGCTGCTTTCTGGCCACGGCGGTGGCCTTCGACGACGAGATGCGCGCCCGCATCGCGGCCCACCAGCGTGACCGCGGCGAGCGCTTCGTCACGCGGGAGGTGCCCGACGCGCTCGAGGACGCCTTGCAGGAGTGCGCGGCGGCCTCCGTGGTGGTGATCGACTGCCTGACCCTGTGGCTCACCAACCTGCTGCTGGCGGGGCTCTCCGACGCCGACATCGAGGCGCGGGTGGAGGGCTTGGTCGGGGCGATCGCCGGCATCCCCGGTGAGGTGCTGGTGGTCACCAACGAGGTGGGCATGGGCATCGTCCCCGAGCACGCGCTGGCGCGGCGCTTTCGTGACGTCGCGGGTCGCGCGCACCAGCGGCTCGGTCGCGAGGCCGACGAGCTGATCTTCGCCACGCTCGGTGTGCTGGTTCGCCTGCGCCCCGAGCCGCTCGGCCTGGTGGGCTCATGGCCGCAAATGCGCGTGCAGTCTCGGCCTGCTAGGCTGACGCGCGCATGAAGAAGCTGACGAGCCGCGAAGATCGCCGCGAGGCGCAATTCCTGCGCGACGCACTCGTGGGAGGAGACGTGGCGGCCTCGCTCAAGCTCGAAGCCAACGGGGGCTACGGGATATGGGTGGACGCCGAGGGCGACATGCCGCTGGCCGAAGAGCTGCTCGCCGCCTTCGTGGCCGACCCGCGTGACCCGCGCATCGCCGACCTCGCGGCGCGCGCTGGCGTCACGCGTCGCACGCGCACGGCCCAAGAGCGCGAGGCCCAGCGGCGCACCGAGCGCGCGCAGGCCGACCAGGCGCGTGCGCAGGCGGCGCCCCTCGTCGGCACCGTGAGCCTGGGTGTCATCGTGCTGAGCGGTGTCGTCACCTACTTCACCGACTGGGGTGAGCTGCACGGCGACCTGTTCGGCTTCAACTGGACCGCCATCCTGCATGGCGAGTGGTGGCGCCTGTTCCTCCCGATCGTGTTCCACATGGGCGGGATGCACCTCTTCTTCAACCTGCTGTGGATGTACCAGCTGGGCAGCGCCATCGAGTACCACTTCCGCTCGCGCTACCTGTTGATGCAGGTGCTCATGTTCGGGGTGGGCGGCGTCCTGGCCGAGGGGTTCATCGCGCGGAGCAGCGCCATGGGACTCAGCGGCGTCGTCTACGGGTTGCTCGGCTTCGTGTGGGTGCGCGGCCGCTTGGACCCGCGCAGCCCCATCGTGCTCCCGCAGAGCACCATCATCTTCATGCTGTTCTGGATGCTGCTGGGCTTCTTGGAGGTCATCCCGATGGCCAACTGGGCGCACGCCGGCGGTCTGGTGCTGGGCATGCTGTGGGGCGCGGTCAGCGCCGGCGTCGCGCGGCGCCGGGCCACCTGAGGGCGGCTACGCGCTCTCGGGCGCGGGCCAGATCCTCACGGCCGCGTGGGCCTCGCCCAGCAGCGCGGCATAGGCGCGCGCGCGGTCCGCACGAATGGCGGCGAGCACCCGCTCCACGGGCAGGACACCCACCCGCTCGATGGTCTCGAGGTTGGCCTGCGCCACGCGCTCGTGCAGCGGCGGCTTGGGCGGGTTCTTGAAGAAGGCGACCAGGTCCGTGATGGAGCTCGGGTCGATGTAGCCCGTGCCGCCGTCGCCCGGGCGTCGCACGGCCTCGAGGGCGCTGCGCCGGATCAGCTGAATGGTCGGGTCCGGCGAGCGACGCACGAAGGGCACGAGCCGGTAGGCATCCGTCATGTCGGCCGCCGCATCGGGGTGGAACGCCGCGGCCGCGAACGTGGCCCCGCGCTGCTGGTCGCGGTCGCGCAACGCGGAGACGAAGCGCTCGAACTCCACCCGCGAGAGCGTGCAGCACGGGAAGAGCAGGAAGCCCACCTCCACGCGCGTGTCCGCGCTGAGCACGTCGATCGCGGCGAGCACGAGGTCGGCGTCGAGCGGACCCTCGAGCACCAGCTGGCGCGTGTGGCCGTCGCGACGCGAGCGCTCGGCCCACGGGCAGAGGGTGAAGGCCTCCACCACTTCGACCTCGTAGCGGCCGTACACACGGATGGCCTCACGCGCCAGCGGCGAGGTCTCGCTGACACCAGCGGGCAGGGCGGGGGGGGTCATCACGGGAGAGAGAGGGTAGAGCGCGAGGGGGTGGGGTGCCCAGTGAGTTCTGACCGCGTCGACGGGGACGTACGTGGTCGTGGGCTTTGGGTTGGGGTGCGGCGATGTAGTGGGGTAGGGGCGCTTTGCCCACCTTGTGGCCCTCTGCTAGACGCACGGCGTGATGGAGACGGACGCCCGGCTCTTCGGCCCTTACCAGATCGTGCGACGGCTCGGGGTTGGGGGTATGGCCGAGACGTTCCTGGCGTTGCGGCGCGGGCTGCACGGGGTGGAGCAGCGGGTGTGTCTCAAGCGGGTGCTGCCGGCGTTCGCGGCGGACCCGAGCTTTCTGCGGCAGTTCCAGCGCGAGGCGAGCATCGCCTCCACGTTGCGCCACACCGGCATCGTCAGCGTGGTGGAGTTCGGCGACGTGGACGGCACGCAGTACCTGGCGCTCGAGCTGGTGGACGGCGTGGACCTGCGCGACTACGTGGCGTCGCGTCCGGGCCGCGTGCTGCCCCACACGCTGGTGGCGCGGCTGGCGCTCGACCTGGGCTACGCGCTGCACTACGCGCACGGCCCCGCCCACGGGGTGGTGCACCGCGACGTGTCGCCCGCCAACGTGATGCTCAGCCGCACGGGCGAGATCAAGCTCACCGACTTCGGCGTGGCGCGCGTGATGAGCAACGCGGCGCCCACCACCAGCACCGGGGTGCGCGGGAAGATTGCCTACATGGCGCCCGAGCAGATCCGCGGCGAAGAGCTCGACGGGCGCGCGGACCTCTTCGCGCTGGGCGTGCTGCTGTTCGAGTGCCTGTGCGGGCAGCGTCCCTTCCAGGGGGCGCACGACGTGGAGACCATGCGACGCATCGCCGAGGGCGAGCGGCCGCACGTGCGCGAGCTGGCGCCCGAGGACACGCCGCCCGCGCTGCTGAGCGCCATCGAGGGGTTGCTCAGCGTGGATCGGGCCTCGCGCACCCCCAGCGCCGAGGCGCTCATCGAGCAGCTGGCGTTGCTGCCCGGGCTGCATCAGGCACGCCGCCGCCTCGGGCGCGAGGTGGACGAGCTGCGCGGTGGTCTCGACACCCGCGAGCACGTCTCCGTCCAGCGGGAAGAGGTGGGCGACACGCGCCTCGATCACGTGCCCGCGATGACGCTGGGGCTCCAGCCGGGGGCCAAGCCAGGAGCCGCGCTGCGCGAGGCTTCCGAGACGGTGCTGCTGGCGCCCGAGCCCCCCGCGGCCGCGAGGCCAAAGGCGTATCTCGAGCCACCCGGCAGGCGCCGTGGCGTCGCGCTCTCGCTCGGGGTCGCCGCGCTGAGCGTGCTGCTCGTGGGTGGCGCCTGGCTGGCCACGAGCTCGGCGCCCCGCTCGTCCATGCCTCCTGCGGCGACCGTCACGGCGGCGCTGGGCAGCGCCCCGAATACGCCGGTGGACCACGAGCCTGCGGCGACCCCGCCCGCTGGCCAGCCGCCGCTCGGGCCGGCCACCACGGTCGCCAGCGCGCAGGGCACGGCCGCCTCGTCGGCGGGTGGGCAGTCCAACCCCGCGGCATCGGTTGCCACACCCGAGGCTGCGGCCCCGCCCGCCGTCCGCGCAAACCTCGCCGGGTTGGCGGCGGATC